>JANRLG010000001.1:0-12586 GCA_033762835.1 Thermoanaerobaculia bacterium
CGAAGCCGCGCTCGAGGCCGCCCGGAACGAATCCGGCCCCGCGGCGAGCGCCGAACTGGTGGTGTGGCCTGGGGACGGGCCGTTCCCGTTGTCCTTCGGGCAGGAGCGGCTGTGGTTCCTCGATCGCTTCGCGCCCGGGGACCCGCTGTACAACCAGCCCGCGGCCCTACGCCTGCGCGGCCGGCTCGATCGCGCCGCCCTGGTGGCGTGTCTGGCCCAGTTGGTCGATCGTCACGCCGGCCTGCGCACCACCTTCGGCGAGCTCGACGGCGTGCCGTTCCAGCAGATCGGTCCGGTGCTCGGCGAGCGCGGTCTCACGCTCGATGAAATCGCGGTCGGTTCCGAGGCCGAGCTGGCCGCCGCCGTGGCCGAACACGCTCGGACCCGGTTCGATCTCGAGCGCGGGCCGGTCTACACCTTCCGGTTGGTCCGCCTCGGAGGCGACGACCACGTCCTGCTGCTCAACATCCACCACATCGCCTTCGATGGCGGATCGGTGGCGATCTTCGTCGCCGAGCTGTCGCGCCTGTATGCCGGCGCGGTGACCGGCGAGCCGGTCGTGCTGCCGCCGGTACCCCTGCGGTACCCCGATTTCGCCCAGTGGCAGCGGACCGAGCTCGCCGGGGCGGTGCTCGCCGCCGAGCTCGGGTTCTGGCGCCGGGTGCTGGCGGAGCCGCCGGTGCTCGAACTGCCCACGGACCGGCCGCGGCCGGCGTTGCGGCGCGGCGTCGGCGGCCTGGTGCCGGTGACGCTCGACCCGGCCACCAGCGAGCGGCTGCGCGCGGCGGCTCGGGCGGCCGAGGTGACGCCGTTCCAGTTCCTGCTGGCGGTCTTCGGGGCTCTGCTCGGCCGCCTCGCGGGCCAGGACGACGTCATCGTCGGGGCGCCGGTGGCGGGCCGCGAGCGGCGCGAGCTCGAGGGCGTGTTGGGCTTTTTCGTCAACACCTTGCCGATCCGCATCGATCTCTCCGGCGAGCCCACCGGCGCCGAGCTCCTGGCGCGGGTCGGCGCCGCCGCCTTGGACACCTATGCCCACCCGCGATTGCCTTTCGAGCGCCTGGTGGACGAGCTCGCGGTGCCGCGCGATCCGGCCCGCACGCCGCTCGTGTCCGCCCTGTTCTCCTACGAAGTGCGGGACTGGCGTTTCGCCTTGCCGGGGCTCGAGGTGGAGATCCTGCCGCCGAGCGGCGGCGGCGCCAAGTTCGACCTCAGTCTCGGACTGGTCGAAGACGGTGGGACGATCGCCGGCAACCTCGAATACGACAGTGATTTGTTCGAGCGGACCACGATCGAGCGCTGGGCCGCGGCCTTCGAGACGCTGACCGGGGCTTGGGTGCGGAGCCCGGAGTCTCCCGTCGCGTCGCTCGTCGGGGCCGGGCCGGCGGAGGCCGCCCAGCTGCGGGCGTGGAGCGGCGTCGAGGGGCTCGCCCCCGCGGCGCCCGGGCTGCTCCACGAGCGGATCGTCGCCCAGGCCCGGCGTTCGCCGACCACCCTGGCCCTCGCCGGGCCGGCCGGGGAGCTGTCCTACGGCGAGCTGCTGGCTCGCGCCGAGGGCCTCGCCGGAGCTCTCCAAAACCACGGTGCCGGCCCCGAACGCGCGGTGGCGGTGGCCCTGCGCGACCCGGTCGAAGCGCTGGTGGCGATGTTGGCCGTGTGGCTCTCGGGCGCCGCCTTCGTGCCGCTCGACCCCGATCAGCCCGCGGGTCGCACGGCGGACATGCTCGCGGACGTCGGCGCGGTGGCGCTGGTCGCAACCGAGGAACTCCCTGTCGCGGCCGACCTCCGTGTCGGCCGAGCCTTCGAGGTTCCGCGGGTGGCGCCCAGCGCCCGGTTCGCCTTCCGCCCCGTCCAGCAGCACCCCGAGAGCCTTGCCTGGGTGATCTTCACCTCCGGCACCACGGGTCGGCCGAAGGGCGTCGGTGTGCCGCACCGGGCGGTGGTGAATCACCTGCTTTCAGCGCAGACGGTGTTCGGTTGGACCGCCGCCGATCGCATTCTGCAGGCCGGCGCGTTGACCTTCGACCTCACTCTCGAGCAGATCATCAGCGCCTGGTCGGTGGGGGCGACGTTGATTCCGCTGGGCTTCACGGCGCCGCCCCTCGACCGGCTGACGCGGGTGATCCGGGACGAAAACGTCTCGGTGCTCAACCTCGCGACCGGCCTGTGGGCGAGCTGGGTGGCCGAGGCGAGACCCGAGGACGTCGGCGGGCACGCCTTGCGTCAGGTCGTCATCGGCGGCGAGGCGGTGCCCCCGGCGGCCTTGGCGCGCTCCCTGGCGCTGCTGCCGGCGGTGTCGCATTGGAACGCCTACGGCCCCACCGAAACCACCATCACCTCCACCGCCTGGAACGTCGTCGGAACGTCCGACGAGTTCGTCACCCGGCCGCGGGTGCCCATCGGCCGCGCCCTGCCGGCGGACACCGTGGCGGTGGTCGACCGGGCCGGTCGTAGCGTGCCCCTGGGCGCCGTGGGGGAGCTGGTGATCGGTGGGCACACCCTCGCGCGGGGTTATCTCGGCGACCCGGCGCGCACCGCGGAACGGTTCGTGCCCGATCCCGAGAGCTCCGAGCCCGGTGCCCGGCGCTATCGCACCGGGGACCGGGTCCGCTTCACCGGCTCCGGGGACCTCGAGTTCCTGGGGCGCTTGGACCAGCAAGTCAAGCTCCGCGGCTACCGCCTCGAACCGGGTGAGATCGAAGCCGTCTTGGCGGCCCACCCGGGCGTCGGCGAGGCCGCGGTGGTGGCTGCCGATGGGCGCTTGGTGGCCTTCGTAACGGCGCCGGCCAGCGCCCTCGACGTTGCCGACGTGCTGCGCCACGCCCGTTCCCATCTGCCCGCCGCCCTGGTACCGGCCGAGATCGTGGTGTTGGCCACCCTGCCGCGGACCGCGGGCGGCAAGCTCGACCGCAAAGCCCTGGTGGTCGAACGCCCCAGCGGCGCGAGCGCTCCCGCCGTGGCGCCGCGCACGCCGACCGAAGCCCGCGTCGCGGAGCTCTTCGCCGAGGTCCTCGAGGCGCCCGCGGTCGACGTCGAAACCTCGTTCTTCGCTCTCGGCGGCCATTCGCTGCTGGCCCTGCGCCTGCTCTCCCGCCTGCGCCGGGAGTGGGGCGTCGAAGTGGGCTTGCCCGAACTGTTCGCGAATCCCACGGTGGCGGGGGTGGCGAGCCTGCTCGCGGCGGCGGGCGCGGGGGCGACCGGCCCCGAGCGCGGCCCGGCGCTCGATCGTGCCCGTCTGGCGGCCCTGGTCGCGGCCCGCAAGGGCGATCCGGGGGGTGAGCGGCCGATTCCGCCGCGACCCGGTGACGGCCCCTTCCCGTTGTCCTTCGCCCAGGAGCGGCTGTGGTTCCTGGACCGCTACGAACCCGGGTCCGCCCAATACAACGTGCCCGGTGCCCTGCGGCTGTTCGGCCGTGCCGATCTCGCCGCGCTCGCCCGCGCTTTGAACCGCGTGGTCGAACGCCAAACCTCCCTGCGCACGGTGTTCCGCCAGGAGGGCGAGGAGGCCGTGCAGCGCATCCGGCCGGCAGCGCCCCAGCCGCTGCCGGTGGTGGATCTCGCGAGCCTGCCGCCGGCCCGGCGCGAAGCCGCCCTGGCAGCCGTGCTCGAGGCGCAGGCACGCCTGAGCTTCGACCTCGAGTCGGGACCCGTGCTGCGCACCGGTTGGGTCCGCCTCGGACCGGCCGAGGGCGTGCTTTACGCCACGATGCACCACATCGTGTCCGACGGCTGGTCGCTCGACGTCTTCCTGCGCGAACTGGCCGAGCTCTACCGGGCCGAGGTCGCGGGCACCTCGGCGGCGCTGCCCGATCTGCCCTTGCGTTATGCCGATTTCGCCGTGTGGCAACGCGAGGTGCTGGCGCCGAGCGGACGCATCGAGAAGCAGATCGAGCATTGGCGGACGGTGCTGGCGGGAGCGCCCAAGCTCACCCTGCCCACCGATCACCCGCGGCCCGCGGTGCGCAGCTCCGCCGGGGCGACCGTCGAAGTGCACTTCCCCGAGCCACTGGCGGCGGCCTTCCGGGCCTTCGCGGCGACCCGGACGCTGACCGCCTTCAACGTCTCCGGAGCGGCCTTCGCGGCGTTCCTGGGGCGTTATGCCGGGCAGGCGACGGTGGTTCTGGGGACGCCGCTGGCCGGGCGGTCCAAGATCGAGCTCGAGAACCTCGTGGGGTTCTTCGTCAACACCCTGCCGCTGGCCGTGGAACTCGACCCCGCGGCCGGCTTCGTGGCCGTTTCCGAGGCCTGGCGCGCTGCCACCCTGGCCGCCTTCGCCCACCAGGACGTGCCCTTCGAGCGCCTCGTGGAGGCCCTCGTGAACCGCCGCGATCCGAGCCGGACGCCGCTGTTCGAGGTGGCTTTCGCGTTCCAACCCCCGTCCCCCCGGCCGACGATGGCGGGGCTCGTGGCCGAGCCCGTGGTGGCGCGGACGGCGACCGCCAAATTCGACCTGACCTGTGTCTTGACGGACGACGGGCGCGAGATCGCCGGTACCCTCGAGTACGCCACGGCGCTGTTCGAACGGGTGACGATGGAGCGCTTCGCGCGCTCCCTCGAGATCTTCCTGGCGGCCGCCCTGGCGGCGCCCGACCGCCCGGTGGGCAGCCTGCCGCTGCTGGCGCCGGCGGAAGCCCGGGCGGTGCTCGGCGAGTGGTCCGGCGCCGGCACCACCGCCTACCCACGGGACGCCTCGCTGGTCGAGTTGTTCTGCCACCAGGCCGCCCTCCGTCCCGACGCTCCGGCCCTCGATTACCCGGGGTTCGCGGCCAGCTACGGCGAGCTCGCGGCGCGCGTGCGGGCCTTGGCGGCGGTGCTCCGGCAGCGCGGCGTCGGCCCCTGGACGCCGGTCGCCTTGCTGCTGCCGCGGTCTCCCGAGATGGTCGTCGCCACCCTCGCCGTGCTCGCCGCGGGGGGCACCTACGTGCCGCTCGACGCCGATCACCCGGTCTCGCGCCTGGCTTTCCAGGTGGCGGATACCCAGGCCGAGCTGGTGCTCCACGCGGGCGTCGACGCGAGCCTCGAAGCGCTGCTGGCGGCGCGGCCGGAGCTCGTCGCCCTCGACCTTGCGACCTTCGATTTCGCCACCCCCGGCGACGCGGTCACGGCCGGCGTCGGCCCCCTCGACCCCGCGGCGGTGATGTACACCTCGGGCTCCACGGGCACCCCCAAGGGCGTCGTGATTCCGCACCGGGGTGTCGTCCGCTTGGTTCTGGGCAGCCGGGACGTCGTCATCCGGCCCGAGGACCGGGTGGCCCAAGTGGCCAACCCGGCCTTCGACGCCACCACCTTCGAGCTGTTCTCGGCACTCCTGAACGGCGCCTGCCTGGTCGGCATCAGCAAGGACGTGGCGCTCGATACCGACCGTATGGCCGCCGAGCTGGCCGCCCGCCGGGTGTCGGTGATGCTGCTCACGACGGCCCTGTTCAACCAGCTCGCCAAGGCCCACCCGGAGGCCGTCGGGCGCCTGCGCCACGCCTTCTTCGGCGGCGAAGCGGCGGACCCGGCGGCAGTCGCCCAGGTGCTGGCGGCAGGCGCGCCGGAGCGCTTCACCAACGCCTACGGCCCGACGGAAAACGCCGTCATCACCACCGCCGCGGCTCTCGCGGGCCGCGATCCGGCCAGACTCGGCCCGCAGGTGCCGATCGGCCGGCCGATCTCGAACACCACGGTCTACCTGGTGGATCGCCGGCTCGTGCCGGTGGCGGTGGGGGCGGTGGGGGAGCTCGTCACCGGCGGCGACGGCCTGGCGCTCGGCTACGTCGGGCGGCCGGCCCAGACCGCCGAGCGCTTCGTGCCCGATCCCTTCTCGGCGACCCCCGGCGCGCGGCTCTACCGCACCGGCGACTTGGCCCGCTTCGCCGCCGACGGCGAGATCGAGTTCGTCGGTCGCGCCGACGGCCAGGTCAAGATCCGCGGCTTCCGCATCGAGCCGGGGGAGATCGAGGCGGTGCTGCTGCGCCACCCCGAGGTCGCCCAGGGCGCCCTGTTGGTGCGCACCGGCGGCGACGGCGAAAAGCGCCTGGTGGCTTTCGTGGCGGCCCGGCCCGGCCACGAGCTGGTGGCGGCGAACCTGCGCGCCTGGCTGCGCGAACGGTTGCCGGACTACCTCGTGCCGAGTGGGCTCGAAGTGCTCGCCGAGCTGCCCCTGACCTCGAACGGCAAAGTCGACCGCCGGGTGTTGGCCGAGCGCGAGCTGGGAGCCACTTCCGAGGCCGAGTTCGTGGCGCCCGCGAACGCCACCGAGGAACTCGTGGCTGGAGTGTTCGCCGAGATCCTCGAGCTGCCCCGGGTCTCGGTGCACGACGACTTCTTCGCCTTGGGCGGCCATTCGCTCAAGGCGACGCGCCTGGTGTCCCGCCTGCGGGCGGCCAGCGGCGTCGAGGTGCCGCTGCGGAACCTGTTCGAGACCCCCACGGTGGCGGGCTTGGCGGAGTTCATCGCGGCGCGGGTCGCCCCGCCGACCGCGGCGCCTGCGCCCGCCTCCGATCGCACACTCGATCGGACGCGTTTGGCGGCCTTGATCGCGGCGCGCAAGAAGGCCGGCGGCGACCGCCCGTTCCCGCGCCTCGAGGGTGACGGCCCCTTCGAGCTGTCCTTCGCCCAGAGTCGGTTGTGGTTCCTGGACCGGCTCTACCCGGGCAGTGCCCAGTACAACGTGCCCGCCGGCCTGCGCCTCCACGGACCGCTCGACATCGCGGCCCTCGCGGGCGCCCTGGCGGACGTGGTGCGCCGCCACGAAACCCTGCGCACGCGCTTCGCCGCCGGCCCCCAGGGCCCGATGCAATGGCTGACGCCGGTGCCCGAGGATCTGCTCGAGGTGGTCGACCTGCAAGGTCTTCCCGCGGGTGATCGACTGGCCGAGGCGGAGCGCCAGGCCGGTCGCCTCGCCACCCTGCCCTTCGATCTCGCGAGCGGCCGGTTGCTCCGCGCCTTGCTGCTGGTACTCGGGCCGGAGGATCACGGCCTGGTCGTCGTCCAGCATCACATCGCGTCGGACGGCTGGTCCCTGGGCCTGTTCCTGACCGACTTGGCGGCGCTTTACGAGGCGCGGGCGGCGGGACGCGAGGCCCAGCTGCCGCCCTTGCCGGTGCGCTACGTCGAGTTCGCCGCCTGGCAACGGGCCGAACTCGCTGCCCACTTGGACGAGCGCCTGAGCTTCTGGCGCCAAGCGCTGGCCGGGGCGCCGCCGCTGCTCGCCCTGCCCACGGACCGGCCGCGGCCCCTGACCGCCAGCGGTCGCGGCGGCGAGGTGCCCTGCCGCTTCGACGGCAGCGTGCTGAGCACCGCCCGGAGTCTCGCCCAGGAGCGCGGCGCGACGCTGTTCATGGTGCTGCTGGCGGTGTGGCAGAACCTGCTCGCCCGCCACGCCGGCCAGGACGATGTGGTGGTGGGCTCGCCGGTGGCGGGCCGTCTGCGCCCGGAGCTCGAAGGGCTGGTGGGCTTCTTCGTCAACACCGTGGCCTTCCGCGGGCGCTTCGACGGCGATCCCAGCCTGGTCACCGCCCTGGCGCGGACCAAGGAAGTCGCCCTCGGTGCCTTCGCGCACCAGGACTTGCCCTTCGAGCGCCTGGTCGAGGATTTGGCGCCGGACCGCGCGGCCAGCCACCCGCCGATCTTCCAGGTGGTCTTTGCCCTGCAGAACGCCCCGCTGGCCCCGGCCTTCCCAGGGGTCCAGGTGTCGCCGCTGATTCCGTCGTCCGCGACGGCCAAGTTCGACCTGATGTTCGCCCTGCGGGAAGCCGACGGCGGCCTCGTCGGCACTCTCGAGTTCGATCGCGATCTGTTCGACGCCGCCACCGCCGAACGGCTGCTCGCGCACTTCGGCACCTTGCTGCCGGCGGCCCTCGCGCGGCCCGCGGCGTCGTTGTCCGAGCTGCCTTGGTTCCCCGAGTCCGAGCGCCGGCAGGTGCTGACGGAGTGGAACCGGACCACGGTGGAGATTCCCGCGGAGCCCATCCACCGGCTCTTCGAAGCCCAGGTGCGCGCGCGGCCGGAGGCCCTCGCCGTGCGCTCCGAGTCGGTCAGCCTGACTTACGCCGAGCTCGATCGCCGGGCCGACCACGTCGCCGCCGAGCTCGTGCGCCGTGGCGTCGGCCCCGAGGTCGCCGTGGCCTTGGCCCTCGAGCGCTCGGTCGAGAACATCGTCGCCACCCTCGGGGTGCTCAAGGCCGGCGGCTTCTTCGTGCCGCTCGATGCCGGCTACCCCGCGGAGCGCCTGCGCTTCATGCTGGAAGACGCGGGCGCGCGGGTGCTCCTGGCCCACGAGAGCCTGCTGGCGAAGTTGCCCGCGGAGCGCCCGGAGACCTGGTTGGTGGGGGCGGATTTGGGGGTGGTCGGGGATTCGGCCGGCCTGAAAGCCGGCCGCTACCCGGGTAGCGGCCGAAGTTCAGTTCGGCCGGACCACCTCGCCTACGTCATGTACACGTCGGGTTCGACCGGCAAACCGAAGGGCGTCGCCGTGCCGCACCGGGCCGTGGTGCGCCTCGTCACGGAGCCGAACTTCGTGACGCTCGGCCCCGGCGAGACCGTTCTGCAGCTGGCGCCGACGTCCTTCGACGCCGCCACCCTCGAGATCTGGGGTGCGCTCCTGACCGGCGGCACCCTCGCGGTGCCCGCCGCGGGCAGCTTGTCGCTGGGGGAGATCGCCGCCGCCCTCGATCACTTCGAGGTCACCACCCTCTGGCTCACCGCCGGGTTGTTCCACCAGATGGCCGAACACGAGGGCGCGGCGTTGTCCCGCGTCCGCCAAGTGCTGGCCGGTGGCGACGTCCTGGCCCCGGCGGCGGTCGAGCGGGTGGTCGCGGCGTTGGCGCCGGGGGCGGTGCTCGTCAACGGCTACGGTCCGACCGAAAACACCACCTTCACGGCCTGCCACGTCATGGCCAGCGCCGCCGACGTGGCGCGCCCGGTGCCCGTGGGTCGGCCGATCACCAACACTCGCGCCCTGGTGCTCGACGCCGAGCTCCGGCCGGTGCCGGTGGACGTGCCGGGTGAGCTGTACGCCGCCGGGCTCGGTCTCGCCCGCGGGTATCTCGGGCGGGCGGGATTGACCGCCGAGCGCTTCGTGCCGAACCCGGTGGCCGAGATCCCCGGGGATCGGCTCTATCGCACCGGCGACCAAGTGCGCTGGCGGCCCGACGGCAGCCTGGAGTTCCTCGGCCGTTTGGACGGCCAGGTCAAACTGCGCGGTTTCCGCATCGAGCTGGGGGAGATCGAGGCGGTGCTCGGGGCGCACCCGGCGGTGGCCACGGCCGCCGCGGTGGTGGCCGACGGGCGGCTGTTCGCCTTCGTGACCGCTGCCCCGGGTGTCGCGGAGCTGCCGATCTCGGAGCTCGAGTCGAAAGCGCGCGTCGAGCTGCCCGCGTTCATGGTGCCCGCCGCCTTCGTGCCGCTCGCCGAGTTGCCCTTGAACGCCAACGGCAAGGTCGACAAGAAGGCCCTGGCCACGCGCGCCGCCGGGGTGGCCCAGGAGGTCGCTGCCCGGCTCGAATTCGTGGCGCCGCGTTCGGCCATCGAGGCCGTCGTGGCCGGTGCCTTCGCCGCCGTGCTCGGGCTCGACGCGGTCAGCGTCGAAGCCGACTTCTTCGAGCTCGGTGGCCACTCCCTGCTGGCGACGCAACTGGTCTCGCGGCTGCGCGAGGCGCTCGGGGTCGAACTGCCCCTGCGGGCAGTGTTCGAGGCTCCGACCCCCGCGGGTCTCGCGGCGCGCCTGCCGGCTTCGGTGCCGGGTACGGCGGTGGTCGATGGCCAGTCGGCCGGGATGAGCCCGGTCGCTGGAACTTCGGAGGACGAGCTCGCCCCGTTGTCCTTCGCCCAGGAGCGGCTGTGGTTCCTGGACCGCTTCGAGCCCGGCTCGACGGCTTACCACGTGCCGGTGGTGCTCGACGCCGAGGGTCCCCTCGACCCCGACCGCTTCGCCGCCGCCGTTCGGATCACCACGGCTCGCCACGAGATCCTGCGCACGGTCTACCTCGAAACCGAGGCCGGCCCCCGCCAGCGGGTGCTCGCGGAGGTGCCGGCCCCGCGCGTGGTGGACCTGTCGGACCTGCCGGAGGCGGAGCGGGCGGCGGCCGCGGCGGTGGTCGAAGCCGAGTTCCGGGCGGAGACCTTCGATCTCGCCCACGGACCGGTACTGCACGCGGTCCTCCTGATCCTCGAGTCGCGCCGGCACACGTTCTTGCTCAACGTCCACCACATCGCCGCCGACGGCTGGTCGGTGGGCGTCTTCGTGCGCGACTTGGTCGAGGCTTACCGCGCCCTCGAGCGGAGCGAGGACCCGCGGTGGCCGGAGCTGCCGACGAGCTACCGGCAATTCGCCCAGGACCAACGCCAGCGGCTATCGGGCGCCGAGCTCGAAGCCCAGCTCGGCTACTGGCGGACGCGCTTGGCGGCGGTGCCGCCGCTCGAATTGCCCACCGATCGCCCCCGGCCGGCGCTGCGGCGGCGGCCCTTGGGGGGCCACGAGCGGCGACTCGGTCGCGAGTTGGCCGCGGCCCTCCAGAGCTTCGCCCGCGAGCACCAGGCGACGCTCTTCATGGTCCTGCTGGCGAATTTCGAAGCCCTCCTGGCCCGCCTGTCCGGGCAGCAGGACTTCGCCGTCGGCACGCCGATCGCGAATCGTCACCGCGGCGAGATCGAAAACCTGGTGGGCCTCTTCGTCAACACCTTGGCCCTGCGCTCCGAGGTTCCGGGCGCGACCAGCTTCCGAGATCTGGTGGTCCGGGTGCGCGAGTCCACGCTCGACGCCTACGCCCACCAGGAACTGCCCTTCGAGCGGCTGGTCGACGAAGTGGCGCCGGAGCGCAGTCTCGACCGGACGCCGGTCTTCCAGGTCTTCTTCACGCTCCAGAACGCCTCGGCGTCGGTGCCGCAGATCGGCGACGTGAGCTTCGTCAGTCGCCGGCAGACCGCCGCCACCATCAAGTTCGACTGGGTGGTGACCGCGTCCGAGCAGCCCGACGGCGAGATCGAGCTGCTGTTCGATCACGACGCCGAGCTCTTCGACGCCGCCACTGCCGAGGCCTGGAGCGCCGCGTTCGAGACGCAGCTGGTGGCCGCCCTGGCGACACCGGAGGTGCCTCTCGAGCACCTCGCCCTGGTCACCCCGGCGGTGGCGGCGGCGCTCGGCCAGCGGGGTCTCGGCCCGGCGCCGGTGCCGGCGGCCGATGCCGCGCTCCACGAACTCGTTTTCGCCCACCGCGACCTCGCCGCGCCGGCTCTCGAGGATGCCCGGGGCGCGTTGTCCTACGGCCAGCTCGAGCGGCGCTCGGCGGCGCTCGCCCGTCAGCTGGTGGCCGCGGGCGTCGGGCTTGAGTCCCGCGTCGGCCTGGCGCTGCCGCGGGGCGTCGATCTCGGGCTCGCCGCCGTGGCGGTGCTGCGGGCGGGCGGCGCCTACGTGCCCCTCGACCTCGAGTTGCCGGCGGAGCGCCTGCGTCACCTGGTGACGGATGCCGGTGTCGGTCTCGTGGTGACCGCCGGCGACGACTTGCCGCCGGCCCTCGCCGGGCTGCCGCGGCTCGATCTGCTCCAGGACGCGCCGGAAGACCTCGCCGTGACCCTGCCGGCGGTGCCGGCGGCGGCCGCGGCCTACGTGATCTACACCTCGGGCTCGACCGGCCGACCCAAGGGTGTCGTGGTGCCGCACCGGGCGATCACCCGGCACCTGCTGTGGTTCGTCCGCGAGTTCGGCTTCGCTGCCGAGACCCGCGTGCTGCAAAAGACCCCGGCGAGCTTCGACGCCTCGGTGTGGGAGCTGTTCGCACCGCTCGTGGCGGGCGGTGTCGTGGTCTTCGCGGAGCCCGCGGCGGAGCGCGACCCGGAGCGGCTGCTGGCGCTGGTTTCGGCGGCCCGGATCACCACCCTGCAGGCGGTGCCCACGCTGTGGCGCCTGCTGCTCGGCGCCGAGGCACGGGCGACGCTCGGCTCCCTGCGCCAGCTCTTCGTCGGCGGCGAGGCCTTCGACGCGGCGCTCGCGGCGGTTCTGGCCGCGGCGGCGCCGGAGGCCGAGATCGTCAATCTCTACGGCCCCACGGAGACCACCGTGCAGGCCCTGTTCGCTCGCCTCGACGGCCCGGTGACGGCGGCCACGGTGCCCATCGGCCGGCCGGTGGCGGGCACCCGCGTCGCCCTCGAGGATGCGCTCGGCCGCCCCTTGCCGGTGGGTTTCGTGGGCGAGCTGCTGGTCGGCGGCGACCAGGTGGCCCGCGGTTACCTGGGTCGGCCGGCCCTGACCGCCGAGCGCTTCGTGCCGGACCCGGACAGTCCCGAACCCGGCGCCCGCCGTTACCGCACCGGCGATCTCGTGCGCCTGCGGGCCGAGGGCCGCTTCGAGTACCGCGGGCGCACGGACGCCCAGGTCAAGCTGCGCGGCTTCCGCATCGAGCTCGAGGAGATCGCTGCGGTGCTCGCCGAACACCCGGCGGTTGCGGCCGCGGCGGTGGCCGTGGTGCCCGGTCCCGGCGGCGAGGATCGCCTAGTGGCCTTCGTGACCCTGCCCGGCCGAACGGAAGGCTCGCCCAGCCTCCTGGTTAGCGGCCGGCCTTCAGGCCGGCCGCACACTGAACCCACCGAGGCCCTGCGTTCCTTCCTC
>JANRLG010000002.1:0-5752 GCA_033762835.1 Thermoanaerobaculia bacterium
CACCGCCATGCGGGCCGCCTTCGAAGCCCTCGGCGTCCACCGCGAAGCCCTCGCCGCCTGGCGCCTCTTCACCGACGCCTGCCAACGCCAAGCCGCCAACGTCCAACTCGCCAAGAACCTGGCGCGGTACCTGGATCAGGCACGGCACGACCCGGAGTTCGGGTTCTCGGCGGCGGGGGTGTTCGGTTGAAGATCGGAGCGCCCCATCAGTCGCTTGACACCCAAGCTGCAAGCCTCTGCGAAGCGATCTTGGTTCGCTGAACTGGTCTGGAATTGGGATAGCGGCCGAGCCACGACTGCTTCAATTCGTCACGCTTCAGAACAGCGACTCCTATTGGCAAGCAAACTGCCGCCAGTACAGTCTCGATTACCCAGACGGAGAGCCACCAGAGGAGAATTCCGAGGAAGGCCAGGATTGCGAGCGGGAGCCGCGCCAACGTGATTAGCGTATCCATTGCAGTTGCTCTCTTGCGGTCTACCTTATCGCGTCCGTGATGACTCCCGAAATGATCGCAGTGACGAGCAAACAGTAACACGACACAAGCAGGCTCGTTGCTCGTTGTGACAGAGACCTCGATCTCGCCTGGACGTTCGAAGGCGGCATGACCCGAGAAGGGCCACGGGCGCTGCGCCTGGGCCAGAAGCGGTTTGTGCCGCTCCAGAACTTCGAGAATCCCGAGATCTTGGACTTGTTCTTCCGGGAACGAGGCACGTAGAAGCCCTTTCAGGGCGTCGGGCTCAGCCCTCGCGTAGCACTTCACTCGGGTCGACGTGCCCGAACCGCCGTGCCGGCAAGTAGGCCGCCAGGGCCGCGAAGGCGCAGGTGGTTAGGGCGGCGGCGAATAATCGCCAGGGCTCGAGCCTCAAATCCTCGACCATTGAGTCGCCCCAGATTTTGATCACCACGACTGCCAGCCCCACTCCGATGGCCGCGCCGATCGCTGCCAGGGCCAGTCCTCGAACGACGAGAAGCCGAACCAAGGATGGCGGTGCAGCGCCCAGTGCGAGACGAATGGCTGCTTCCCGCTGCCGCTCGAGCACGCCGCGGGCGGTGACGGCGTACAGGCCGGCAAAGGCAAGCACGAATGCCACGATGCCGAAGGCACCGAAGGCCGTCGCACCGAGTTTCCAGGGGCGATACTGGGGGTCCAGCCGGTCCCGCAGGAGGCGGACGTCCACCGCCGGCATGTCGGGGTGGACGGTCTGGGCCTCCCGTCGGATCGAAGCCATCAAGTCTCCGGGACTACCGACTGCCCTCACCAGGACGGCCTGCGGGCCAAACCAATCGGTCGGCTGGCCCACGGGGACGTAAATTTGAGCTGCCTTCGCTTCGCGAACGAACTGCCGTTGCGAATCACCCACGACTCCGACGACGACCGGGCAGGCACCGGCCGGTTCGTCGAGAATCAGGCACTTGCCGATCGGAGAACCGTCCGGCCAGGCGGCCCGAGCCAGGGACTCGTTGATGACAGCGACGAGGCCGCTGTCTGCGCGGTCCGTGGCATCGAAGTACCGGCCCTGGAGGAGCCTAAGACCCATCGTCTCGAAGTAGCCGGCGGAGACCGCGTTCCAATAGGGACCATCGCCAGGAAGATCCGGTAGCGGCCCGATCCCAGGGATCTCGACCGGTGCGCTGAAGATCGTTTCAAAGGGGACCGAGGCGACGAGAGACGTCGCCGATACCCCCGAGTGGCGCTTCAGCCGCTGCTCGATCTCCTCCAACATCTGGGTCGATCGCCCAGATTCGAAACCTGCACGCGCGAAGTCCGCCCGCAGGACGAGCACTGAATCCAGACTTAAACCGAGATCCTGACCCTCGAGCCTTTGCAGGCTCGCGAGAAAGGTCGCGGCAAGGGCAATCAGGAGGGTGGCGGCAGCCACCTGCACGAGAGGGAGGGCCGACCGAAGGCGTCGCGACGTCGGCGTAACCCCGAGCCGCAAAGGGTTCAAGACTCGCGAGAGGTTCAAGCGCCGGCTCCACAAATACGGCAGGACTCCGCAAAGAAACAGGACTACGCCAGCCACGAGAAGTGTGGCCATGAGCACTCGGCCTTCCAAACCCGCGCGATAGCGAGAGGCCAGCGGCAGCAGTCTTGTCAGGAGCGGATCGACCAGACCCTGGACCGCGATCCCGAGAGCGAGTCCGCCACTAAGCGCCAGCCCCAGTTCAATCATCGGTTCGAGGCGCAATGCTGACGGCGAAGCTCCCAACGCGCAACGCACGGCAAGGTCTCGCTCTCGATCGAGGGTTCGGACCAGGAGCCAATACGCCGTGTTGACGATGGCTGCTAGCAGCAGGGCTATGGACAGTGCTGCGATTCCTCGGGCAATGCGCGCTTCTGGCGGTGGTGAGGGCCCTTGCCCGGGCGAGAGCGGAGCCAACGTCACGGCGGGCTCACTGGACCAGAAACTTGGAACTTCCTTCGCCCGGTTCTGAGCCACTGCCGTAAACGCCTGCTGTGCCGCGGGCCGCGCCACGTCTGGAGCCAGGCGGACAACGATGCGCAAGAACTTCCGGCGCGAATCCGATCTGGCTTCGGGACCGAGAAGCCAGTCCATTGTGGGATTCGGCAACCAGAGGTCCGCAGGATTGGGATCAAGGCCGCGAAACCCAGCAGGAAGAACCGCACGCACGACGAGCGGCCGGCCATCGACCAGAATGGTCGACCCTAAGATCTCGTCACTGGCACCGTAGTGAGAGCGCCAGAAGGCCTCGGAGAGGGCCACAGAATCGGCGGGGAACTCCCGGTCCAGGGCGGCACCCCGGCGCGCTCGAAGGCCGAGCACGGCGAAGTAGTCGGGAGAAGTGACCGTGGCAGTGGCGCGCACGGCCTCGAGGCCCTTACCGAGGGAGACCCCGGTTGTCGTCCATGCTGCCAGACCACCCGAAACGGAGGTCGAGACCCGCGCAAACGCCTCGTAGTCCGGGTAACTGAAGGCTTGATCCCAGCGTGCGACGCCAGGGCTCGGCAAACTGCCGAACACCCGCAACAGGCGGTCAGGTTCGTCGAGTCCGGGCGGGCTGGACCAGAACAGACTGTCGACCAGCCGGGCCGCCAGAACGTAGCAACCGAGACCCACGGAAAGAGAGAGTACGGCCGAGGTCGTCAGAAGCCCACCGGCCCGAAGGCGACGAAGGGCATGGCGAATTTCTCGATAAAGGCCGCTCATTCTGTGGTAGAAGATACCATGCATCGCTGCTAGAGATTGAAACCCACCATGGCGAGCCAGCGAAAACACGTCAGCACTGAAGGCCGAGAGCGAATCAAGACCGCAGTGTACCTGTTGGTCGGTGTTTCTCTTTTCGCTTTCGGTCTGTGGCGCACGAGTGGAGAACGCCGCGCGGAGCCTGCCATCGGTCAACACATTCGCCCTTTCGAGGTCGAATCGATCGGTGGCCGCCAGTTTGCGCTCAACCCTGGACGTTGGACGTTCTTGATCGCAGGACCGTCGGAGTCCGAAATCCTCGTGGAGCGCAGTGCTCGCCTGGCAACCTCGCTCGCACCGACGATGGCGCCAAGAATCGTCTTCTTGGCGAGCGACAAGGATCATCGGGCCGAGCCGCGACCGGGCATCGAAATCTTTCATCACCGCGAGTTCGGAAGGGACGCATTTCGCTCGCTTGGGCTGCGGGATGGTGGACGCCACTTTCTTCTGTTGAGTCCAGATCTCCAGGTGACCTTTCAGTCGCGCTTTCTCCGGGCACAAGATCTGGACCTGCTGTTTCGCAAGTATCTCGACTTGAAGGTCCACCCTTCGGTTCCGATCACTCTCCGAGACCTTCCCATCCTCGATTCCAACGGGCGAACCACCGCGGCGGAAGGACCTTGTCGATGGATCGTCTTCCATCGAGGGTGCAGCTCCTGCGGGCTCGAGGCCGATTTTTCCCAACTGGTTGCTGACCGCGAGCGGCTCGCGCAACTCTGTTCGTCCGCGGGTGGCCAGTGCTCCTTGGTCGTTGATCCGGCACTGGACGACGACAGACTTCGCGAAGACCTCGCGGCCCGCAAGCTGGAGCTCCCGGTACTGCGCGTCCAAGGACTCGACCGCCTGGTTGAGCAGTCGAGTTCCCCCATCGACTCGAAAGCATTCATGGCGTGGTTCGGCCCCCGGGGTGAGCTGGTCCGGCAAGCCTCTCTCATGGACGCGCTGGGCGAGGTAGCACGGGGCGACCGGCGAGCACATCGGCTGGTGACGGAAGCTTCCGTGATCGAACTGGCAGAGCCCAAGTCGCTTCCGGTTCTGAGCATCACCGACCTGGAGATCGAGCCGGGAAGCGGGAAACTATGGGTACTGGATGGCGAGAGTCACAACCTCCGTGCCTTTGACGACGGGGCACCGAGTTTCTCCGTGGGTTCGATCGGCAATCAGCCCGGCGACCTGTTTTACCCCGAGGAGTTCCAGCTACTGCCCGGCGGAGGCTTCGCGATCTTCGACGCCGGCAACGAGAGAGTCCAAGTCTTCGACCGAGGAGGTCGCCTACAACGAGAAGTCCGGCCAAAGACCAAAGCTGTTGGGCTGGCGGTAACCTCCACGAAAGACTCGCTTCTGGGTGAGCCAGCCACCGAGGCCCTCGTGGCTCGCTACGGCGCCGACGGCAGCTCGATGTCTCCGGTGGGAACGCTGCGCAACACGGAAGCGCTGGCCTCTCCGCAGGCTCGGCTGGGAAACAACCGAGTTCACCTTCAAGTCGGAGCTGCCGACGAGCTTTGGATCGCCTTCCTGCACGAGTTGCGAGTGCAGAAGTACTCGGCCGATGGCCGGCTCCTACTCGACCTCGATCTGACCTTGTCGCTTAAAGAACATGGCGTTTCGCCGGATGTCGAACGGCTGCCGAGGCTCAATACGGACGGAGAAACGTTGCCGGTCTTGATCGTGGACTCGTCGTATCAACCGATTCGAGACTGGCTCTGGTTGCTGCTGGGCGACGGGGCCATCGTCGGCCTCCAACCCAGCGGCGAGCTCGGTTTCGTCGGTCGCCTTCAGTCCCCGCAACCCTTCGGGCAGATCGCTGCTGCTCCTGGAGCCGCCGTGGCTCTCATCCTCGGAGAGTTTTCGAGCGGGAAGATCCTCGAGATCAACTTCCCTTCGACCCAAACATGGCTCGACTGAGCCAAGAAAGGAGCCCTGAATGAGGTCCTTGAGACGTTTGGCCCTCGCGTTGGCCGTTGCTGGCGGCTTGATACTGGCAGTACCGGCAATCGTTGATGCCTCCTCCTGCCAGTCCGACAGCGGTTCATCCTGTACTTGCACTACGGTCTGCCATGCCAACGCGAAGCGGTGCTGGTGCGACCCACCCCCTCCCTGAGGAGTCCGACCAAACTTGAAGGAGGTAACCCGTGAATCGATGGCTACGAATTACTGCACTCGTACTGGGTATGAGCGGCGCCGGCCTGGCGGTGGCAGAGGCCAACCGTTGCCATTCCGGCGACGGCTTCAGCCACTGTGCCTGCAAGGGTGGTTGCTGGGCTGACGCAAACTCCTGCGGCTGCGTCGCTCCTCCCCCGTGATGTTCCGAAGGGAGCGGGGAGCCGTCCTCCCCGCTCCTTCGCTCGCTACCCACCCACCCGCCCCAAAACCCCCAGCGCCTTCTCCCCCAAGTCCAGCGTAAACACCCGGCACCCGTCCGGGCTGACGAGGTAGTAGTCCCGCTTCGGCGTCGCCGTGGAGAGGATCTCGATCTGTCGCTCGTTCAAGCCGAACGCCCGGTAGGCGTCGGCGACGGCGGGTTCTCGGGCAGCCGGGTTGGGCA
>JANRLG010000003.1:0-3247 GCA_033762835.1 Thermoanaerobaculia bacterium
GGTCCCAAGGGTTTGGCTGTTCGCCAATTAAAGCGGTACGCGAGCTGGGTTCAAAACGTCGTGAGACAGTTTGGTCCCTATCTTCCGTGGGCGTAGGAGGCTTGAGAGGCTCTGACCTTAGTACGAGAGGACCGGGTTGGACGCACCTCTGGTGTACCAGTTGTCACGCCAGTGGCATCGCTGGGTAGCCATGTGCGGATTGGATAACCGCTGAAAGCATCTAAGCGGGAAACCGACCTCAAGAATTGGCCTCCCGGGGAGCAATCCCCCTGAAGACCCGATGGAGACTACGTCGTTGATAGGCCGGATGTGTAAGCACAGTAATGTGTTCAGCTAACCGGTACTAATCGGTCGTGCGGCTTACATTGTCTCTTTCTCGATGGCGCTCCTGGCCCCTTGTGGCTGGAGTGATTCGAGATCGAGGTCGAGGCCCTTGCAGCGTTCTTCGCTGCAGTTCGATTCACCGCTCCTTGAAGCGGTCATTCAATTCTGCCTTCGTATGCACTTGAGTTTTTCCGGTGGCTATATCGGAGGGGTCACACCCGTTCCCATCTCGAACACGGAAGTTAAGCCCTCCAGAGCCGATGGTACTCCGCGGGAAACCGCGCGGGAGAGTAGGTCGCTGCCGGATCTTTTGGCCCCGCACCAGGAAACTGGTGCGGGGCCTTCTTTTTTTCGGGCTGTGCGGCGCTCGATGGGGCTCGTGGCCCGTGGGCTTCGAGGCCCCGGTTTCCCAGCGGTTCCAGCGACTTAAGCGCCTCTGGGCCCTGGATGATGCATTGACGCATCAGAGCCCTGCGACTATCGTCGTTGCTTCAGGTGCAGTGGGTCTGCACCCTTCTCAGGTCTCACCCGCGTCCAAGTCTTCCGGATGAAGAAGCCCACCGTTTTCGGCAAGTACCTGCTGCTCGAACGGCTCAACGTGGGCGGCATGGCCGAGGTGTTCACGGCGAAGGCCTTCGGCGTCGAGGGCTTCGAGCGGATCCTCGCCATCAAGAAGATCCTCCCCACCATGGCGGAGGATGAAGAGTTCATCACGATGTTCATCGACGAGGCGCGGATCAGCGTTCAGCTGAATCACGCGAACGTCGTGCACATCCACGAGCTCGGTAAGCACGACGACGCCTACTACATCGCGATGGAGTACGTGTCGGGGAAGGACCTGCGCGCGCTCCTCGAGCGGTTTCGTCGGCGCCGCGAGATCATGCCGACGGCGATGGCCGTGTTCGTCGCCTCGAAGATGTGCGAGGGCCTCGACTACGCCCACCGCAAGAAGGACGCGCGGGGCCAGGAACTCCACATCATTCACCGCGACGTCTCGCCGCAGAACATCCTCATCTCGTACGAAGGAGAGGTGAAGATCATCGACTTCGGCATCGCCAAGGCGGCGAACCGGAGCCAGAAGACGCAGGCGGGCATTCTCAAGGGCAAGTTCGGGTACATGAGCCCGGAGCAGGTGCGCGGGCAGCCGATCGATCGCCGCAGCGACATCTTCGCGGTCGGAGTCACCCTCTACGAGATGCTCACGGGCGAGAAGCTCTTCGTCGGTGAGTCTGACTTTTCGACCCTCGAAAAGGTGCGCAACGCCGAAGTCCCCCTGCCACGTCAGTTCAACCCGAACATTCCTGCCGGCCTCGAGAAGGTCGTCCTCAAGTCGCTCGCGCGCGAGGTCGAGGATCGGTACCAGTGGTCGAGCGACCTGCAGGAAGACTTGATGCGCTTCCTGTTGGCGGGCGACGCCATCTACTCCGCCAAGCACCTCTCGGCTTTCATGAAGGAGGCCTTCGCCGAGGACCTGTACCGCGAGGCCGAGAAGATGGAGCGCTACGCCGCGGTGACCCGCCCTGAGGATCTCGAGAGCTCGGGCATCACCGCCGCGCCCCGGAAGAAGGCGCCGACCGCCGCTCCTCCACCCCCGCAGGCCCCTCCGCCAGGGCGACCCCGGAGCGCCTCATCGGTCGCCGTGTCGAGCGGCTCTGGCGCGCTGGCGATGGGTCCCCAGAACGCGAGCCTCAACATCCCTCCCCCGAGCGCCGAGGAGCTGGCTGAGATGGACGGCTCGGCGGACCGCACCATCATCATGCCCAGCGGCGCCGCTCCCAAGCCCGGAGGCGCCGAGGTCGATCTCAAGACGGCGATCGGCCTGCAGTCGCCGTACGCCGACAAGGCCCCTCCGCCCCCCGCGAACCGGGCGCAGCTGCGGCCCTCGACGAACCGGCCAGCCCCCAGCACGGGGAACGCGACGACCCACGACAACCTCTCGCCGGGCGCTCTCTCGGCGCTCTCGAATGACGGACGGGCCGCTGACAGCACCGTGCCTCCGCGCTCGGTGCGCGACGATGACACGAACAACGACCTCAAGCCGATCGAGATGACGGGCTTCCGGCCAGCCCTCGAAGCCGAGGAAGGGCAGGACGAGGGCTCGCCGGAGGATGTCAACGCGACGATGGCCCCCATGTCGCGGCCCAGTCGGCCCAAGGTCGTCATTGGCGATGCCCCCGTCAACGGGGCCACGACGGTCGGGCCGTCGCCCCTGTCTGGCATCAACGACACCGTCGCGCCCGCCAGCACCCGGGCCTTCGAGGTTCCAGAAGGTGAGGGCGACGAGGGTGAGCAGCTGGACGGCGGTGACGAGGAGGCGAGCGAGGAGCCGGGCGACCGCACCTCCGAGCGGCCGGCCGTGAAGCCCGAGCGCCGGCGTGCGACGCCTGCGCCCCGTCCAGCCCAGCGACGGACCGCCCAGGGGCGCACCACCCCGAAGGCCGGCTCCGGCAAGAAGCCGGGGGTGATGATCGCCATCGGTGCCCTCGCGGTGGTGGCCGTGCTGGTCGTCGCCGCGGCTGTCCTGAAGCTCGCCGGCTCCACGAAGGGCAAGCTGGGGATCGTCGCCAAGCCTGAAGCCCCCTTCACTGTCACGATCAACGGAAAGAACTACGAGGGGACCAAGGCGATCGAACTCGACCCCGGCAAGTACAAGGTCGTGCTCGTTCCGCGGACGGCCGGCTATGCCAAGCAGCAGTTCGATGTCGAGATCGTCGCCGGCAAGATGAAGCAGGTGGCCGTGACCCTCAAGCCGGACGCCCCAGAGGCGCCCGGCGAGCCACCCAGGAACGATCCGGGTCCCGCCGCTCCACCAACCACCGATCCACCCCGGCCCGGCACCGCGTCAGGCGACCCCGTGAAGGCTGCTCCCGGCACGCCCGAGGTCGCGCGAACGGACCCACCGAAGACCGACCCGGCGAAGGCT
>JANRLG010000004.1:0-9772 GCA_033762835.1 Thermoanaerobaculia bacterium
CCGGCCTTCAGGCCGGCCGGCCTGTCGCCCCTACTTGCCCTCGAACACCGGGGTGCGCTTCTCGATGTACGCCGCCAGGCCTTCCTTGGCGTCGCTCGATTCGAAGAGCTGCTGCTGGAGCTCGCGCTCGATCGCCAGGGCGCTCTCGAAGGGCACCTCGGCGCCCGACTGAACGCTGCGCTTGATCCGCCCGGCGGCCTTCGAGGCCTTGTTGGGCGGGCAGAACTGGCGGGCGAAGGCGTGGATCTGATCCATGAAGTCGTCGCCGTCGAAGATACGGTCGATGATCCCGAGAGCGAGGGCCTCGTCGTAGGAGATCAGGTTGCCGATCGTCATCAGGTCGATCGCCTTGCTCTTGCCCACGATGCGCACCAGGCGCTGGGTGCCGCCGGTGCCCGGCAACACGCCGAGGTTGATCTCCGGCAGGCCGACCTTGCCCGAATCCCGCTTGGCGATGCGCAGGTCCGCCGCCATGGCGATCTCGAGGCCGCCGCCGACGCAGTGGCCCTCGAGGGCCGACAGGACCATCTTCGGGGTCTGCTCGAGGCGGTTGAGCGTCTCGTTGGCGTGCAGGCAGAAGTAGTACTTGAAGTGTGGATCGGACGCCTTCAGCATGTTGATGTTGGCGCCGGCGCAGAAGAACTTGGGGCCTTGGCCGGCGAGCACGAGGACGTAGACGGCGGGGTCGAAACGCGCCTTCAGGATCGCGTTGTCGAGGTCCTTCATCATCTCGTGGGTGTAGCCGTTGAACGGCGGATCATCGAGCGTCAGATAGGCGACGCCTTCTTTGACTTCATAGTGAACGAGGGTCCGTTCCATCGAGGGTTCCTCCGGGGGAGCAATCAAGCTGAGCGTGGAGTCGGGGCGGTCTGCCCCGTGAGAACCCCGGGATTCTACTGCTTCACCACCCGCAGCGTCACCACCGGCCCGTCGAGCCCCTCGGGATCGATAGAATGACCTTCCATGTTGCTGCGCGCCTTCGGCATCGGCTCCGCCCTCGTCCTCCAGTCCCTTGGTGGGAAGAAGAAGACCTTGCCGATCGCCGACGGATTCCTGCGTTACCAGGTGATCGGTCCGGACGACGGCGAGCCTTGGCTGTTGCTCCACGGCATGGGCACCACGGGGGCGAGCTGGGCGCCGGTAGTGCGAGCGTTGCGCGGCGAATGCCGGCTGGTGGTGCCGGAGCTGTCGGCGATCGGCGGCAGCGAGGTACCGGGCGGCGCAGTGGACCTCGAGCGGGCGCCGGAACTGCTCGCCGAGCTGCTCGACGTGGAGTTCGGTGCGCGCCCAGTGACTGTCGCCGGGATCAGCCTCGGGGCCTGGATGGCGGTGCTCCTGGCACGCGCCCACCCGGAGCGGCTGGCGCGGCTGGTGCTCGTCGATGCCGCCGGGTACGGGGCCCAGGACTGGGAACGCATCAGCTCCCAAGTCCAGCTCGACACCCCGAAGAAGACCCATGAGCTGCTCGGCGCCCTGTGGGCCAAGGTGCCCTGGTACCTGAGCCTGGGCGCCCCGCTGTTCTACAAGGTCTACACCTCACGGGCGGTGACCCGCATTCTCGAGACCACCCGTGAAGAACACGCCTACTGGGACGCCGACCTTGCTGCCGTGGCGGTGCCCACGGCGGTTATCTGGGGCGAGGAAGACGGCTTGTTCCGCGTCGAAGTCGCCCGCGCCATGGCCCACGCCCTGCCGCAGTCGACCCTCGTCGTGCTCGAAAACTGTGGCCACGTGCCGCCGTGGGAGCGCCCCGGTGCCACTCTCGCCGCCCTCGATCGCTTTCGCCGCGCCCACCCCGTCGCGTCCTAGGAGAACCCGCCATGGCGATGCCCGACTACGTCATCTGCCTCAACTGCGAGTCCCCCTGCTACGTCTTCGAATGGAAAGACGGGGTGATCAAGGAAGCGGCCTGTAGCACCTGCGGCGAGGACGACCCGGACGAATTCATCAGCCCCGAGGAGCTCGAGGAGTTGTCGGGGGGCTGACCGGCGCCTCAGGCTGTCGCCAAGCGCCAAGCCAAGCGCAGCGGCGTGCCGAGGCCGAGCTCGCGGGGCGAGAGTAAACGGGCGTGGGCGCCGAGCAGTCGGGAAAACAATTCCGGATCGGCGGCGAGAGCTTGGATCATCCGGCGGCGCAGCCAGGGCCGGCGCTCGACCGCCAACAGGGTGGCGGTGAGCAGGTTCGGCAGCCGCCCGATTCGACGATGGGCCCGCGCGTACCCGCCGAGATCGGTCGCGCGCCCGGAGTCGACCTCGCCGATCGCCGTGACCAGGGCCAGGGCCTGGTGGAAGGCCAGCGACAGGCCCTCGCCGGTGATCGCATCCAGGTAGCCCGCGGCGTCCCCGACCAGCGCCAGCCGGCCCCGGGCGACCCCCGAGACCCGCTGCTCGAGCGGCCCGCGGCCCTGATCCTGCGACGTCGTCGGTGCGCCCGCCAGACGAGCCGCGAGGCGGGGGAAACGCGGCAGGAGCGTGTCGAAGTCGGCCTTGGCCCCGCTCCACAGAATGGCGATCCCCACTTCCTCCGGACCGGTGGGGGTGACGTAGGCCTCGGCGCCGTCCGCCCAATACACTTCGACGACATCGGCCCAGGGTTGGACGGCGAAGTGCCGGCGGACCCCGAAGCGCCCGGCACGGCGCGGCCTGGTGCCCTCGAGGCCGGCCCAGCGCCGCACCGGGGAAAGCAGGCCATCAGCACCGACCACCCAGCGAGCCGCCACCGGTCCTTGGTCGGTGTCGAGCCCGTCGGGTCGTAGGCCCGCGACCCGCGCGCCCCAGTGGACGTCGACCCCGAGCGCGCGGGCGCGGGCGACGAGTGCCCCGTGAAGCGCCGTGCGTCGCAACCCGAGCCCCGCGGTACCGGGGAAAAAGCCGGTGGCGGCGCGTTCGCCATCCCAATACCGAATGCCCCGAAACGGCGCTCCGAACGGCAACTCGACCCCGAGCTCGTCGAGCACCGCCCGGCCATCGGGCATGAGGCCCTCACCGCAGGGTTTGTCCCGGGGTGGGCCGGCCGCCCGCTCGAACACCGCGACCTCGAGCCGGAGCCGTTGCCGGGCCGCGATGGCGACTGCGAGGCCGGCCGGGCCGCCGCCGACGATGGCGAGGTCGATCACCGGGTGCCCGCTCCGTCGTCGCTCCGGGCTTGCTTGCGAGCTCGGCGGTGGGCGAACGTCGAGCGAGCGAAGGCGGCGGCCAGCCGCAGGGCACTGACCGGGGCGGGGGCTTCGAGGGCGCCGGCAAGCCACAGGCGCAGGGTTTCGCCGCGCCGGATCTTGCCCGAGGAGGTGCGCGGCAGGGTGCCGGGTTCCGCCACCACGACCTGATCCACGGGCAACCCGGTGGCCGCGAGCACGGCCGCCCGCACGGTCTCCGGCAAGGCCGCGCGCACCGGCTCGCCGGCGTCGCGCGCGGCCTCGACGAAGACCACGAGCTCCTCGCGCTCTCCCTGATCGGGCAACCAGCTGGTCGCGGCAGTGCAGCCGACGCGCACACCGGGGGCGCCATCGAGACACCGTTCGATCTCTTCCGGAGGGTAGTTGCGCCCGCGCAGAATCACCAGATCCTTGGCGCGGCCGGTGAGGTAAAGCTCGTCGTCGGCCACGAACCCGAGGTCCCCGCTGTCGAGCCAACCGGCCACGAGGGCTTTGGCCGTCGCCTCGGGCTGGTCGAGATAGCCGGTCATGAGCGACGGCCCGCGAATCCAGATGCGCCCGACCTGGCGCTCCTGGCACGGCAGGCCGGCGTCGTCGCGCACTTCGATCTCGAAACCGGGTAACGGTTGGCCGACCGAAACCACCTCGGTGCCGTTCGGCTCGGGCACCGCGATCTCGCCCGGCGCCAAGGTACTGCGAGCGTAGGTCCCGCTGCGGAAGGGCCGCGTGATGAACGAAAAGGACACCGCCAGGGCCGCCTCCGACAGGCCGTAGACCGGGGTCATGGCCTCGGGCCGGAATCCCCAGCGGGAGAAACGTTCGATGAACGCCCGTGCCGTGTGCCCCGACACCGCCTCGGCCCCGTTCAGGGCCACTCGCCAGGAAGACAGATCCACCCCCGCCAGTTCCTCGTCGCGGATCTTTTCGACACACAAGCCGTAGGCGAAGTTCGGAGCCGGCGAGATGGTCGCTTGGTACCGCGAGATCGCGCGCAGCCAAACGGCCGGCCGCGTCACGAAGACCTCGGGGCCGATCAAGGTCAGATCAGTGATCAACGCGAGGGCGGGAAACACGCAACCGATCAAACCCATGTCGTGGTAGAGCGGCAGCCAGGAAACGCCGCGCTGCTGCCCGCCGGGAACAGCCGGCCAGAGGGCATTGAGCGCCCGCACCTGGGCCAGGATCGCGCGATGGGAGAGCGCCACGGGCTTCGGTGCCACCGTGGTGCCGGAGGAGAACTGCACGAGGGCCAGCTCGTCGGGGGAAACCAGGGTCCCGACGGGCAGGCCGGAGTTCGGCGGCAGGTCGTCGAGCGTCCGGCAACCGAGGGCGGGCCGGGCGTGCTCGATGCTCTCGCCGAGCAAGCGGCCGACGGTGCGGTCCGCGAGCACGAGCCGCGCGCTCGCCGCCCGCAGCATCGCCGCCGTACGCTCGTGGTACTCGTCGAGCCGGCCGAGCCGGACCGGCGGGTACAGCGGCACCGGCACGGCCGCCGCCGCCAGGGCGCCGAAGAAGCCGAAGAAGAACTCCGGGCCGGTCGGGTAAACCAGCCCCACGCGCTCCCCGCGGCCGACGCCGAGTTTCTGGAGCGCCGCGCCCACCTCGGCCGCGCGCCGGTGGAGCTCCCGCCAGGTCAACAAAGTCGCTGCTTCGCGCCGATCCACGAACCGCAGGCCCGTGGTGGCGCCCGCCGCGCTGGCGGCCGCCGTGGCGAGCAGCTGGAGCAGCGTGCTAGCGCTCGCCATGAAGCTTGCGGCCCACCGCCGCAACCAGGTCCCCGACGGTTTCGATGGTGGCGTCGTCCTCGGGATCGAGGCAGATCTGGAAGTGGTTCTCGACCTCGACGGCCAGAGTCAGGAGGCGAATGGAGTCGAGCCGAAGGTCCTCGATCAGCCGCGCCTCGAGGGCCAAGGGTCCGTCGTAGGCCAAATGCTCGCGGGCGACCGCGGCAATGCCCAGGAGAATGGCCTCGACGCTCACGGCGCCGCCTCGGCGAGGGCCGCGTTTTCGGTCCGGATGCGCACGGCGAGCAGCGCCGCGTTCGCTAGCGAAAAGACCAGCGCCGTGAGCCAAGCCGTGTGGACGAGCGGCAGCGCCAGGATTTCGACGACCACGGCGAGGTAGTTGGGATGGCGCAGGAAGCGATAAGGCCCAGCGGCGACCAGCGGCAGGCCGGGGCGAATCACGATCCGCGTCGTCCAGCGCTCGCCGAGCGTGCGGATCGCCCACATCCGCAACATCTGCGCGCCGAGCAAGAGCCCGAACGCGCACCAGGCGAGGGGCCGGAAGAACGTCCGCTCGAGCAGCCAGACTTCCCCGACGCAGGCGAGCAGAAAACCAGTGTGCAAGGCGACCATGACCGGGTAATGCCCGGCCCCCACTTCGTAGCCCCCCGCCGCCAGCGCCAGCCGGCGGTGCCGCTCGGAGAGCCGCAACTCTCCCAAGCGCTGCAAGGCGATGAACACGACCAGCACGGTAAAGGCGAGGCGGGAGTCGAGGAGAGGCACGGGGGAGAGTCTACCGTCGTCGGGTGCCGGCGCGTTGGACCTGCCGATTGACGCCGGTTTCAGTGGCGATGTATTTTTTGTGTATGACACGCACCCAAGTGCATTTCCCCGACGATCTCTACCACCAAGCCAAGCGCATCGCCCGCGAACAGGAGATGTCCTTCGCCGAGGTGATCCGTCGGGGTCTCGAGATGATCGTCCGACTGTATCCCCCCGGGCGTGGTTCGGAAGTCGCAGACTGGGAGCCTCCCGAGCCTCTCGCTTTGGGAGCTTTTCGCGCTTCGTCCGACCAGTGGCGCGAACTCGCGAACGAACCAGGGCCCTGAGTGCCGTTCATGATCTCGCTCGACACGAATCTCTTGCTGTACGCGCTCAACTCCGATTGCGCTGAGCATTCGCGCGCAGCAGCCTTCTTGGCAGAATGTGGCCAGCGAAAGGACGTTGCGATTGCCGAACTGGTGCTTCTGGAGCTCTATCAGCTGCTCCGTAACCCTGCTGTGATGACTCGGCCACTCGGGGCCTTGGACGCGGCCGTGATCTGCCAACGCCTGCGTCGAAACCAGCGCTGGGCCCTGATCGAGAACGCTCCTGTGATGGAACGCGTCTGGAGCCTAGCTGCCACGCCTGGAATCGCTCGCCGCAAGTTGTTTGATGCCCGTCTCGGGCTAACGCTGCTTCACCACGGAGTCGACGAGTTCGCAACGCGAAACGTCACCGATTTTGAGGGCCTGGGTTTTCGGCGGGTCTGGAATCCACTCGCGGAAGTCGGTTGACCCTCACCACTCGAGCAACACCAACTCCGAACAAAACCCCGGCCCCATGGCAGACATGAGGCCCCAGGTGCCGGGGGGTGGGCGGTGGGCGCCCAGGGTTTCTTCGAGGACGAGAAGCACCGAGGTCGAGGAAAGGTTGCCGACCTCGCGGAGGCCGCGCCAGGTGAGGTCGAGGGCGCCGGGTGGGGTTTCGAGGGCCTCGGCCATGGCCTCGAGGACCTTGGGGCCTCCGGGATGGCAGACGAAGCTGCCGATGTCGGCGCGGGTCAGGCCGTGTTCGGCGAGAAACTCGTCGGCGTCGCGGCGCAGGTACTTGCGGACGACGTCCGGCACCTCGGCCGAGAGCACGATCTGAAAGCCGTTTTCCGAAATGTCCCAGCCCATCACCCGCTCGGAGTCGGGATAGAAGATCGAGCGCGACGCGACGATGCGCGGGCCGCGCCGGGCGGCCGCCAGCTCCCGCTCGGCGCCCACGACCACGGCTGCCGCGGCGCCGTCTCCGAAGAGTCCCGAGGCGATCAGATTGGGGATCGACAGGTCGGCCCGTTGCAGGGTCAGCGAACACAACTCGACCGACAACAACACGGCGACCTCGTTCGGGAACGCTCGCACGTAGTCCGCCGCGCGCGCGATGCCGGCCGTACCCGCGACGCAGCCGAGGCCGAAGATGGGCAGCCGCTTGACCCGCGGCGGGAGACCGAGGCGATTGACGAGGCGGGCGTCGATGGACGGCGTGGCCACGCCCGTGACGGTGACGAAGTACAACGCGTCGACGTCCGCGGGCGTCAGCCCCGCGCGATCGAGGGCCTGCAGCACCGCCTCGCCGCCGATTTCTTGCGCCACCCGAATCCAGGCGTCGTTGGCCTGACCCCAGGACTCGAGTCGCTCGTACTCCTCGAGCGGCAGCGCCAAGTGGCGCCCGCCCACGAGCACGTTCTTGTGCAGTTGTTCGAGCCGGCCGAGATTGTGGTGGCGTGTCGCCCACAACTTCTTGAGGGCTCCGAGCAGCTCGTCTTGGGAGTAGTAAAAGCGCGGAAAGGCTTTGCCGACGGAGGCGATTCTCACGGGCCGGGACGCTAACACACGGGCGGAGGTGGGTCCTCGCGAGGTTCGTCGTCCGCCAGCGCGGCCAGGGCGAGCCCACACAGGGTGTAGAGCACGAACCAGACGAGCGACAGGCGCCACCACGTCGCCGAGGGCACCCGCGAAGCCCCGGCGATCGTCACCAGCAAGACCGGGCCGCGGAAGATCCACGCCGTCCACGCCGCCCCGAGCCCGGCCACGAAGCGCGGCAGGCCGCGGGCTTGGATCAGCAGGAAGAGCGCCGTCAATCCGGTGGCCTCGAGTAACCAGCCGCTGAACAGCGTCCGCGCCGGCAATCCCGAGGGCGGCCCCCAGCCGAGGGCGGCGATGGCGAAATGGCTGCCCGCCACGAGAGCGAGGAGCACGGGAAGAGCGAAGAAGAGGAAACGCACCACGACGGCGGCATCATACCCGCGGGCGATGGCGGCGCCGTCATCCACAAACGCAGGCAGCCCGCCCGCAGGCGGCTTCCCGCTTGCGGGCCAGAGTCGCTTCCAGGGCGATGGCAGTGGGAGTGATCGAAAGTCCACCCAGATTCGTGCAGCGCAGCTCGCGCGGCATCTGCTCGGCGACCCGTTTCACGGTGTCGATCACCTCGTCGAGTGGGATGACCGGATCGAAGTCGGAAAGCGCCATGTTGGCGGCGGACAGGGCGTTGCTGGCGGCCATCACGTTCTTGCCCAGGCAGGGCACCTCGACGCGATTGGCCACCGGATCGCAGATCAAGCCGATCATGCTCTGGAGTGCCATGGAGGCGGCGGCCACCGACTGCGCCAGCGTTCCACCCGCGAGGGTCGAAAGCGCGGCGGCCGCCATGCTGGCCGCCGAACCGCCTTCGACTTGGCAGCCCCCGACCTCGGCGGCGAAGGTGAAGCGCGTCGCGATGAAGACGCCGATGAGGCCGCTCGCGAGCAGAGCCTGAGCCATCTCCTCCTCGCCCAGGCCCATCTCCTCGGCCATCGCGATCACCGCTCCCGGCAGGGCCGCGCAGGCCCCCGCCGTCGGCGCGGCGACGATGACGCCCATGGCGCTCTTCACTTCCATCAAAGCCGTGACGTAGAGCACGATGCGGTTCAAGGCGCCGCCGCCCAAGAGCCGGCCGGAGCGCATGTTTTCCGCGAACCGACCACTCTGGTGGCCGAGCACCCGGTCGTCATAACTCGTGCCGGCGATGCCCTGGGCGACCGATTTGCGCAGGATGCGGACGATCTCGATCATTTGGTCGAGCAGCTGCCGCTCCCCGAGGCCGCTGCGCGCGCTTTCGTACTCGACGGCGAGCTGCCACAGGGGCGTGCCCCGACCGGCGTCGGCCCGCAGCATCTCGCTGCACGTGGTGAAGGGCACGCTGGCCGTTTTCCGCGAGCGCACCGGCAGAACGGGGGCGAGCCGCCGCACCGCGGTCACCAGGCCCTGCTGACGCAGCTCCGCAAGGTCGTCGTCGCGGACCGGCTCCTGGGACTTGACCTCGACCAGAAAGACGCCGTCGTGCTCATGGACGAGCACGTCGTCGGCCTCGGTTCCGAAAGCCAGCGCCGCCGACGCCGCCCGAGCGTCGGCGCCCGGGGTCACCCAGAGCAAGGTCTCGGCATAGTCCCCGAAGATCGACACCGTGAAGCCATCGATAGCGATGACTTCGATCATGCCACCGCCGGTCGAGATGGCGCGTAGGTGGTGCGACTCGCCGCCGCCATCGGTCAAAGTCAAGCGGTAGGTGTTGGGGTGCGGGTCGCCGGCATCGACGGTCACCATGCGGATCGTCACTCCGCTCGCTTCGAGCGCCGCCAGCGACCCAGGCAGACGATCGTCCACCGCTTCCCAACCCAGCAGGCCCCCGCACAGGCCCATGTCCGAACCCTGCGAATCGTGGGTGGTCGGCAAGGAACCCTGGCGATCGAACTCCACCAGCACGTCCGAAAAACGACCGTCCATCAGATCCCGGGCCAAGCGGCCGATCCGCAGCGCGGCCGCGCAGTGCGAGCTGGACGGTCCGCGCATGACCGGCCCGATGACATCGTTGAAGATGCTGACGATCATGGCTGCTGTCCTTTCGTAGGGTTAGGCACTGGGAGAGTCTAGTCTCATGGATCAGCGACTCGGCCTGCCAGCGGGGGCGCAGCAAGCAGCGCCCCTACCCCGGAAGGTACCCGCTCTCCGTAGGGGCGCTGCTTGCTGCGCCCTTCTTCGATTCTTCTCGCTGGTTGGAGGCTAGCACTGGCAGATCACCATTCGACGCGCTCGAGCGCCCGCTGCGCAGC
>JANRLG010000005.1:0-18070 GCA_033762835.1 Thermoanaerobaculia bacterium
GGGCCGCTGGCTGCGGAGCCGAGTTTGAGTCCGGTTACCGCTTTGAGCCCGCAGGGCGAAAAGCGCTCCGAGCGACTGCGGGAGACACGCCGGCCGCAGGCCGGTCGTGTATCACGCAGTCATTGCTCGCTGTCCTCTGACCGGACTCTTCGAGGGTGGGGGAAGCTGCCGCGGGTGGGGGCTACCGGTTTCCCGGAGCGGCGGAGGTGGCTCGATGATGACCGAAGCGGCGTCCTCGGGCAAGTCAGCGGCGATCGAGGGACTTGCACAGCTCGAGCAGCTCGTGGACGACCTGGCGGCCTTCGTCGATGGCTGGGGCGAGGTTCTCGGGCTCGGTGAGGCCTTGGGCTTCGAGAAGCGCCTGGATCTCCTGAAGGTGCACGACGATCATTCCGGCATGCCGAAGGGTCTCGACGCCGGCGCGACTGACGAGCGAATGGCCGAGGGCGGCTCGACGGATGAAGACCGAGAGCGGCAGGCGGACGACCTCGGCCTTGACCCGAAGCTCGGCCAGCTCCTCGGGCTTCCAGCGCACGGCCGTAAGGGCGCTGCGCTCGGTGCCCTTGCCCCGCTTGATCCGCTCTCCGATGGCCGACGACCGCGACATGCGCCCGAGCTTGCACGGCTCGGAGGTGGCTGTCGAGTTGGGTATGCCATGCCGGCGCATGCCGGCGCACGGAGGGCAGGAAGCAGGGGCCGGCGGGGTGGCGGGCCTCTTCGGCGCTTCCTGCTTCGTGGCCGCTCTTTCCCTCGACGTCCTCACCCTCCCCCTAAGAGGATGTTGATTACTAGTAGGTAGACACTATCCCCGGTTCCTGATGACGGTTATGGGCGAAACCAGTTCGCCCCCCGAGGTCGTGGATTTCGCCCCTGGAAACGGGCGCCGTCAGCGCTGCCGCTATACGAACGGTCGTATATTCGAGGCGATGAAGGACCCTGACCTCGAGATCGAGCCGAGCAGCGGAAACGTCTTCCTCGACCTCGGCTTTCCGCCCCACGAGGCGGCCGTGCTGCTGCTGCGCTGCGAGGTCGCCGAAGCCCTGCGCCAGTGGATCCAGCGCGAGGGCCTTACCCAAGCGCGAGCGGCTGAGCTCCTCGGCGTCTCCCAGCCGCGGATGTCCGAGATCGCCCGCAACCGGGTGGGCAAGCTCTCGCTCGACTACCTGGTGGGGCTCTGCGCGAAGACGGGCGTAACGGTCGAGATGAAGCTGGCGGTGTGAGGTGCTTCGCCTCGCCCGATTTGGCCGTGGCGACACTTTGGATGTTGTATTCTTCTCACTCAAGACACAGCATCGTGTCGCGAGAGGAGTACATTGATGGCCAAGAACACTGGTGAGGGATTTCGGAGAGGCGCGGTTATCGGCCGAACTCAATTTGAGCGTTCGGATGGTCACTGGCAGAAGCGTGATGAACGCACCGGCCAACTGATGGAGGTCAAGGACGACGGCAAGCCGTTCAAGGGCGTTGCCAAGGAGCCTGACGGGCGGGATACGCCCAACGCCTGATCGGCTGGAAGGCCGAATAGGTGGAAGTATTTGAAGGCGGGAGGGTTTGGGGCACTACGCAAGTATGCGGAGCAGGGCAACCCTGGTGATGCTTCTTCCAGTGCCGAAAGGCGAGAAAGGGGCTTCCCGATGGTTGAAAACGTGTCCAGAAGGCTTCGTTCTGCTTCCCTGACGTTTCTTGAGTGGGTCGCTTTCGTTGGTGGCATCGTGATCACGGAGCCAATCGCTTCAAAGGTGACTCTTCTATGCATCGCCAGGGTCCTGCCCCAAGCCCTCCAGCCAACGCTCTGGCCTGCGCTTCGGCTTCCTGGTATCCCCTGTCTCTCGACGTCCTCACCCTTTCCCCTAAGAGGATGCTGATTACCAGTAGGTAGACACTATCCCCGGTTCCTGATGACGGAGAAGCCTTGGCGGTGCTCCTGGAAGGCGGGCGAGGTCAGCTCAAGAGACTTCTCGCATGGGACGGACGCGGGCCTCGGGCAGGGGCCGGCCCTGACTCGCGAAGTGCTCGAGAACGTCGTTCACCACGTCCTCGAGCTCGGCATAGACCTGGACGGGGTCGTCCCCGTGAATGCCCGTGATCAGGTCGGGGCACTTGCCGAGATAGGTGCCGTCTTCCTCGCTCCACTCGATCCACTTGAGGTAACGGTCTCCGGGCTTCATGGTTCAGGAAGTCCTCTGCTGAGCGTCACTGCGGACGCCTCCCGCCGGGCCTCTGCCTGAGGGATGACTTCCCGTGAGAAGCGCCCGCACCTCGGCACTGACGACCTCGAGGGGAATCCCCTCGACAGCTCCGCTATCGAGCTCGGCCGAGCGTCGGCCGAGTTCTTCCGTCCAGGCCCTTTCGATGTCCGCGGGCTCTTCAGGCTCGGGGGCTTGGAAGTGGTTCACCGTTGAGCCTCCTCAGGGTGACTCTACACAAGAGGCCCTCAAGTTCCTCCGCCTCCCCCAGAGCGCCCACGGCGGGGCGTGCACCGGGCGGCCCTCGGCGCAGTGATCCCGGCGGGGCGTGCGAGGTCGCCTCCGCTGCCCGCCTGGCTCTTCCTCCGGGCTCCACAGTCGGTGCCGGAGCCACCCGCGGCCCCGGGGTGGCACACCTCGAGCAGCGGCCCGGGCGGTCGCCGCCCTACCCAGATCTTCCGCGGCGCTCGGCAGGCGCTCGCCGCCGCTCGAAGCCGCTGCCGGCTCAGCTGGCGAGCGCCAGCTCTTCGCTCGACTCCTGCTCCCGGTGCCGGAAGAACGGCTCCCAGGTGCTCACCCAGCGCTCGAGGTACTCGAGATAGCCCAAGTCGACGCCCTCGGGGTTGTCGGTTTCCACCTCGGCGACGATCGGCAGGAAGTAGGCGAGGCTCCGGGGCATGTCCTTTCCGCCTCGCCGTTTTCGGGCGTGGCCGAGGAGGAGGGCAGCGCGGACGTCTTGGGGGCGCTTATGGGCGAGCTTCTCGGCGGCGGCGCCGTCGCGGTTCTTCTGGAAGCTGTAACCGAGGGCCTGGAAGAGGCGCAGGAAGTCCCATCGGCTCGTTTCGGGCGCTGCCGCGGGGAGCGCCAAGGGTGCCGGCATGGGGGGCGGTGGGCTGGAAGCGGTGGCGGGCTCAGGAGGGCCAGTCTCAGCCGGGGCGGCCGTCCTGGTGGCGAGCTTCGCCGTCGTGCGCGGCTTCGCCTTCTCTTCCGGTCGGCCGGAGGCCTTGGGCTTCTCGTCCCTCCGAGCGGGGACCACGCCAAGGGGGCCGAGCATCAACCGGTAGCGGGCGACTCCGCCGGGAGTGAAGCCGTCGCGCTTGAGAAGCTTGCGGCGCTCGAGCTTCCGGAGAAGTAGCTGGACGGAACGGCGCGTCAAGCCGGTCTTCTCCGCGAGGGACTGCACTTTGGGGAACACGGCTGCGGTGTCCTTCGAGGCGTAATCCGCCAGGGCCAAGAGCAGGAGCTTTTCGGCCGGGGACTGGCAGGGAGTGACAAAGGCTCGCTCGATCCACCGGATGCTCACGTCCGGCCCCGCTTGCCACACTGGCGCCGCAACGAGAATAGAATTTGATGCCACAGTGAGAACACGGGGATCGGCGGGAAACCCATGTCAGCACGGCGCATAGCGGCTACCGATTTGGCCTTGCTCCGCCGTGCGCGGTATTTAAGTAGGCCCTTGAAAACCGTTGGGCCTCCGGGTCCCGCGGGTTCGAATCCCACCCCCTCCGCCATTTACTTTCAGTAACTTACAAGTCCCCTTCTTGAGCACCGCGGGCTCATGGTCGGCGCCTGCGCCACACTGGCGCCACGCAAAGACGAGCGCAGGATGTCAGGGTCCATCGTCTCGTCGGATGGCTCCACTCGATCAACCGAGAACCCAGTCTTCAAAACCGCATGCCGCAGACACTACACGTGTGGCTGCCGCTGTGGCCGGCTGGCTGGGTGCAGGTACCGGAAATGTGACCGGGGCAGTTGTCGTGCTGGCAGCCGCAGGTTTCGTACTGAAGGGGGATCGCTGGTTTCATGGTGTCCTCCTCGAACAGCGTGGCGAAACGACTTTGACGTCAAACTGCTTCGGAATCACCACTCCAATGGGGGGTAAACTCCCGGCGATGGTGCTCGATGACGACCCTCTGCCCCGGTTGCGGGCGCTTTGCCTGGCCCAACCGGGGGCCACGGAGAAGATCAGCCACGGCGAGCCGACTTGGTTCGCGGGCAAGAAGGGGGTTTTCGTGATGTTTTCGGATCACCATCACGACGGTCGGGTGGCGTTCCACTGCGCCGCGCCGGAGGGCATGCAGGAGACCCTCGTGCAGACGCGTCCCGAACGCTTCTTCCGGCCACCCTATGTTGGGCACCGGGGGTGGCTCGGGGTTTACCTCGACACCCCCGGGGTGGACTGGGACGAAGTGGCGGATTTCGTGGAAACCGCCTACGAGATCGTTTCGCGGCGCCGGTGAGCACGCCCAACTCCGTTTAGAGTTCGCCACCATGCACGGCACTACTCAGTCCCCCCGCCCCCGCATCGCCGTCATCCTGGCCGCCGGCAAGGGCACGCGGCTGCAATCCGAGTTGCCCAAGGTCTTGCACGAGGCGGGCGGGCGGCCGCTGCTTTCGTGGGTACTCGACGCCGCACGGGCGGCGGGGTGTGCTCGTCTGGTGGTGGTCGTGGGGCATAAGGCGGACGAGGTGCGGGCTGCCCTGGCGGCGCCGGATGTGACTTGGGTGCTCCAGGCCGAGCAGCGGGGCACCGGCCACGCGCTGGCGCAGGTGATGCCGGAGATCTCGGGGCCGGCGACGCTGCTGGTGCTTTCGGGGGACGTGCCGCTCCTGACGCCGGCCACGCTCGAGTCTCTTGCTGCCGAGGCCGAACGCGGCTGGGGCGCCCTGGCGGTGGCGGAGCTCGAATCGCCGGGTTCCCTCGGTCGGGTGATTCCGCGCGCCGATCGGTCGGACCGGCTGGCGCGTTTGGTCGAGGCGCGCGACGCGTCGCCCGAGGAGCTCCGGGTCACGACCGTCAACGCCGGGATTTATGCCCTGCCGGCGCCCGAGATCTACCCCTATCTCGAGGCCCTGCAGCCGAACAACGCCCAGGGCGAGCTCTACCTGACGGATGCCTTGGCTGCCGCCGCGGCTCAGCACGAGCTGGTGATCCACCGCTTGGCGGACCCGACCGAGGCGCTCGGAGTCAACGATCGCGCCGAGCTCGCCGCCGTCGACCGTCTGCTCTCTGCCCGGACAGCGATACGATGACGCGCCCTCGAACGTAGAGAGGGAGCGGAGCGGAGCAAAACGATGTGCGGCATCCTCGGTTACGTCGGTGAGAAGGACGCGGTACCGATCATTCTCGGCGGTTTACGCGCCCTCGAGTATCGCGGCTACGACTCCTCGGGGGTAGTGGTGGCGAATCCGGGCCGGCTCGAGACCGTGCGCGCCGCCGGCAAGCTCGACAACCTGGTGGCGAAGCTCGCCGAACATCCCCTGTCCGGCTCCCTCGGGCTCGGCCACACCCGCTGGGCCACCCATGGCCCGCCGACCGAAAAAAACGCCCACCCGCACCTCGACGGCAAGAGCCGGCTGGCAGTCATCCATAACGGCATCATCGAGAATTTCCTGCCCTTGAAGCGCCGGCTTCAGGCCGCGGGTTGGGTGTTCCACTCGGACACCGACACGGAGGTCGTCGCCAACCTGATTTCGAGTCACGCCGAGTCGAGCCCGGACCTGGGCACCGCGGTGGCCCGCACGCTCTCGGAGCTCGAAGGAATGTACGCCCTGGGCGTCATCGGCCTCGGGAGCGACGGTGAACCCACCGGCGAGATCTTCGCCGCCCGCAAAGGACCGCCGCTCGTGCTCGGCGTCGGCCAGGGCGAGAACTTCCTGGGCTCCGACCCGGCGGGTCTCCTGGCCCACACGAGGAACGTCATCTTTCTCGAAAACGGCGACCTGGCTCGGGTGACGCGGGACGCGATCGAGATCCACGACCGCTCCGGCCAGCGCGTCGAGCGGCCCGTCCAGCGCCTGAATTGGGACCCCGTGCAGGTCGAAAAGGGCGGCTACAAACACTTCATGCTGAAGGAGATCCACGAGCAGGCCCAGGCCGTCCAGGACACCTTTGGTGCGCGCGTGGACTTCGAGGAGCGGCGCCTGCTGCTCGACGGCTTCGCCGACGTGGCGGACGAGCTGCGTCGCATCGAGCGGATTCAGATCCTGGCCTGCGGTACCTCCTGGCATTCGGCGCTAGTCGGCAAGTTCCTGATCGAGACCTTGGCGCGGGTGTCGGTCGAGGTCGACTACGGCTCCGAATACCGCTACCGGGACCCGATCGTCGATTCCGGGGTGCTCGCCTTGGGCATTTCCCAGTCGGGCGAAACCGCGGACACCTTGTCCGCCCTCGAAGCGGCCGGGGAGCGCGGCGCCTTGATGCTCGCCATCTCGAACGTACCGGGCAGCCAGATCACCCGCATCAGCCGGGCCACGTTGTACACCCACGCCGGCCCCGAAATCGGCGTGGCGTCGACCAAGGCGTTCACGACGCAGCTCGCGGCGCTGTACTTGTTCGCCCTGTACCTGCGCCAGGAGCGCGGCGGGACGATCGAGGACGAGCACTTGTCCGGTCTCGCCCATCTGCCACTGGCGATCACCGAGGCCCTGGGCGCGGAAGCGCAGATCGAAGAGATGGCCCGGCGCTTCTCGCGCTCGGAAGACTTCTTGTATCTCGGTCGCGGTATCCACTACCCGATCGCCCTCGAAGGGGCCTTGAAGCTCAAGGAAATCTCCTACATCCACGCCGAAGGCTACCCGGCGGGCGAGATGAAACACGGCCCCATCGCGCTCATCGACGACGAGCTGCCGGTGGTGGCCTTGGCGACCGGCGACGACGTCGTCTACGAAAAGGTGCGCAGCAACATTCAGGAGGTCAAGGCGCGCGGCGGCCTGCTCATCGTGGTCACGGATCGCGATGCCGAGGACTTGGGGTCTCTGGCCGAGGCCGTGATCCGCGTGCCCCGCGTGTCGCCCCTGTTGCAGCCCATCGTGACCGTGATCCCTCTTCAGTTGCTGGCCTATTTCATCGGCGTGCGGCGGGGTGCGGACGTCGATCAGCCGCGGAACTTGGCCAAGAGCGTGACGGTCGAATGAGGAGCCCACGATGACCTTCACGCGCGCCGCCGCCGGGATGTTGCTCGCCACCGGGGCCGCCGTTGCCTGGGCCGACGGCCAGGCCGAGCCGGTGCGCCCGGTGGTCGTCCAAGCGGCACCCGCGCCGCCCACCGAGGTCCACCACTACCGCTGGGAGCTGACCAAGCTGGCCGGGGTCTTCGGCGGCCTGTTCCTGCCTTCGTCGGGTGAAGGCACCCTCTCGGTCAGCCCCGAACCCGACGGCAAGCACGTCCGCAGCGAGCTCCTGGTGACTGCCACGGACAGCCGGGACGGCGAGTTTTGGCGCTACGGCGCGGTGCTCGACCCGGTGCTCGGCAAGACCATTCGGGCCTGGAGCTCCTACCGCTACCGCGATAAGAACAAGGTCAAGAAAGAAGAGCTCGACCGCGAGGGGGTGTTCGACATCGCCTCGGCCATTTATCGCTTGCGCCGGGACCGGCCGACGACGCCGTTGCGCTTGCTCGTTTGGTCGGACGGCAAAACGTATCCCGTGATCGTCACCCCCGGTGCCGTCGAGAGGTGGACGTTGCCGTCGGGCGCCCACGTGAACGCTCGGCGCTATCTGGTGCGCGGAATCGCCACCGCGGGTAAGGAGCCTTGGCGCGGCTCCTTCGACCTTTGGCTCGCCGACGATGCCGTTGCGACGCCGGTGAGAATCGAAATTGGCCGGTCCTACGCCGGGGTCCGGCTCGACTTGGTCAGGTAGTCGTCATGAATGTTGCTTCGCGATTCGTTCTCGTCACGGTTCTCCTTGCCGCTCATGGGGTTGCGGCCACACCGGCCGACCCCCGCCGCACGCCCGTCGTCGAAGTGGTCGAACGGGTGTCGCCGGCGGTCGTCAACATCTCCGCCGAATCGATGGTCCGCCAGGCCGATCCGTTCTTCGGCAACTTCCTGCCTTTCCGGCGTGCGCGGCCGGTGCAGTCGCTCGGCTCCGGGTTGATCGTCGACAAATCCGGGCTGGTTGTCACCAACGCCCACGTCATCGAAGGCGCCTCGAAGATCGTGGTGACCACGAAGGACGGCCGCGAACTCGACGCCGAGGTGCTCGGTGCGGACCAAGACGCGGACCTGGCACTGTTGAAAGTCGAAGGCAAGGGCCAACTGCCCGCTCTGTCCCTCGGGCAAAGCGCGGATTTGCTGATGGGGGAGACCGTGCTCGCCATCGGCAACCCCTTCGGCCTCGCCCACACGGTGACCTCGGGGGTGCTCTCGGGGCGTGGACGCAGCGTGCCCTCGGAGCGCGGCGAGCGGCTGTTCACGGACTTTCTGCAGACCGACGCCTCGATCAACCCCGGCAATTCCGGCGGCCCCCTGGTCAACCTGGCCGGCGAGGTGATCGGCATCAACACCGCCATCGTTTCCGGCGCCTCGGGCATCGGCTTCGCCATTCCGGCGGACCGCGCCATCCGCGTGGTCGACGACCTGCTGCGCTTCGGCGAGCGGAAACCGGCCTGGACGGGCCTGCGCCTGATCACCGTGGACCCGGAGCTGGCCAAACGCTCCGGGCTCGCGGCCCCCCGTGGGGCGCTGGTCGGCAAGCTCTACCCCCGTTCGCCGGCCGAACGGGCGGGGTTCCGCGAGGGGGACCTGATCGTCGAGGTCGCCGGCCAGCCGGTGCACGTCCGCGAGGACGTGACCACCGCGTTGTACTCGACGGCGGCCGGCGGCGCCCTCAAGATCAGCCTGTTGCGCGGCGACGAGAAGAAACACCTGACCCTCGAGGTGGAGCGCCCGCCGGACGGCCTGGGCCTCGAGATCCTGCTCGGCGCGGTGGGCATCGAGGTCGAAAGCTCGGGGCGCCAGGGCCTCCTGGTGTCCAAGGTCACGCCCGAATCCGAGGCCGACCAGCGCGGCATCCGCACCGGGGACCAACTGCTCGGGGTCAACGGCCAGCGGGTGGAGAACCTCGAGGAGCTCGGCAAACAAGTGTTGAAAAGTCTCGACCGCGGCGGCCTGCTGCTGGTGGTCGGGCGCGGTCGCTACGCCTACAATCTGACCTTCGAACTATGACCCTCGAACGACTCTTCGAAGGCTTCCTCTGGAAGTCGCGCTTCCTGGTGCTGGCGGCCGTCATCGCCAGTTTGGCCGCCGCGGTGGTGATCACGATCATCGCCTCGGTGGACGTCTGGGACTTGATCATCCACCTGCCGGGATACTTCGGCCACCTCGACCCCGAGGCGCGCACCGAATTCCGCAACACCACGGTGGCCCATGTGGTGGAGATCGTGGACGGCTACCTGCTGGCGGCCATCCTGCTGATCTTCTCGCTCGGGCTGTACGAGCTCTTCATCTCGGACATCGACGCCGCCGTCGAGTCGAAGCACGCCAAACGCCTGCTGCTGATCCGCAGCCTGGACGACCTGAAGGACCGCCTCGCCAAGGTGGTCCTGCTCATTCTGGTCGTCAAGTTCTTCCAGTTCGCGGCCCGCATCAAGTACGACACCGCCCTCGATTTGCTCTACCTCTCCCTGGGCACTCTCGGTGTCGCCGGAGCGCTGTACTTGTCCCACGGCAAGAGCAGCAGCGACGGTAGCGATTCGGGCCACTGAGATCCCCGCGTCTCGTTTTCTCGATTGGCTCCGCTGGTAAGCTGAGACCAACGAGGGCACGACGAGTGAACGAAGCGCGGTGGTCCGAGCTCGAAGCGGAGTTTTCCCGGCTCGCCGAGGCTTCGGCGGAGGAGCGGCGCGCTCGCTTGGCCGAGCTGGCGCCGGACCTCGCCGCCGAGCTCGGCGAGCTATTGGCCCTTCACGACCAACCGGAGCTCCTGGCGATCGAAGCCCGGCGGGAGCGCGAAGGGGCTTCCGGGCCGCGCTCGAGCTTCGTTCCCGGCGGCCGGCTCGGACCCTACGAGCTGGTGGAACCCCTGGGCGAAGGCGGCATGGGCGAGGTCTGGCTCGCCGAACGCGACGAAGCGGGGTTCCGGCGGCGAGTGGCGATCAAACGCATCCGCACCGGGCTGGCCAGTGCCGAGCTGCTCCGGCGCTTCCAGGTCGAGCGCCACGCTCTCGCTCGGCTCTCCCACCGCTCGATCGCGCGGTTGCTCGACGGCGGCGAAACCGCCGACGGCGAGCCCTTCGTGGTGCTCGAGTACGTCGCGGGCCAGCCCATCACGACCGCCTGCGCGGAGCGCCGACTCGGTCTCGACGCCCGGCTCGCCCTGTTCGAAGAGATCTGCCGGGCGGTGGCCTACGCCCACGCCCACCTGGTAGTCCACCGCGACATCAAGCCCTCGAACATCCTGCTGACTCCGGAGGGCGAAGTCCGATTGCTCGACTTCGGCATCGCCAAGCTGCTCGACGATGCGGCCGACGGGCCGGAAGCTCGCACGCGCACGGCGCACACGCTGGCGACCCCGGAGTACGCGAGCCCCGAACAATTGTCGGCCACGGGGGTCGTTTCGACCGCCACCGACGTGCATGCCCTGGGAGCGCTGCTCTACGAGCTGGTGGCCGGGCAGCGGGCCTTCCGCGCCCACGAGACGAGTCCGGTCGAACTCGCATCGGCAATCCTGCAGGTCGAGCCGCCGCCGCCGAGCCAGGTGGCGCCGCGGGAACTCGCTCGCGCGCTCCGCGGGGATCTCGACACGATCGTGCTGACCGCGCTGCGCAAGGAACCCGAACGGCGTTACCCTTCGGTCGAGCAACTCGCCGAGGACGTCGCCCGGTTCCGTTCCGGGCACCCCATCCGCGCCCGGCCGGAGACCCTGGCCTACCGCGCGCGCAAACTCGTGGCGCGCCACCGGCTGGCCTTCGGACTCGGCCTGGGGGCTGCCGTGGTGCTGGCCGGCCTCGCGGTGCAGACCGTGCGCGAGCGCGACACGGCCCGGGCCGAGCGCGACGCTGCCCGCGAAGTGACCGAGTTCCTGGTCTCGTTGTTCGATGCCGATCCTTACGCCTCCGGCACTCAGGCCACCAGCGCCACCCCGCTGGGGACGTTTCTCACCGACAGCGAGTCCGCGGTGCGCGAGCGGCTGGCGGACCGGCCGGAGCTGCGCGCGCGCCTCCTGATGATGCTCGGCCGTCTGCACGCCAATCTGGGCGAGCTGGAGTCGGCCGGCAAGCTGGCCGCCGAGTCCCTGGCGGAGCGCCGCCGGTTGTTCGGGAACGACCACCCGGACGTCGCCGAGGCGCTCAACATTCTGGGCACCGCGCAGCAAGAGAACGGGGAGTTGGACGCGGCGGACCGGAGCTTCCGCGAAGCCCTGGCGATCCGCGAGCGACGGCTGGGGGCCGACCACGCGGACACCGCCGAGAGCCTCAACAATCTGGCCGTCTTGCTCTCCTCACGGCGGGGCCCCGGCGACCTCGACGAGGCCGTGGTCATCGGTAGCCGGGCGCTCGAGTCCTACCGGCGCCGCTTCGGAAACGACCATCTCGACACCGCCCAGGCCCTCAACAACCAGGCCGTGCGCTTGTTCTTCCGCCGCGCCGCAGGGGATCTCGAAATCGCCGCCAGCAACTGCGCCGAGGCCCTCGAGATCCGCCGCAAGCACCTGGGCGAAGACCACCCGCTGGTGGCGACCGCCCGGCACAACCTCGCCAACATGCGCCTGGAACAGGGAGACGCCACGGGGGCCGTGGCGCTGCTCGAGCTGTCCATCGGCCAGTGGGAGCGGACTCTCGGCCCCGGTCATCCGCGCGTAGCCCGGGGCTACCTCTTGCGCTCGAAAGCCTTCGAGCGGCTGGGCGACCGGCCCGGCGCCCTGGTCGCGGCGCGCAAGGGCCTGGCGATCAGCGTCGCCGCGTTGCCCGCGGATCATCCGCAAGTGGCCGAGCTCAAGGCCCGCGTCGCCGAGCTCGAAGCCAAGCCCGCGGGCGCCGGGAGCCCGCCGTGAGCGGCGAGGTCACCCGCTGGCTGGGGCGCCTGCGCGCGGGCGACGGAGAGGCCCTCGGCCACCTCGTGCCCATGCTCTACGACGAGCTGCGGGCGCTCGCCGGCCACCTGCTGGCGGGTGAGCGCGCGGGCCACACGCTGACGCCTACGGCCCTCGTCCACGAGGCGTACTTGCGGCTACTCGGCGAGCGGCGCATCGGCGTCGACGACCGGGGCGACTTCTTCGCCGTCGCCGCCACCGCCATGCGCCGCATCCTCGTCGACTCGGCGCGCCGCCGCCGGAGCGCCAAACGCGGCGGCGACGCCCAACGGTTGCCGCTCGAGGCAGTCGACTCCTGGCTCACCGACGACGAAGCCGAGGAGCTCATCGCCATCGACGAGCTCCTCGGCAGTCTCGAAGCCGCCAGCCCGCGCGCCCGCCAAGTCGTCGAGCTGCGCCTGTTCGTCGGCCTCGGTCACGAGGAGACAGCGGCACTGCTGGGCGTCCACGAAAAAACCGTCCGCCGGGATTGGCAAATGGCCCACGCCTGGCTGCGGCGGGAGTTGGGGCGGGGCGGCGATCGGCCGGCCTGAAGGCCGGTCGTAATTTGTCCCGTCCTGTCCGGTCCTGTCCCACCTTGCTTGCCTTGTGGGCCTTGATTTTGTTGGATATCGGCTTGGGTAGCCCCGGAAGTGCCTGTCGCCATTGAGGCGGCCGACATTTCGCGATGGGCACCCAGAAAGGCCGATTGGGATCATGTCTACATCGTATCTGACGGACTCCGTGGTTCGGAGTCTGCGGCCGGGGGCGGGACGTCAGGAGTATCGAGACTCCGTCGTCCCGGGCCTCGGTCTTCGGGTGGGGTCGCACCGCAAGGTGTGGTTCTTCGCCTACCCTTCGCCCGCGTCGCGGGATCGGAGCGGAAAGCCGGTCCGGCGGCGGCTGACGCTCGGGCGCTATCCACTCGTCTCGCTGTCGCAAGCCCGCGCCCGCGCGGCGCAGTTGCGGGACCAAATCCAGGGTGGGTCAGATCCGGCCGCGGAGTCGGCGCCACTGAGCGGGCCGAACATCCGCTTCCGGGAGCTGGCCGAGGACTACCTCGAGCGCTACGCCAAAGCGCGGAAGGTCACTTGGCGGCGGGATCAACGGATCGTCCGAACGGTTCTCATCCCGGCCTTCGGCACTCGCCCGGCGGAGTCGCTCACGCCGCGGGAAGTACGGTCACTCCTCGAAGGGCTCGTTCCGCGGGGGCCGTGGGCGGTGAATCAGGCCCATACGGTGCTCCGGCGGCTGCTCGCGTGGGGTGTCTCGCGGTTCGACGTTCCGGGCAATCCGGCGCGGATGATCGAGCAGATGTTCCCGAAGACCTCGCGGGACCGGGTCTTGCGGCCGGAGGAAGTGCGGCGGATCTGGTGGGCCTGCCAAGAGCTGTACGGGGCGGGCGCGGCGCTCGTGCAGCTGCGGCTCGCCACGGCGCAGCGCGGGCTTCAGCTCTGCCGGATGAAACGGGAGCATCTGGAACGGGACGGGGCGGACCTGTGGTGGAACGTGCCGGCAGCGGACACGAAGACGCGCAAGCCGATTCGGGTGTTTCTCTCGCCGCTCGCCCGTGAAGTGCTCGACACGCGGAAGGACTCCCTGCATCCGCTCCTACTGCCCAATCCCCGCGGCGGCGAGATGAACGGCCGGGTTCACCCCTCGGTGATGGCGACGATCCGCGCCCGCTCCGGGGTTTTCGACTGGATGCCGCTCGATCTGCGCCGCACGGCGGCCACCTGGATGGCCCAGCGGGGCGTTTCCCGGTTCATCGTCAAGCGGGTGCTCGGTCACGCTGACCGCGACATTACGGCGGTCTATGACCTGTACAGCTACGACAAGGAGGTGAAAGCGGCCGTGCTCACCCTCGAGCAGGCCATCCGCGACGCTATCGGGACCGAAAGCCCGCTACCGCCGCGAAGGGAAAGACGCCCGGCGAAGCGCCACGAACGCCCCGCCGGGCCGCGAGTCCACGGATAGGAGCGATGCCCATGAGTAGACCCGAGCCGCATTCTAGACCGCCGTGACCGGCGGGCGATTCAGGAAGCCGTCGAAGCCCGAGGGGTGACCCTCGCACGAACTGAAGACGGCCCGGCGGGTGCTGTAACACGCCGCCGGGCCTGAGCCCACGAATAGGAGCGACCCTATGCGCAGACCTGACAGTGATTCTAGCCCCGACACCTTGACCAACCCGCCCTTGGCTCTCCATCGCCTCTTGTGGCGGTTCAAGACCCCCAAGGATGCCGCCGCCGTCGTCCGCGTCCTCGAAATGCTCAGCGAGTTGCAGAACGAGACGTTCCAGTGGGGACCGGAAGACAACGACTTGACCTTGCTCACTTGTGAGACCGCCGCCGCCGGGGCGGACCTGCGGGCCGTCGTCGATCACCTCCGGGAGATCGCCGAGCACCGTGAAGCCTCCGGGCTCGATATCGAAGACTGGCGGCTTGCCGACAGGGCGGCCGGGTGGGCGGATGTTTTGGGACGCGTCGCCGCGGAGATCACCGAGGCGACGACCGAGCCCGACGCCGAGACATGAGCCAACCCCGCCCCGTCCGCCGGGCGGGGCGTACGTCTCGGCTCGGATGGCCCCCGGGTCCCAGAGCGCCGAAGAGCAGTCGGGTTACGAGTCGAGCGTTCCCGACAGGAGGCGAGCCCGCCCGAGAGGCGCGTGATACTTCGCTTCCTTCCTGCAAGGATAACGGACAGCCCTCCCCCCGGCACGGAAAGCCAACTCCGACGCTTACAGTGACGGTGCCTGACATCGTGCCCACCTCCGATTCGACCTAGAAGAGACGTGGCGATAGAGACTATAGTGGGCACCGCGCCCTTCGGCCTATTCTTGACTGTAGTCGAATCTAAAGCTTCTGGTTGTGGTCGCCTTGGTGGCGGCTAACACGGCACTGCATGGCGGGGTGCGCCGCCGGACCTATCAGAACGCAAAGCGTCGCGAACCATGAAATCGTTCAGTCAGCGCCAGGGACTTAAGCCGGTTGCCGAAGTGGCTCAAGTGGGCGCCATGAGCGCCGAGCTGCGTAACTCGCTCTGGAACGCCCTGGACGAAGCGATCTGGTCCACCCAGGGCTTTCTCCGCAGTCACCGTTACGAAACTGCGCGGATGGAAGCTTTCAGTCGCGCCCTTTGGGCGGACTACTTCAAGAAGCCTGTGGATTCAAGGCCCGGAAGCGGCAGTCCCAGCCGGGGCAGTCATATACTGAAAGAAATTCGCGAGTACTTTTTCGGCTGCGAGTGGTACGAGGTCTACGACCTGCTTGAGTTCGTTGTCCGCATCCAGAGCATCGAGGAGCCGCACCTGCCTGACGAACTCAATCAAGTTCTTTCTCGCGAGCTATCGGGTTATAGGTTCATTGATGGCACGCTCGCAGAGATCACTGATCCACAAGAAAGTCAAATGCTCGTCGAAACTCTGGCCGACACAAGGTTTGCACCAGTGACCTCCCACCTCAAGCGAGGCCTGCACCTCCTGGCCGACCGGAAACAACCTGACTACAGGAACTCCATCAAGGAGTCGATCTCCGCCGTAGAGGCGATGGCACGGATCGTCTCCAAGAACCCCAAGGCGACGCTGGGCGAAGCACTGAAGGTCCTGGAGAAGAACGGGCACCTACATGCAGCGCTGAAGGAAGGCTTCGCCAAGCTCTACGGGTACACAAGCGATGAAGCAGGAATCCGGCATGCCATGCTTGAGGAGCCAAACCTCGACCAGTCCGATGCAAGGTACTTCCTCCTGTCGTGCACTTCTTTCATCAACTACCTAAAGGCAAACCTCGCATAGCGACGCCCAGGTCTTGGAGGTTGGTCAATCTTCACCTTGAGCTTTCCTCACCTCTCCTGCCCACCCTCCCGCCCCGACCCTCGCACCAACTGCACAGCCCGCCCGATCAAGTACGCCGGCCCCGCCGCGGGGCCGAGCAGCCGGCCCGCGGCCATGCTGACCACGGTACGGCCGAGCGTTCCTTGAAAAGCCGCTCTAACGAGCCGCAGCGTCGTCGCTGCCGGGCCGAGCATCGCGAGGATGTTCAGCTCGCCGTGGCGGACCACCAGGCGGCCGAGGTGCCTGAGCTGGTGATCCTCGGGCCGTAGGCGGAAGTTGGTTTCCGCCAGGTTCCGGGCGTGCTGGCGGAGCTTCGGCGCTCGCCGCTCGGCAGCCTTGGCAGGGGGCTGGAGGCGGTGGACTTCCTGCCGGCGCTGCTCGAACTGGCGCAGCTCCTCCGCGGCCTCCGGAAGGGCCTGGCGGGCTCGGTGGCGGTCGGGCGTGGCGATCGGCCCCCACTCCTGGCCGCGGAGTCGGCCGAACTCCTCGGGGCGCTCCTTCAGCTTGCGGACGGCGGCCTCGGGGTCCTTCCTGGCCTCTTGTTTCAGCCGCGCCAGGGCGGCCGGTAGGTCCGCCGGGCGGTAGATCTGGGCGAGTTGGGCTTGCAGCCGCTCGCCGGACTGCTCGAACCGCTTCACCGTGCCGCGGAAGCGCTCGGCCATACCCTCGGCGTCGGCGGCGATCTTCACCACCTTCTGCCACTGCTCGCCAGCCCGCACGCGGGTGGTTTCGCGGTCGATGTGCTCGCGGAGCTGGGCCACGTCCCGCGCCCAATCGGAAAAGGGGCCAAGTCGCTTTTCGAGCGCTCCCCGGGAGGTGTCGCGGGCGATACGGGACGCCTTCACCATGCGCTCGCCGTCGGTCACCACCAGGCCCCGGCCGCGGGCCTCGAGTTGGAGGCCGTAGCCATGCAGCCGGGCGGAGAGGTCCGCCCAGCTCTCGGCGTCGCGGAAGTGGTGGCCGGTCTCGCGGCGGATCTTGTCGATGAACGCGGCTTCCCCGGTCCGCTCGCGCTCCTGGCGCTCGCCGGTCGTCACGGCGTTCGTGCGGTCGAGCTTCTGGCCCTCTTCGAGCAGGAAGCCGGGGCCGTGGACTTGGGCCAAGCCGAGGTCCTTCTCGATCGCCCGCAACTCCCGCTCGCGGATCACCCAATCCTGCCAAGCGCTCCAGGCGCGGCCGGTGTCCGGGTGGACGCGGTTCACCATCACGTGCAGGTGCTCGTGTTCCTTGTCCTGGTGAAGAGCCAAGAGGGCTTGATTCTCGCCGAGCCCGAGCTTGCCGAGCACTCGCTCGGCCACGGCCTCCCACTGCTCGGGCGTCAGGCTCTCGCCGGGCGCTAGGGCGATGGACAGGTGATAGACGGGCTTCTCGACGCGGTCGCTAAGCTTGGCCGTCTCGCGCATCATGGCGGGGACGTACTCGAGACCGGGCACGAAGAGATTGCGCGTCGAAACCCACGCCGCCCGGTCGTTTTCGAGCAGGTAGTCTTGAAGGCCCCGAAAGCCCTTGCCCGAGCCCGCCTTACCGATCACGGCCGAAGCTCCTTCAGCGCGGCCCGTAGCTCGGCCAACGTGTCGGCCAGCAGGCGCGACAGCTCCAGGCGTTGCATGGCGTTCGCGGCGCGGGCGAGCTGGTTCAGGTTATTGCCGATCCGTCCGAGAGCGGCGAAGGTGGCGCCGTCGATCCGCGAGCGGAGCCGTGTCTTAAGTCCCGCTTCCCGCAGGTAGGTACTGCGGCGCCGGCCGGCTTCAGCGGCCAACTCATCGAGGCGCGCGAGCTCTTCGGGCGTGAAGCGCACGGGGACGAGCTCGGTGTAGCGGCGGCCCTTCTTCTCCCGGCCTTTCGACTTTGAGCCCGGCACGGGCGAAAAGGCTCCCCGGTCCCCGGCCGCGCCAGCGGCAGGGACCCGAGCCGCGCGGGTGTTACCCGCGCCTGCCTCGCTCCGCCGAAAACCACTTTGCCCCCCGGGGCGTCGCTCGTTCACGAGTGGGAGTGTGGGGGCCAACCTTCCAACCACCAAACGAGCTGGGACAGGACGGGACAGGGCGGGACAAACGCACCTCCGGACCCTCCGCGCGGCGTTCCTCGAGCCTCTCACGGCGCGGCGGGGGTGGCCTGCGTTGGGTGTCGAAGAGCGGGGTAACGCGGGGACGGGCTGGCCCTCGGGAACGGGTGGGAGGGGGCAGCGGCGGCGGCTTCGGTGGCGCTGGTGGTAGCCGGAAGAAGAGCTGGGCGGGCAGCTGGGGCGGCCTCGAACGC
>JANRLG010000006.1:0-35191 GCA_033762835.1 Thermoanaerobaculia bacterium
GACTGGGAACCGAAAGTCACCCTCGCCGAGGGCTTGGGCTCGACGATCGAGTACTTCCGGGGGTATTTGGGGCTGAGGTGAGCCGGGTTCAGTACCCCCAGTAACCATCCTGCCGTTCTGCGCCGGTGTTCTTCTCGAGCCCCTCCGAGACCATGCGGAAGGCTTCCACCACCCCCGGCACGAGGAGGGCGCGGCCCTCTTCGTCGTGGGGAATCTGCGCGCGGTAGGTGTTCGCGGTGCCCAGGGACGGGTCGAGCTGGGCGGCGCGGCGGGCGAGGCCTTTCAAGCGCACGAGCGTGGCTACGAGGCCGCTCGAGGTGAAGTACGAATAGGGTTCGAGCCCGGCGAGGGCGGCGCGGAAGCTCGCCTCGTCGGGGCAGACTTGGACCTTGCCGGCCAGCTGGGCGTCCGACTTGGTACTGACCAAGGTCGCCCGAGGGCGCAGATCCAGAAAGCCGTTGTTGGCGATGTGGAACTCGACGAGGCGCTCGAAGGCCGCGTCGTCCCCGCCCCCCAGCTCGGCGAAGCGCTCACGCAGAAAAGTCGCGAAGGTGTCGCGCCGGGCCACGACGTGATCGATCGCGGCGGCGTAGGGACCGGCCACCACCTTGCGCCGGCCGTTTTTCTCGTAGACGACCGGCGTACCGATCGACGGAATCGCCCACACGGCTTGCAGCACCGCCTTGTAGACCCGATGGGCGGCCTCGTGGAGCTCCGGGTCCCCCGAGGCGAAGCTCGACAGCGGGCGCAGGTCGTCCTCCTCGCGGGCCAGGGCGAGAGCGGTCAGCTCCCGGGCCAGGGTCGGGAGTTCCCAACTCGCCACGTCTTCCAGCGTCGGCGGCTGAGAGTGGGCCTCGAAATAGGCCTCGGCCGAAAACGTCCGCAAACCCTCGGGCTCCGCCGGTAGGGCCGACCAATCGAGCGACTTCAACCGGTGCCAGAGGATCAGCAACCCCAGCAGGTGAAGCTCCGCCTGGTGTTTGGCCGAACCAAGATCCTGGAGCGCCTTCGGCTCGAGCCCCGCGAGCTGGTGGCGGCGCAACCAGGGCTGGGACAGTAGGTCCAACACCTGCCGGCTGTTGTCAGTCTCGGTGTAGTAGCAGACGCTGTCGACGAACGTCGGCGCGTGGGGATCGTCGCCGAGCAGCGCCACCCGTGCCAGGGTCAGCCCGAGCTCGCCGCCCGAGGTGACACGCATGACGCGATACAACGCATCGGCGTTCGACACCGTGAAGTAGCCGTTTTCTCCACTGCGCACGACGTGGCCGAGCATCAGCGGCCGGCCGTGATCGAAGCGCACGGGCTCCGGGCTGCCGTCGACGAGATCGAGTTCGACCGGCCGGTAGACGTGGAGGCTGCCGAGGTCGGTCACGGGCACCACCGGATGGCCCTCGATCGCCTGGCGTTCGAGCTTGTGGCGCACCGCGGCGGCGATCGCCGGGCTCTTGCGCACCAGGATGGCGTCGATGCCGATGGCCGCGGCGGTCACCAGCATCTTGATCTCGCGCTCGGCGTAGAGCCGTTGCAGCTTGGCGGCGAACTCCTGCTTCTTGATCAGCCGGTCGTCGAGGGCGCTGTGGGCGAAGCCGAGCCGGATGATCGTCCGGCGGCTCTCCGGTTCGAGGTCGTACATGCCCCCCACCGCCGTGGTGTGGGCCGCCAGTACCTCCTCGGCAAAGCCGGCTTTGACCGCGGCCAAGTCGTCTCGGATAGCTGCGAGGTAACGGTCCTTGAGCGCTTCGAGCCGCGCACTGCCGGGGTCGAGGCCGAGACTGCGGCCGATTTCTTCGAGATCCCCGAGTTTGTAGGCCGCCAAGCTCGCCAAGGGGATGCCGACGATCACCGAGCGGAACCGTTCGGCGCCATCGGGCAGGCCCCGCTCGGCGCGGTAACCCTCGAGGAACGCACTGAATGGGCGGACCACGCGCTCGGCGAGGGCCTGCTCGAGCCAGGCTGCCTGCTCCTCGCTCGACGCCTGCGGGGTCAGCCCTCCACTCGCCAAAAACGCCGCGATGGCCTCGCGTTGCTGCTCGCTGCCGAGCCGGGAAAAGCCCTCGAGCCCGGGCACCGAAGGGTCCACCGCGAGCGGCACCAACTCCACCAGAACCCCGCCGACGCTGCGGTAACCGCGGCCTTCGAGGCGCTCCGGCGGCCGGCCGTGGTCGCGCTCCTGGACTTGGTAGAAGACGCGAGTGAACTGGTGGAGATCATGATGGCTGCGACCGGTGACGATCACCCGCGGCTCGACGGGGGTGGTCGCCGTGCGGTACCGGAGGGCTTCCTCGAACATCCCGACGAGCTCGAGCACCGCCGCCCCACCCACTGCCCCGGTGCCCCCGATGACCGCGTGTGCCTGCTGGAACAGGGCCTCTCGGCTCGCCTGGCGAACGAGCTCCGGCCCGAGACGGAGTTTCTTGAAGGGCATGCGCTCTCTTTCTCGAACGGGATGATTGTAGTACCCATGGAAGGGCCCCTACCAGTCCAAACCGGCCAGCCCGATCCGTCCAGTCGGTCCCGAGGTGCCACCCGATTCGGGGAAACCTCAAGGCGGGGTGGCGACGACCAACCCTTCGACCTTCGCGGCCAGTTCGGGGGACTTGAGGCCCGCCGCGGCGGCGCGCTCCCGAGCGCTTGGGAGATTGAGTTTGGCATCGACCACCCAGTGGGCGAAAAGCGCGGCGCCGACCCGATTCGAAGTCCCGCAGTGGACGAGCACCGGCCGCTCGGCGGTGCGCAGCAACTCACGGAAACGGTCGAGGGTGGCGGTGTCGAGTTCGGCGCTCACGAACGGCAGATTGACGTAGGTGAGCCCGAGTTCGCGGACGAGCGCCGGTTCGTCGAAGCCGCGGTCTTCCTTCGGAGCCCGCAGATCGAGCACGGTTTTGTAGCCGGCCGCCGCGACCTCCGCCAGATCTTCCGCCGTCGGCTGACCGGCGGCGAGCAGGCCGGGCTCAGGGGAAGAGCCATTCAAGAGACCGAAGAGTTCGGGCTCGGCCACCGGCGTCGGCGCCTGCGCCGAAAGCGGGAACAGGGACAGGACACCTAGGACGACGACGAGCAACCGGTGTTTCATGACTCGGCCTCCGCGAATTGTCGGACGAAGTCGGCTTCCGTGAGGATACCGACGAGACGCCGTCCTTCTACCACGGGGAGGCAACCGATTTTCTTCGCGAGCAGCGTTCGGGCGGCAGCGGAGAGTTCGGTGTCCGGCGTGACCGCCACCGGCCGGCCGCGCAGGATCTCCGCCACCAGAACCTGCCGCCGGAGCTCGGCCGACGACGTCTCAGGTGGGCCGCCTTCGGAGACCAGCGCCTCCCGCAGCAAGTCGCGATGGGACACGAGGCCGATCAGCCGGCCCGCGGCGTCGACCACCGGAACGTGGCGGATGCGGTGGTGCGTCATCAGGTCCCAGACGGTTTCGAGGCTGTCGGAGCCGCGGACCGCTACCACCGTCGAAGTCATGAGATCGCGCACGCGCAGTTCGTCCATGGCGGCATTGTCGCGACCGGCCGGCCCGGCCGTCGCCACCCGGCGGGGTGGCCGAACCCGGCGCCCGCGCCGTTCGCCGGTTCACGACCGCCGTTCGCCGGTCGGCCGGTGACGGCGCTGGGACGGCCGACTACCGTTCACCCTGGGAGCCGCGGTGCTCCCCAAGGAGAACGAAGATGACGCTACGCACCAGAAGAAGAGACGGCGGCCTCGCGGTCGGCCTGGTCTTGATCTCCCTCGGAGTCCTGCTCCTGCTCGGCCAGCTCGGCTTCGTGCCGCTGTCCCGGGTCCTCCAGTTCTGGCCTTTCGTGTTGATCGGCTTGGGCTTCGCCAAGATCCTGCGAACCCCGGGCGAAGGCGATGACCGCTTCGGCGGCTTCTGGCTGGTGATCGCCGGTTTGTACTGCCTGGTCAGCGCCTGGGGGCTCTTCGGCCTCCACTGGGGCAACTCCTGGCCGCTCATGATCATCGCCGGCGGCGCCATGACCATCGTCCGCACTCTCGCCCAAAACTCTCGCTCGCCCCGTTCCGGAGACCGCCATGAGTAACGAAAACCCCCTCGCCTCGACGCCCAAGCTGGCTTTCGGCGTCTTGATCCTGATCTTCGGCGCCATCTTGCTCGGAGACAGCCTGCACTTCGTGGACGACGACCTCGTCCTGCCCTACTTCTGGCCCCTGGCCGGGTTCCTGCTGGCCGGCGCCTTCGCTCTCGCCCGCACCTGGTGGTTGACGATCGTCTTCGCCCTGTTCGGTAGCCTGGCCACGATTCGCCTGGTGGCTCCCCATCTGGAGTACAGGTTCGATTTCTTCGACCTGTTCTGGCCCATGATCCTGATCTGCGTGGGCGTCCACCTGGTGCGGCGGACGTTGTCCGGTGCCAAAGCCAAGGCGGAGATCGGGCCCGATGGTCAGCTCAGCACCGATTCCGGCGCCACCGTCGAGAACTTCGCCTTCATGGCCGGCAACTCGATTCGGAATGCTTCCCAGTCCTTCCGCGGCGGCGACGCATCGGCCTTCATGGGCGGCGTCGAGCTCGACTTGACCGGGGCCCGGACGCCCGAGGAGGGTGCCGTGCTCGACGTCTTCGCGATGTGGGGTGGGGTCGAAATCCGCGTGCCCCAGGGCTGGCGGATCGAGAGCAAGGTGGTACCGTTGCTCGGTGCCTTCGAGGACAAGACGACCCCTCCCTCCGACCCCGGCGCTGTCACGGGTAAACTGACGGTGCGCGGCTTCGTCGTCATGGGTGGAATCGAAGTGAGTCACGGCAATGCTTCCCGGAACTGGTGATCGTCGCACCGCCGGCTTGCTCGGCGACCCGCGCAGCCTGGCGCTTTACCTGGGCGCCTGGCTGCCCATCGGGCTCCTGTTGGCCGGCGCCTTCGCCTGGGTGCAGACCGGTGGCTGGGGAGAGTCCCTGGCCGTCGTGCTGCCCCTGGTGCTGGTCTACGCCTTCCAGTGCCTGTCGGCCTGGTGGGTCGCCCGCTCGGTGCCGCTGCCGGAGACGTCCCTGGGCCGGGCGTTCGGAACGGCCCTGGTGGCCTCCGGCGTCGCCAGCCTGGCGTGGTTGGCCCTCGGCTACGTCTGGACGATGCTCCTTGCCACCCACCCGGCCTTCAGCCTGGCCCACACGCGGTTCCGTGCGGCCATCGCGTTCTTCTTCGTCGTCGGCGCGCTGCTCTATGCCCTGGCGATCCTGACCCAGGCGCTCTTCGTGTCCTATGAGCGCTCGCGCTCGGCGGAGCGGCGGGCCCTCGAGCTCCAGGTGCTGGCGCGAGATGCCGAATTACGCTCGCTGAAGGCCCAGCTCGACCCCCACTTCCTGTTCAACAGCCTGAACTCGGTCTCCGCCTTGGTCGGGTCGGACCCGGGAGCGGCGCGGCGTATGTGTTTGCTGCTCGCGGGCTTCTTCCGCAAGAGCCTGGGTCTCGGCGCCCGCGAGGCGATCTCGCTCTCCGAGGAGCTGTACCTCGCCGAGACCTACCTGGCGATCGAGGAAGTTCGCTTCGGCCGCCGCCTCCAGGTGGCGATCGAGGTCGCCGAGGACACCTTGACCCTCGCCGTGCCGCCGCTCGTGCTCCAGCCCCTGGTCGAGAACGCCGTGCACCACGGCATCGCCCAGCTGATCGACGGCGGTACCGTGCGCGTAGGTGCCAGCCGATTCGGGAATCGCCTCGCGCTGACCGTGCAGAACCCCTGGGACGCCGAGACCCCCGGCCCCGCGGGCACCGGCTTGGGCCTCGCCAACGTGCGCGCCCGGGTGGCGGCGCTGTTCGGCGGCGAGGGAGCGGTGGAGGTCGAGCGCACGGCCGAGACGTTTCTCGTCCGCGTCCTGTTGCCGCTCCGACCGGCCACGGGGGCCACGTGAACCTGCGCGTGTTGATCGTCGACGACGAGGATCTCGGCCGCGCGGTCCTGCGCGAGCTGCTCGCGCCCTTGCCCGGCGTCGAAATCGTGGGCGAAGCTCGCAACGGTTTCGAAGCGGTCAAAGCCGCCGAGGAACTGCGGCCGAACCTGCTGCTGCTCGACATCCACATGCCGAAATTGTCGGGCTTCGAGGTCCTCGAGCTGCTCCGCGAGCCGGTCGAGACGATCTTCGTGACGGCCCACGACGACCATGCGCTGCGGGCCTTCGAGGTCCACGCCGTCGACTACCTGCTGAAGCCGGTGGAGCCCGAGCGCCTGGCCGTGGCCCTCGAGCGGGCGCGCACCCGGCTCGAACGCGGCCAGGCCCTGCCCGCGGCCGCCGAGCTGGCGGAAAGCGCCCGGCCACCGGGTTCCGTGGTCGAGAGGATCCTGATCCGCGAGGAAGGACAGATCCACATCCTCGCCGTCGGCAAGATCGACTACGTCGAAGCCAAGGACGACTATCTGGCCTTCCACGCCGACAAGAAGGTGTTCAAGAAGCAGCAGACCTTGAGCGCGCTCGAGCAGCAGCTCGACGGCCGGCGCTTCGTCCGGATCCACCGCTCGTATCTGCTGAATCTCGATCGGCTCGCGGGTTTGGACCTCTACGCCAAGGACAGCTGGGTGGCCCGCCTTCAGGACGGCAGCCGGCTACCGGTCAGCCGGTCGGGGCACGCACGGCTCCAGGAACTCCTTTGAACTCGAGGGGAATCTCCCGGAAGCGGAATGCCCCGACCCGGCGGTCGGCCGGCAGGGGACAGGACACGACGTAGAACGTCCGATTGGCCACCAGCACCTCCCCCAACGGCAGCGGGAAACGCTCGCCGGGTGGGGCGGCGGCCACGAAGACCAGCCGCTCGGTACCCCAGGGCACTGGTATCTCGCGACCGGCGTCGACGAACGGGCCGTGTCCGCGAGTGGTCAGGGCGAACCCGGCGTCGGGTGCGAGCAACACGGTCTGGTGGGCCGGCAGATACCACTGGAGGTGGCGGTGCCAGGGGTACAGGAAACCCTGCGCCCCCGCACCGCCCGTGCCGGCCAGCTCGAGGGCGACCAGAACCGCCCGCTCCGGCGGCAGCTTGGCGAGCGCTCCGAGCAATTCGTCGAGGTCTTTCTCGAATCGCCGCAGGCTGCCGGCGTTGAACTCGTGCCGCACGAGCGACAGGAGCTTCGGAGACTCCGGGGCGCGCTCACGGCCGAAGACGAAGAGCCCCGCCCCGACGGCCACCACCAAACCCAACACGGCCGCCCGATACCGCGCCTCCGAGGCGAGCGCCGGGGCGGCGGCGAGGGCCACCGCCACCAACAGCGCCGGCTGGTAGATCAAGGTGTAACCGGCCTTGGTGACGTGGAAGAGGGCGAAGAACAGGACCGGCGGCAGGAGCCACAGGAGCAAGACGCCGATCCGCGGCCCCAGCCGTTCGAGCCAGGACTCCCGACCGGCGCGCGAAATCAGCAGGAACCCCACGAGAGGCAGCGCCGGCACCAGCCCCTGCAGCGTCCACTTGGTCAGCACCTCGAGGTTGTGAGCGAGCGCGGAGACGCCGGCACCGTAGAGGATCGACGTTTGGGGCAGCAGGGTGCCGAAATGGTCTCCCGACAAGGCGCGGTAGGCGGCGAGCCCACCCGCGTTCATCAGGAGCGGCAGCGCCCAGCAGGCCACCACGAAGCCCCCCGCACTCGCGAGCCCGGCGAAACGCAAGAGGGACAACCGCCCCGCGCGCCAGGACTGGACCAGCCCGAACAGGAACAGCGGCGCCAGGAAAACCGCCGTCGATTGCCGCAAGCCCGCGACCAAACCGAACAACACCGTGGCGAGAACCTGAGCACTACCGCTTCCGGACATGCGCAGAACGGCGAGCGCCACGATCGGTGCCAAACCGCCTTCGAGGCCGTAAAGAAGCGGCAGCTCGCCGTAATACCAGAGGTGGGGATGCACCGCGAAGAGCAGCCCCGCGGTGATCCCGGCCCAACGGGCCGAGTCGTCATCGTGCCGGGCCTCCCGGCCCGTTCGGGCCAGGCGCGCGGCCAGGTAGACCATGGCGACCGTCCCGAGAGCGCTGGCCAGCACCGACAACCACACCATGGCCTCCGCCGGCTCGAGACCGAACGTCACGAGGCGGCGCACCAGGCCGATGTAGACCGGATACCCCGGAGGGTGAGGATGGTGGGCCGCGAGATCGAAGCGCTCGACCCCGAGGGCGAACTGCACGGAGTCGTGGTCAAAGAGCCGGTGAGTCTCGAACACCAACCGTAGGACGAGAGTCAGGGCGCCGAGGCCCCAAGCGGCCCAGCGGAGGTCACGCGAAGAGGAATCGTGGGCCATCGGTGTCGGCATCTTATCCGCGTCGGTAGCGAGCCAAGGCACTCTCGCCGTAGATTCGACGATCGAAAAGCCGGAGCCCCCCGGACGCTTCCGGCGGTACCGTGCGCACCCCGTACTCGAGCACGAGCTCGCCGCTTTCGGCCAGCCAGGGCGCCACCGCGGCAAGCAACGGCCCGAGTTGCCCGAGGGCATAGGGAGGATCGGCAAAGACGAGATCGAAGGGCGGTCCCGTGAGGCGATCGAGATCCTGAGGCACTCGCAGCCGCGCCAAGGTCACCGCCGACTCGAGACCCAAGGTCGCAACGTTGCTCGCCAACTGCCGCAAGGCCACGGGGCTCGAGTCGACCAGCACCGCCGAGCGGGCGCCCCGTCCGAGAGCCTCGCAGGCCACCACCCCGCTGCCGGCGAACAACTCGAGCAACCGCGCGTCGACGAGGGCGTCCGCCCAGATCGAAAACAGCGCCTCGCGAACCCGCCCGGTGGTCGGCCGAGCGGTGCCCGGCACGGTCAGATAGCGGCCGCCGAATCGGCCGCCGGTCAAACGCACACGGTTGGGGGCCTTCACCGTCGCGGCTCCCGCCGGACGAACAGATTGCGCAGATCCCCGACCGGCACGAAGATCACCAACGGCTCGTCGATCTGCTCGAGCTCCACCGCTTTGCCGTCGCTGGTCAGGGCGACCACGCGGAAATGGCGACCGTCCGCGCGCACCAACTCGTCCCCGGATACCGGCTCGTAGCCGGCCGGCAGGTCGCCCCCGATCTCGGGTCGCACGTGGCCGGCCAATTCCTCCGCCATGCGGGTGAGCCGATCGATCGACAACGAGCGAGTGGCAGCCTTCGAAAAGCTGAAACTCACCGGGCGTTCCGCCAGCGTCAACAGGTCGAGGCGGCACTGCTCCATCCAGGGACCATCCACCACCACCCGCCCGCCGGGGTCGTCCTCCCCCAGATCGATCTCGCCCATCCGGTTTTCGAAGGACGTCAGCACCTCCGGAGACAACTCACCGAGCTCGAAGCGCTCCTCGCGACCAAGCCCCTCGCGCAGGCGCACCGTGCCGTTGGCGAACAGGGTGATCTCGCGCCGGCCGATCTCGCTGCGGCAGTCGTAACGCAGGCGAACCGTCGACCGATCGTGGTTCCGCCCCGGGGTGCCACCCGATTCGGGGTCGGCCTTTCCCGAGGTGCCACCCGATTCGGGGACGGGCTCGCGAGTCGTCGGTTCCTGGGCGCCCCCGGCGCCGGCCAAGAACAGTCCCAAGGCCACCACCGCCGCCGCGGTGACCCTCGTTCGCGCCGAGGTGCCACCCGATTCGGGGTCGTTCTCCGGGGTGCCAGCCGATTCGGGAACGCCTCTCATTCTGCCTCCTTCGCCACCGCCAACGCCCGTCCAAGTTCCTCCTCCGCCGCCAGCTCGCCGTCCAGCCGCCCGCGGCGGACCTCCGCCAGAACCCGCCCCACCCGCGGCCCCGGCGCCACTCCGTGAGCCAACAGATCCCGGCCGTGGATGGTGAGTGTCAGCGGACGCATCCGAACGATCTCGTCGCGCACCCGTGGGCCCACCGGCGGCGGCTCGCTGGCGAGGAGCGCCAACTCGTCGTCCCCCAGCTCCGCCAGCGCTTCGTGAACCTGGCTCGGCCTCCGTGCCAGGTCGCCGAGCGCACGGCGCGCGCGCTGCGCCCGCTCGTTCGCTCCCACCAGCCGCCGGCGCCGTTCGCCCGTGACGTGCAGGCGATCAGCGAGAGCTTCCTCGTCGCCGCCGCGCCCCAGGGTGAGCAGTAGGCGAAGCCACGGATCCCCTCCCCCGGGCGCGGCTCCGAGGGCCGCCACGGTCGCCGGCGGCGGTGCGGCAAGGCCGAGCACGGCGCCGAAGAAGCTCAACTGCCCCAGTCGAGCGAAGGCCTCGCCAAGCTCGGCACTCCCGGCGAGGGGCGCGAGGAGCGCCAGCTCGCCCGCGAGCCGAGCGCCCGACAGGGGAGTGAAAGCGCCGTTCGTAATGGCTTCGCAGGCCAAATCCGCCGTCTCGGCATCGAAGCCGAACCCGAGGCGGGCTCCGAGCCGCACGCCGCGCAGAATCCGCGTCGGATCGTCTTCGAAGGACCGCGGGTGCAGCACCCGCAGGCGCCGAGCCGCGAGATCCGCCAGCCCGTTCCAAGGATCGAGGAACTCTTCGCCATCGAGCCGCACGGCCATGGCATTGACGGCGAAGTCGCGGCGGCCGAGATCCTCGCCGAGCGTGGCGGGCGTCACCACCGGGAGGGCCGCGGGGGACGGGTAGGTCTCCCGGCGAGCGGTGGCGACGTCTACCGTGCCGACAGCCGGAACGTCGAGCTGGGCGGTCAAGAAGTCGCGATGGCAGCGGCAGGGCACGTCGAGCCTGCCCGCCCATTCGCGCGCGAAGGCGAGGCCGTCGCCCACGACCACGAGGTCGACATCGAAACCCGGGCGCCCGAGCAGAAGGTCGCGCACGAGCCCCCCGACGAGATGGAGAGGCTCACCGCGAGCGTGGGACAGTGCGGTGGCGGAGGCCAGGAGAGCACGGACGGCGGGGGCCAAGTCGGTGAGCCGCAGCGCCGCCGGCCGCTCGCTCATGCCACCGCCCGCACCGATCCCCGCCCGAGCATGGCCTCGATCTTGGCCACCAGTTCCGGATCGTGACGGACGGTGTAGAGGTGACTGGTCGTGACGTTGACCGTGGCCTGGGGCAGGGCCACCCGTAGGCGGATCGGAATCCGCCCGTGGTGCTCGAGCAGCAGGTCCGACAGGGAACGCAGCGTCTGCCGCGGTGTCGTCGGGGCAATTTTGAGATCGAGGCGCGTCACGAGCTTCCGCGCTTGGCTTTCGAGCGAGACGATGTCCTCGACCGACAACTCGAGCTCGCTGCCGCGCTCCCGCAAGGTGCCCTTGACCAACACCACGGCCTCGTCCTTCAACAGATGACCGAACTGCTCGTACTGGTTGGCGAAGAGCGTCACGGGCAGGCCACCCTGGAGGTCCTCGAGCACGAACTTCGCCATCATCCGCCCGGCGTTCATCCCGCTCTTGATCTTCGCGGGCACCAACCGGGTGACCAACCCGCCGACGGTGACTTGACCCTCGATCTCGCCGGTCAGTTCGTCGGTCGAATGGGTGATCAGCTTCTCGAGCTCCACGGCGTGTTCGGACAGGGGGTTGCCGCTCAGGTAGAAACCGAGGGCCTCTTTCTCGTTCGAGAGCCGCTCGCGCTCGGGCCAGGGGGTCACTTTCGTTTGGATCGCCGGTTCCTGGGCCGGCCCACCCCCGAACAGGCCGCCTTGGCCGCTGGCCTGGTCTTTTTGGTGCTTCTGGGCCACGGCCAAAACGTTTTCGAGGCTCGCGAAAAGCGCCGCCCGGTGGCTCTCCAGGCTGTCGAAGGCCCCCGCCTTGACCAGGCTTTCGAAGACCTTCTTGTTGGCGTCCTTCATCTGGACTTCGAGGGCGAAGTGCCCGAGTCCGCGGAAGCGGCCGACCCGCCGGCGCGAGGTCAGGATGCCCTCGACGGCTCCCTCGCCCAAGCCCTTGACCGCTCCGAGCCCGTAGCGAATGGCGTCGCCGACGACCGTGAAACGCCAGTCGCTTTCGTTGACGTCCGGCGGCAGGACGGTGATGCCCATGGCCTGGCACTCGCGAACATACTTGGCGATGGCGTCCGAGTCGTCGAATTCGGAATTGAACATGGCGGTCATGAAGGCCACCGGGTGGTGGGCCTTCAGGTACGCCGTGCGGAAGGCGAGCATGGCGTAGGCGACGCTGTGGCTCTTGTTGAAGCCGTAGCCGGCGAACGGCTCGATGTAGTCCCAGAGCTCCTCGGCCTTCTTGCGGTCTACCCCGCGCGAGTCGGCGCCGTCCAAGAACAGCTTCTTTTGCTGCTGCATCACCTCGAGCTTCTTCTTGCCCATGGCCTTGCGCAGGGCATCGGCCTGCGCCATGGAAAAGCCGGAGACGGTCACCGCGAGCAGCATCACCTGCTCTTGGTAGACGATGACGCCGTAGGTCTCCTCGAGGATCTTCTCGAGTCCCGGCAGGAAGTAGCTGACTTTGCGCTTGCCGAGTTTCCGCTGGATGTACTCCTCGACCATGCCCGAGGTCAGCGTGCCCGGCCGGTAGAGCGCGTTGAACGCCGCGAGGTCCTCGAACCGCGAGGGCTGGGCGCGGCGCAGCAAGTCCTTCATACCCGAGGACTCGAACTGGAAGATGCCGTTGGTGCGCCCCTCACAAAACAGCCGGTAGACCTCCGGATCGTCGAGCGGCACCTGGTCGAAGTCCACCGGGGTGCCCTGGCGCGCCAGGATCTCCAGCGCATCGTCGATCACCGTCAACGTGCGCAGGCCCAGGAAGTCCATCTTGAGGAGTCCGAGACTCTCGACGACGGTCATGTCCCACTGGGTGGTGACGGTGTCTTCGTCGCCCTTCTTGACCTTGTAGAGCGGCACCAGCTCTTCGATCGGCTGGGGCGTGATGACGACGCCCGCGGCGTGCACCGAGGCGTGACGGGTCAGGCCCTCGAGCCGGGTGCCGATCTCGACGATCTTGGCCACCTGCGGGTCCTTGGCGACCTCGGCCTTGAGCGGCCCTTCCTTGGCCGCCTCGCCCAGGGACTTGGTCATGTCCGGCACGAGCTTGGCGATGCGGTCGACGGTGGCGTAGGGCAAACCCATCACACGGCCGACGTCGCGGATCACCGCCTTGGCCGCCAGCGTCCCGAAAGTGATGATCTGGGCCACGTGGTCGCGGCCGTATTTCTCCGTGACGTAGTTGATGACTTCGCCGCGGCGCCGCATGCAGAAGTCGATGTCGATGTCGGGCATCGAGATGCGTTCGGGGTTCAGGAAGCGCTCGAAGAGCAGGTCGTACTGCAACGGATCGATGTCCGTGATCCGCAATGCGTAGGACACCAACGAGCCCGCCGCCGAGCCCCGTCCCGGGCCGACCGGAATGCGGTTCTCCCGCGAGTAGCGGATGAAGTCCCATACCACCAGGAAGTAGCCCGGGAAGCCCATGCGGATGATCACGCCGATCTCGTTTTCGAGCCGCTGGCGGTAGACCTCGGGGCCAAGGGACGCGAGCGCGGTGGAGCCGCCACGGCGCAGAGCCTCGAGGCGCACCTCGAGCCCTTCGCGGGCCACCCGCGCGAAGTAGGAGTCGAGCGTTTCCCCCGCGGGCGGCGTGAACGCCGGCAGGTGGAACTTGCCGGTTTCGATCTCGAGCGCGCACCGCTCGGCGATCGCCACGGTGTTTTCGATCGCCGCGGCGTCGTTCGGAAAGAGCGCGTACATCTCATCCGCGGACTTCATGTAGAAGTTCTCGGAGGCGTAGCGCATGCGATCAGGGTCGTCGAAGGTGCGCTGGGTGCCGATGCACAGCAGCACGTCGTGGGCCTCGGCGTCCTCCCGGCGTAGATAGTGGCAGTCGTTCGACACCACCATGGGCACGCCGAGTTTGCGCGACAAGCCGCGCAGCACTTCGTTGCACTGCCGTTGCTCGGCGATGCCGTGATCCTGCATCTCGAGGTAGAAGTTGCCCTCGCCCAGGATGTCCAGGTACTGACGGACCTTGGCCTCGGCCTCGTCCTCCCGGCCGGCCATGATGCGCTGGTTGACTTCCCCCTTGAGGCAGGCCGACAGGGCGATCAGGCCCTCGGAGTGCTCGGCGAGCAGCCGGTGGTCGATGCGCGGCTTGTAGTAGAACCCCTCGAGAAACGACCGCGAAGTGAGCTTCAGCAGGTTGCGGTAGCCGGTCTCGTTCCTCGCCAGCAGCACCAAGTGGAAGTTGTCGCCGCCTTGCTGGAGCTGCTTGTCGTCGTAGCGGCCGGAGGTGATGTACGCCTCCATGCCGATGATCGGCTTGACACCGAAGTTCTTGGCCGACTGGTAGAACTCGATGGCCCCGAACAGGTTGCCGTGGTCGGTCAGGGCAACGGCGGGCTGGCCCGCGCGCTGGGCGGCCCCGAGCACGTCGTCGAGGCGGTTGGCACCGTCGAGCAGGCTGAACTGGCTGTGGAGGTGGAGATGCGCGAAGTCATTCATCGATCGGGCTACCCGGGGACGTCGTAGTGCTCCCGGCAGGGAGGCGACTCAGCCGGTAAATGTAGTACAGCCCGCTCGCCACGGTGAGGCCCGCGGTGAGATAGATCGCGAAGTGCGCCGCCGTCTCGAGTCCCGGGGTCGCCGGGCGCATCCGAGCGAGCAGCACCAGGACCGCGGTGGCGATTTGCACCACCGTGGTCGTCTTGCCCAGCCAGTTGGGCGGAAACCGTTTGATCCCAAGAGCGAGGTAGAACACGACACTCAAGATCACCATCAGCACGTCGCGGGCGATGACCGTCACCGAGGCCCACATGGGGATGATCAGCCCCCCCGGCGTCGTCCCCGGGATCGCCAGCACGACGTAGGCCGAAATCAGCAGGAGTTTGTCGGCCATAGGGTCGAGGTACGAGCCGAGCAACGACTCCTGGCGCCAGAAGCGGGCGATGAAGCCGTCGAGGCCATCGGTCACGCCGGCCAGCACGATGATTGCGAGGGCGCGCTCCGGCCGGCCGTCCAAAATGGCGATGATGAACAGGGGCACCAGGCCCATGCGCAGGATCGACAGCAGGTTGGGGATCGTGAATCTCATTCTCGGGCGAGTAGACGCTGGGTGCGGCGCAGAAGCTCGAGAGCCCCTTCGCCGGACAATCGTTCGTGGGCTCGGCACTCCGCCGCGCCGGACAACAAGCCGCAGCTCACCGCCCCTTCGCAGACGCCCGCGCCGTCGTTGGGACACGGTCGCTGGCCGAGCCCCGCGGCCGCTCGCAACAGGGCGCGCAGGCTCGACCCGCGGTCGATGGCTCGTTCCGGCCCGAAGGTGTGGAGCGTCGAGTCGATGTCGAAGAGCCCGAGGTTGATCACCCGGGCGATTTCCTCGCGGCGCGGATGGTCCAGGATGTCGGCGGCGATACGCCCCGCCGTGGGTCGGGCGTAGCGAATCTCGGGGATCAACCAGTAGGCCAACACGGAGAAGTCCCCACGGTTCAGCTCGGTCTTGGCAGCCACCCGCTGGACGTCCGCGGGCAGCAGGGTGACCCGCCAGCGGAACTTGGCGCGCTCCACTTTCTCTGCCAACGCCGCATCCCCGGGATGGGCGGCCAGCAGTTCGCGCAGGGTTTGCAGGCCGCGAGCGGCGTCGCCCTCGGCCAAGTCCAGCTCGGCGCGCCGTTCGAGCAGATCGCGGCGGTTGGGGTCGCGCCCCAGGAGTTGCTCGAGCGCCAGCCGTTCGGCTTGGCGATCACCGCGCTTTTCGGCCAACCGACGGCCGGTCTCGATCGTCTCGAGGCGCTCCGGATCCCACGCCCGCAGTTGCTTCAGTTGGCGTTCGGCTTCGTCCAAGTGACCACCCTCGAGGGCGACCCCAAAACGGCCGACGACGATCTCGAAAGCGCGCTCCGCAAGCTCCTGGGAGCGCGACAGAGCGACGGCCGAGGCATCGGAGACCGAGAGATAGGCGGCGTAGGCGTTCGCGAGATCGCCCAGGCGCTCGGCCGACCGGCCGAGCAGGAGCAAGGCGGCGGTATAGCGCGGTTCGCGTTCGGCCACGCCCTCGAGCCGCGTGACCACCGCGGCATAGTCGCCCGCCAGGTAATCCACCTGACCCAGGAGTACCTCGGCGGGCCGGTAATCCGCGTCGTCCGCCAGCAGCGTGCGGGCGCGGGCGGCGGCGCCCGCGGAATCCCCGAGGGCGGCCAAGAGCCGGTACCCTTCGGTCACCGCGGCGTCGCGCACCGGTTCGGGCGCACCGGGGGCGCCTTCGAGAGGCGACGGCAGGTAGGCGCGATCGGAGGCGGGCAGAGCGTCTCCCAAAGCCGGCGGTGGCTTGGGCGGCGGGCCGGAGCCGGCACAGGCGGTCCACACCAGTGTCGCCAGCAGCATCGCGAGCCCGGCGCAAGGCCGAGCCGGCAACACCCAGGCGAAACGGTCAGTGCGCGGTCGCGATGGTCGCGATGGCATGTTTGTAGATGAGGATTTCTTTGCCTTCGCTCTCGAGCACCACGGCGAAGCGATCGAAGCGGCGCAGGCGACCCACCAGCTGCCGGCCGGTGATCAGCTCGACGTGCATGATCTGGGCTTCCTTGAGGTTCTGAAAGAGAAATCCGTCTTGAATGTTGATGGCGTGCTTAGGCATTAACAACCCCCGGGTCTCCACCCGAAATGGAGGACAAGACATGTAGCGCACCGCGCTCGGCATCGCGGGCGTCGATCCAATGGACTTCAGGTTCGCGTCGAAACCAGGTTTCCTGCCGTTTGGCGAAGCGCCGAGTAGCCTGGACGATATCCGCGAGTGCCTGATCGAGCGTCCAGTCTCCCTGGACGTGGCGGACGAGCTGGCGGTAACCAATGGCCTGGAAGGCGGGGCAATCGGGGGCTATACCCTGTGCGAGCAGCTCGGCCACTTCGCGAACCCACCCTCGCTCGACCATCCACACGACCCTACGTTCGATGCGATCGTACAAGATGGTTCGCGGAAGCGTCAATCCGAGCCGAAAAGCCGCTACTCTTTCTTCCTCAAGGGGTTTGGCTGCGATCCAGGCGGATAGCGGGCGCCCCGAGACGGCAGCCACCTCGAGGGCGCGCAAGATGCGTTGGGCGTCGCCCGCAGGCAAGCGCTCCGCGGTTTCCGGATCCACCCGCTGCAGCCGCTCGTACAAAGCGGGCAGGCCGAGTTCAACCTGCTCTCGGCGCAAGTCCGCACGCACCTCCTCGTCCCCGGGCGGCACCGGCGACAGCCCCTCGAGCAGAGCCCGCAGGTAGAAACCGCTGCCGCCCACGACCAACGGCCAATGGCCACGCGCTCGGATCTCGGCCAGCACGGCGCGGGCGCGGCGGCCAAACTCGCCTGCCGAGAATCGCTCCTCGGGGCCGACGACGTCGATCAGGTGATGGAGAACGCGAGCGCGCTCCTCCGCCGTCGGCTTGGCGGTTCCGATGTCCAGCCCGCGATAGACCTGAAGAGCATCGGCGTTCACGATTTCGCCGCCGAAACGCTCGGCGAGCGTCAGGGCCAGGGCCGACTTGCCCGTGGCGGTGGCCCCGAGCAGGACGAGGACGGGCCGCTCGGTCACGGATCTAGACGCCCCGCGGAACTCGCGCCGCGATGGCCGCGACCATCTCGGCCACCACCTCGTCCACCGACAATCCGGTGGTGTCGACGAGGTGGTAGCTGTCGTCACACTGGAGCGGCGAGTCCTCGCGGTGGGCATCACGAAAGTCCCGCGACTCGATCTCCTCCGTGACCGCCTCGATCGACACCGCCCGGCCGGCGGCGGTCAGTTGGTCGAAACGCCGTCGGTGGCGCACCTCGGGGTCGGCATCGAGGAAAAACTTGTGGGGCGTGTCCGGAAAGACGCGGGTGCCGATGTCGCGCCCCTCGACGACCCCGCCATGCTCGCGGGCATAGGCCTGTTGCAGAGCCACCAGCCGCCGCCGCACGGCGGGATGAGCGGAGACCCGAGAGCTCGCGTCGGTGACCTCGGGTGAGCGAATGCGGTCGGCGACGTCCTGGCCCTCCAGCCTCACCGAAGCCTGGCCGTCCGGCCCCGGCTGCAGGGAAAGATCAAGCCCTTCGAGTAGTGCCTCCACTGCCCGCCCATCGTCCGGATGCAGGCCGAATTCGAGGCACTTCAGGGCCACCGCCCGGTACATGGCACCGGTGTCGAGGTAGGGCACGCCGAGGCGGGCAGCCAGCCGGCGGGCGGTAGTGCTCTTGCCGACGCCGGAGGGGCCGTCGATGGCGACGACCACCCCCCCACTCACGGCCGCCTCCGCGAGGTGCCACCCGATTCGGGACCGCGCCGCCGGGTGCCAGCCGATTCGGGGGTACCAGATCGCCCGCTCGGCCGCCCACCGCCTTCTCCTCGGCGCCCGGGCCGCGCCGCCCCCCGGGACGACTCTCTCGGGGTGCCAGCCGATTCGGGGCGTCTCGAGGTGCCACCCGATTCGGGGTGCGGTCGCCTCGCCCCGTGCACCCGGCCCTCCGCCGCCTCCGGCACCCCAACCGGCGGCTTGCGTACCCGGCTCGTCGTCCGCCGCAGGGCCGACACCTCGGCACTGGTTAGCTCGCGCAAAGCGCCCACCGGCAGCCCCGCGTCGGTGATCGGGCCGATCGCGACCCGGCGCAGTTTCGAGACCGGGTGGCCAACGCGGAAGAACATCTCGCGGATCTCCCGGTTGCGGCCCTCGCCGAGCTCGACCGTCCACCAGCTGTTCTTGACGTCTTTGGGTCCGGGTTTGCGCAGCGCAACCACCTGACGCGGCACGGTCCGTTTGCCGTCGATGACGGTTCCTTGGCGCAGCTTGCGGATGGCATCTTCGGAAGGCATACCCTTGACCTTGACCTCGTAGACCTTGGTGCAACCGAAGCGCGGATGTCCGACGCGATGGGCCAGCTCACCGTCGTCGGTCAACAGCAGTAGGCCCTCGGTCAGGAAGTCCAGACGGCCCACAGGGACGAGAGCCTTCCGGAACTGCGGCGGCACGAGGTCCATCACGGTCGGCCGACCTTCGGGATCGTCCACTGTGCTCATGAACTTGAGAGGCTTGTTGAGCAGCAGGTAGCGGTGGGACACGACCGGTCGCAAATCGACTCGTTTGCCCTCGACTTTGATGGCGTCGACCTCCGGGTCGGCCTTGTCTCCAACGCCGGCCACCTGGCCGTTGACGGTCACGACGCCGGCAGCGAGCAGCTCCTCGACCTTTCGCCGGGAAGCCACCCCTGCCCTCGCCAGTAACTTCTGGATCCGTTCTTCACTCACGACTCGACCTCCTCGCGCGCCGCATCGATCTCGGTCAGGACTGCGAGCTCGCGGGCGAAGAGCTCCTCACGATCCACGGGCCGCAACTCCCCACCGGCCACCGCCGCCAGGGCCGGCGGCAGCTCCTCTCCGAACGTCTCTTCGAACTCCTCCAGGGGGGGCAGGTCCTTGAGGCTCTTCAAACCGAAGTGCACCAGAAACTCGCGGGTGGTGCAGTAGAGAAAGGGTTTGCCGACCACGTCCTTGCGCCCGGCGATCCGCACCAGATGGCGTTCGAGCAGGGTCTTGATCACCCCGGACGGGCTCACGCCCCGGAGCTCTTGGATCTCCGGACCCGTGACTGGCTGCCGATAGGCGATGATCGCCAAGGTCTCGAGCGCCGCCATCGAAAGCTTGTTGCCGCCACCCGACGCGAAAAAGCGCCGCAAGTGGTCGTGGACATCGGGCCGCGTGACCAGTCGCAAACCGCCCGCCACCTCGTCTACCTGCAGGCCCGAACTCGGACCGCCGTAACGTTGCAACACCGACTCGAGGGCCGACTCGACTTCGGCCCGCTCGAGATCCTCGAACAGCTCGAGAAGTCGTTCCCGCGAAACCGGCTCGCCGGCCACGAACAACACGGCCTCGAGGGCCGCTTCCAATTCGTGACGATCCATCACGATGCCAGAACCTCGAGATCTTCTCGGCGCACTTCCCGGGTAGTGCGGTAGAGCACGAGATCGCCACTGTCCGCTTGGTGGATCCGCACGAGATGAAGCCGGGCGAGTTCGAGGACCGCGAGGAAGGCCGCGATGGCCTCTGCCCGGCACGAGCGATGGCGCAGATCGTGGAGAAAATCGAAGGGACGCCCGGCATCGAGGAGACCGAGGAGCCGATGCACTTGGTCTCGGACGGAAAAGCTCTCCGCGAGCAAACGGAACGGCGGCGGGTGTTCCTTTTCGTACCGTTGTAGGGCCGAGCGGAGGGCGCGCATCAAGTCGAACAATGAGACGTCGCCGAGGTCGACCGACTCGTCGCGGGCGGCGGGGCGATCGGCCGGGTTCTCGCGCCGCGTCCACAGGCCGCGCCGCAACACGTCCACCTCGGCCAGAGCTTGCGCGGCTTCCTTGTACCGGCGGTACTCGAGCAACCGCTGGACCAATTCCTCGCGCGGGTCGGATTCGGCGCGCCCACCCTCGCCTTTGTCGCGCCGGGGCAACAACATACGCGACTTCAAGTGGATCAGCACCGCCGCCTCGTAAATGAACTCGCCGGCGAGATCGAGGTTCAAGTACTCGGCCAGTGCCAGGTACTCGTGGAACTGGTCACAGACCCGCGCCACCGGGATATCGGCGAGTTCGACCTCGTTCAACTCGACGAGGTGCAGCAGCAGGTCGAGCGGACCTTCGAAGATCGGCAGCTCGATGCGCCATTCCGGAGGCAGCAGGCTGGGCGTCCGCGGAGCCAGTCGACTCATCCGCGAGCAGCCCCGTCGAACCGGCCGTAGTCCAAGCCCACGGCTGAGCGCACCTGCGCCATGGTCTCCTGGGCACGCTCGCGGGCCTTCTTGGAACCGTCCCGCAGGATGTCGAGAAGCGTCGAGCGGTCGGCCACGATGCGCTCGCGCCGCTCGCGCATGGGGGCAAGGAATTCGATGATGCGCTCGGCGACGAGGGCCTTGTCCTGGACACAACCGATCTCCGCCGCGCGACACTGGCGAGCTACCTCGTCCTGGACCTCGGGGGGCGACATCAAGCGATGGAAGTGGAACAGATTGCAGACCTCCGGACGGCCCGGGTCGGTGCGCCGCAGGCGCTCCGGATCGGTGAACATGCTCTTGCATTTGGCCCGAATTTCCTCGGGCGTGTCCGCGAGGCTGATCGAATTGCCGTAGGACTTGGACATCTTCCGCCCATCGAGCCCCGGCACCTTGGGCGTCGGCGTGAAGAGCGCTTTGGGTTCGGGAAAGACCTCGCCGTAAAAGCCGTTGAAGCGACGGGTGATCTCCCGGCTGATCTCGAGGTGACTGGCTTGATCCTCGCCGACGGGAACGAAATGGGCGCGGTACAGGATGATGTCGGCCGTCTGCAGGACCGGATAGCCGAGGAAGCCGTAGGTTTCCAGATCCTTGTTCTCGATCTGCTTGATCTGGTCTTTGTAGGTCGGAACCCGCTCGAGCCAGCCGAGGGGAGTCAACATCGACAACAGGAGGTGGAGTTCGGCGTGCTCGGGCACGAGGGACTGCACGAAAATCACCGAGCGCTCGGGATCGAGGCCCGCGGCGATCCAGTCCGCCACGGCCTCCAGGGTGTTCTCGGCAATTCGCGAGGGATCGGCATAGTCGCTGGTCAACGCGTGCCAATCCGCCGCGAAGTAATAGCAGAGCAGGTCGTCCCGGCCCTGGAGATCGACCCAGTTCTTGATGGCACCGAAGTAGTTACCGAGATGGATCTTGCCGGTCGATCGCATTCCGGACAGAACGATCTTGTTGTCCGCCACGGGGACTCCTCGCGAGTGAGCGGACCCGTCCGTCCGCGCGTGTAGAGCCCAAGATCATACCGCACCAGGTGCCACCCGATTCGGAGTCAAAGACCGCTTCGCCGGGGGCAGAGGCGCCTTCTCTACCCATGCACGACCACCGATACGATCGACTTCACGGGGTTTCGAGGGCTGTCTTTCGCTCGCGGGATTGCTAACCGACCCTACGACAGTTCTTCGACGCAGGGCTCCGCCTGCGAGCCGACCACATTGCCTCGCCAACCGTTAAGAAAATCAACGAGCTTCGAGAGGCACCCACGGCAGATGCGGCGGAAAGCTACCAGGGGGGAAAACCACCCTGCGGTGACCTGCTTTGAGAGCCTCGGCAGCCTCTCGGAAGGCCTCTGCGAATCCTCGGTAGATGGTCCAGTAGGCGTCGCGTACAGCCCGGCTGGCTGCATGGATGGCTGGAGCGGGTGAATTTTCGACGACCACAAGTCGCTCGGTCGGGTCCTGGGCGAGTACGGCCGAGACTCCGAGTGGCGCTCGGCCCGAAGCTCGACGCAGCGCCTCCCCCTCGGCGATGATGTCGGCAGACATCTGTTCGAGCCGACGCAGCCGGGCCTCGGCGTCCAAGTGGCGCCAACTCGGCAAGGGTGTCAGGACGACCGTCTCCAGCTCGGCGAACTCTCTTGGATCGAACGATTTGCACGACCTCCGGGCTTCGTAGGCACGCGTCCGGTCGAACCAAGTTCCGGTCATTGATCCCTCGCCCCGCAACGAGGCCCACGGGTTCACTCCCGGCCACTCCTCAGCACGAGCCACCAACCCTTCCTTGACGCCGTGTGCGAGTAGATAGTGGAGGCGAGCAACCTGAGCCTCTTCTTCCTCCGAAACGGGGATGGCCCGGTATCGCCGACTCCAGAACTTGTCCCGCCAGCCGATCAACCGACCGACTTCTCGGGCGATGTTGGAGTTCACGAACCCCATGAAGCGAGACAGTTGCAAGTTGTCCGGTGCGGTCAGCAGAGCATGGTAGTGGGTCGAAAGAAACACCGGGGCATGGATTTCGATCCCATACTTTCGCTGAGCCCGCCCGAGCACTCCCACGATCAGCTCATTGACCTCGGCACTCGGACGCAGCAGCGGCCGGTTCTGGAACGTGGTGACGGTGACCTCATAGAGGCGGCTGGGGGCCGGATGACGTAGTTCCTTCATGACCCCTCTCTGACGAGAAGGGCGCGTTCGATCTGTCAGCTCCCCGGAGTTTTTTTGCTTCTGCCACCCGGGACCCCGAAGAGGGTGGCACCTTGGACGGAGACGCTACTCGAGCACGAACCGCGTTTCGATCACGCCGAACCGCACTTCGTCCCCCGGCTTCATTTCCGACGGCACGCCGGTTTCGAGCCGTTCGCCGTTGACGAAGGTCCCGTTCATGGTGCCGATCTCCTCGGCCACGAAGAACTTCTCTCCCCGGCGGTAGATCTTGGCGTGGCGACGACTGATGGAGCGCTGTTGGTCCACGGGAGAAAGGTCGATATCCGGGTAGATGCCAGTGACCGGATCCTTGCGTCCAATCGTCGTTTCCGATCCAGCGAGGGGAAACTCCATGCCCGACTTGTTGTGAACGAGACGCTCCGGGCCGTTGCCGACCCGCGGCGACCGCCCCACCTCGGGCATCGGAGGTGCCGGTGCCGCTTGCGAGGGCTGGCCCCCTAGTTTCCGCACGAGGGCGTCCGTTTCGCGCAAGCGGCGCGACAAGGCGCGCATCATACGAACCGCGATCTCCGGGTTCTCGCGCAGCATCTGGTCGAAGGTCGAGCCGTTGATTTCGAGTAGTTTCGTCGGCTGTAGGGCGCGGACGCCCGCAGCCCGCGGCAGATCCTCGAGCAGAGCCATTTCGCCGAAGAAGTCCCCACGCTCGAGCACCAGTAGCTGTTGAAACTGATCTTCCCCGAGAGTCTTGAGGATCTCCACCTGACCGTCTTGGACGATGTACATCTCCGTCCCGAGGTCTCCCTCGCGGAAAATCCACTCTCCCGGCTCGAGTTCCACAATGTTGTGGCGGGAAGCCGACTTGCGGCCAGTGGTCTTGAATACGGTCTTTTGCGTCATGGTCACCTGATCAGCTCGAGGGTCCCAGCCCCCGGATCGACTCGCACCCGCGCGCCCAGAGGCAGTGTCCAGTTCGGTGGCTCGTGGCCCACGGGCAGCCGAGTCAACACTGGACCGGCGAAATCCCCGAGACTCCCGAGGAGCTGCGTAGCCCACGACGGTAGGTCGGGACGGGCCTCGTCGACCGGCGCGAGGTGGCCACAAACCACTCCTCGAAGAGCGGCCAATTTACCCGACAGCCGCAGGTGGGTCAACATGCGATCGAGCCGGTACATCGGTTCCCCGACATCTTCCAAGAACAGAACCGCACGGCGAGTGTCCGGCGCCCACGGTGTCCCCAGGGTGGCGGTCAACAGCGAAAGACAGCCGCCGACCAAGGGACCTACCACCGGGCGGCCGCCCCGCAGGACGTTACCCCGAATCGGCTGGCACCCCGAGCCGGAGAGGTTCGAGAGCAGGCTCTCCCGTTCCTCACCTGTCAACCCTCGCGCTAGATCCGCCGCCACCATCGGCCCGTGGAAGCTCGCGAAGCCCAACCGCTTCGGAATCGCCAACAGCAGCGGCGTCAGGTCCGAATACCCCACATAAGCGCGTGGATGGCGGGCTAACAAAGCCCAATCGATGCGCGGCAGCAGGCTCAGGAGCCCCGAGCCCCCGCGCGCGAAGAAGATCGCCCGGACATCCTGCCGTTCCGCCAATCGATGGAACGCTCCGAGCCGCTCCTCCGTCGAACCGGCGAACAGGCCGGCCCGGGCACCCAGGTTCTGGGCCGGCACGGGCTCGAAGCCGAGATCTTCAAGCGCCGCGAGCCCGCGCTCCAGACGCTCCGGGTCCACCGGACCCGACAACGCCGCGACGCCGACACGATCGCCCGAGCGGACGGCGGGAGGAAGAGGAGCAGCGATCATGAAGTGCTGGAGGGCTCCGTAAGCCGGATTCTGTCACCACCGCGAACGGTGGGGACGGTCATTCCTCTGGGACCGCCGTTACCGACGGCCTCGAGCAACCTACCCGGAAGCTGGTCGCAGTCCCTCTTGCGAGAGGTGCGAGCGGGACGGGTGGCCCGCGAGTCCGCTTCCCTATTTGGTCTTGCTCCGCATGGGGTTTGCCGTGCCTCGGACCGTCGCCGGCCGAGCGGTGCGCTCTTACCGCACCCTTTCACCCTTACCGAACTCCCGAAGGCGCCCGGCGGTTTGCTCTCTGTTGCACTTTCCGTCGCGTCGCCACGCCTCGTCGTTAGCGAGCATGCCACCCGTGGGAGTCCGGACTTTCCTCTCCCGCCGCGAAGGACGAGAGCGACCGTCAGGAACTCTCCAGCCCGGCCAGTCTAGCAGCTTCCACCCAAGGTGCCAGCCGATTCGGGAGTGGCTTTCGACTAGCCTTCCGAGGTGCCAGCCGATTCGGGGAAAGCTCGGGGCTGCTAGGCTTACCCACCGTGAACCCAACCTTCACCGACCTCTTCACCCGGCTGGTCTCCTTCGACACCACGAGCCGGAACTCGAATCTCGAGCTGGTGGCCTACCTCGAAGCGGTGCTCACACGCCCCGGGGTCTTCCTCGAGCGCTATCCTTCCGCGGACGGCAGCAAGGCGACGCTGGTCGCCCGCGTCGGGCCGCCGGTGAACCCGGCCACTCGCGCCGGCCTGGTGCTTTCGGGTCATACCGACGTCGTCCCCGCGGGAGAACGCTGGTCGTCTCCGCCCTTCCGGTTGACCGACCGCGGCGAAACCTATGTGGCCCGCGGAGCCTGCGACATGAAAGGGTTCGTGGCCCTGGCCGTCGCCGCCGCGATCACCCTCGATCCAGCAACCCTCCGGCACCCGCTCGTGCTCGTCTTGACCTACGACGAAGAGCTGGGCTGTCTCGGTGCCCAGCGGCTTTACGAAACCGCTGCCGATCGCCTCGTCCTCCCGCGGGCCGCGGTCATCGGCGAGCCCACCGAGCTCGGCCTCGTGCGCCTGCACAAAGGTCACTTGAAGCTCCGTGCGACGTTTTTCGGCAAAAGCGCCCACAGTGGTTACCCCCACCTGGGCGACAACGCCATCGAACGCGCCGCGCGCGCCGTCGTCGCCCTCGACGCCGTCCAGGCCGAGCTAGCCGCCATGCGCGTCCCGGCCTCGGCGAGCTTTCCCGACGCTCCGGCACCCACGCTCAACGTCGGCACCATCGCGGGCGGCGCGGCCATCAACGTGGTGCCCGAACGCTGCGTCTTCGAAATCGGTATCCGGCTCTTGCCCGGCCTCGAAGTCGCGCCCCTGGTCGAGCGCGTCCGCGCCGCCCTCGCTCGGGCCGCCGGCCCCCACGGCTTCGAACTCGAGGTGCTCTCGGCCTCGCCGCCGATGGAGCTGGCACCGGAGGCGCCCATCCATCGCGCCCTCTGCGAACTCCTGAACCTCGAAGAAGGCGGCGCCGTTTCTTATGCCACGGATGCCGGCTGGTTGGCGAAACTGGGGCTCGACTGCGCGATCTTCGGCCCGGGCTCGATCACCGTCGCCCACCAGCCCGACGAGTTCGTACCCAAAGCCGACCTCGATCTCGTCCGTGGCCATGTCGACCGCTTGATCGACCTTTTTTGCCGGGAGGACTTGGCATGAGCCGGGTATTCGCCGCCGAGTTGACCTGGACGGGGGAGCGCTTCGAGCGTGACGTGCGTCTCGCCGTCGACGCCGTGGGCAAGATCACCGCCGTGGGCCAGGAGCTCGGCGCCGTCACGGACCGGCTGCCTCGCACGGCACTGCTTCCGGGGTTCGTCAACGTTCATTCCCACGCCTTCCAGCGCGGCCTGCGCGGCCGGGGGGAGACTTTCCCGGCGGGCGCGGGCAGTTTCTGGACGTGGCGGGAAGCGATGTACGAGCTGGTCACGACCCTCGGCCCGGACGCCTTCGAAGCGGTGTGCTTGCAGGCGTTTTGCGAGATGCGTAGGGCCGGGATCACGACCGTCGGTGAGTTCCACTACCTCCATCACGCCCATCCCGACGCACCGGACTTCGAGCTCGACTTTCGGGTGCTCGAGGCCGCGAAAGCCGCGGGCATCCGGCTCGTCCTACTTCAGAGCTGGTACGCCCACGGCGGCCCCGGCCGACCCCTGGCCGGCGGTCAGCGCCACTTCCGGACGGCGTCTTTGGACGCCTTCTGGGCCCAGGTGGACCGCCTCGAGAAGGCCATCGACCCAACGACGCAGTCCCTCGGTCTCGCCCCCCACTCGATTCGCGCCGCCACGCCGGGCGAGTTCGCCGAGCTGCACGCCGAGGCCCAGCGGCGCGGGATGGTGGTGCACTTCCACGCCGAGGAGCAACCGATCGAGATCGACGAGTGCCTGGCGGCCTACGGCAAACGGCCGCTGGCACTGCTGCTCGACCTGCTGCCGATCGGCCCCGAGTCGACGGCGGTGCACGCCACCCACACGACCCCCACGGACCTCGCCCGCTTCGCCGCCACCGGCGCCACCGTCTGCCTGTGTCCGACGACCGAGGGCAACCTCGGCGACGGCATCTCGAACCTGCCCGATTTCCTGGCCGCCAGCGGCCACGTCGCCTTCGGGTCGGACTCGAACGCGCGCATTTCGACCTTGGATGAGATGCGCTGGTGCGAGCTCGTCCAACGCCTCGCGCGCCAAAAGCGGGGTATCGTCCTCGACGCCGACGGCGACGTCGCCCCTCGCCTCCTCCACTTCGCCACCCGCGGCGGCGCCCGCTCCCTGGGAATCCCCACCGGCCGCCTCGAGCCCGGCCACTGGGCCGACTTCGTGCTCGTCGACCTGGATGCCCTCGAGCTGGCCGGCGTCCCGGAGGACCACCTCGCCGACGCGTTGGTCTTCGGCTGCGGGGAGCGGGTGATCGCGGGCACGGTGGTGGGCGGCCGGAGCTGACGCGAAAAAACAGCGCTACGGTCCGTCCCTTCCCACATGGACCGTGAGAAGGACCCTCCGGGGCTGGCTCTAGCCCGAGCGATCTCCCGCCTCAGTCTCGTCGTTCTGGCGGTCAGCGGCACGGCGACGCTGCTGGCTTCCTACAGCCGCCCACAAGGCTCGACCCCGCCGCCCGGGGCATCGTGCGTGGCGATCCGGGGGGTGCCTGGTCCCGAGGATCTGGAGCTCGAGACCCGCGATTCGGGCACCGCCCGCCTGCTGATCTCGTCCCAGGATCGACGACCGGACCCGCTGCCGCAAGGGGCTATCTACGGTTTGGGAGCAAGCGACGACCGGCCCCGTCGCCTGCCGCTCGTCGGGCGCGACGGGTGCTCGTTCCACCCCCACGGAATGTCCCTCGTGGTGCACGACGGCAAGTCGTACCTCTACGTCATCAATCATCACGACGAGGCGGACACCCGCCCGGGAGCCGGCTGCCTCGCAGGCGCGAAGGACTTGGCGAAGGTCTCAAGTGTGGAGGTGTTCCAAGTCGAGCAGGAGGCCCTGCGCTTCCTGACCCGGCTCGCCGATCCCGAGAAGCTCACCAACCCGAACGACCTCGTGGCCCTTCCCGACGGCACTGTTTGGGTCACGAACCCGGCAGACGGGTTCGCCGCCGTCCGCGAGGGACTCTTCCGACGAAACGTCGACTCGCGCCTGGTCCACTTCACCTGCACCCTGCCGCCGGCAAAACCGGGATGTCCGGGGAAGTGGGAGGAGGGCCCGCGGTTCGGGACTTACCTGAACGGCATCGGCGAGCGCAACGAAGGCCAGGAGCTCTTCGTGGCCTCGACGGCCGAGGGCAGGATCTACCGGCTGGAGACGGCGAGTGCCCGCGCGGAGTCCTCCTCGGGACCAGAGGTCCTCGCTGAAGTAGCGGGGCCCGACAACCTCTCCTGGGCGGACGCTACGCGTACCCGCTTGCTCGTCGCAGGGCACCCGAGCTTGAGGAGCTTCCTACAACACAAAGCTTCCGCGCGCGCCCCCTCCCCCAGTCAGGTGACCGAACTGGACCTCGCGTCGGGAAGCAAACCGGTCTTCGAAGACGACGGTGGCCAAATCAGCGCTGCCTCGGTAGCCGTGCGGGTCGGGGACTCTTGGTTTTTCGGCCAAGTCTTCGAGCCTTTCGTCTTGCGTTGCCCGAAATTCGTGGGGGGTGTGCGTTGAAAGACCGCGAGCAGAACCGCGGGGTAGCCACGCCGCCGAATCTCGAGCAGTTGCTCGTGCGCGAAGATGCTAGCCGGGACCACTGTTGGCCGTATGAGCCGCCGTACGTCGAGGCCTGCAAGTGGCGCCGCGAGCCGCCTCGGACCGATCTCGTGGGCCTCGGCCTTTCAGGAGGCGGAATCCGCTCTGCGACTTTCAACCTGGGCTTGTTGCAGGGGCTTGCCGGCCTCGGGCTACTAGGTCTCTTCGACTACCTGGCAACGGTCTCCGGCGGCGGCTACATCGGCAGCTTCTGGTCCGCTTGGCGGAAGCAGCACGCCGGTAAGGACGTAAACGAGTTTCCCAAGAACGGCACTACCGACCACGAGCCGCCCGAGCTCCTTCACCTGCGGCGTTTCGGCAATTTCCTGCGGCCCCGGTTGCAGTGGTTGTCCTTCGAGACCGGCCGCTTCGTGGCCGCCTTGGTGGGTGGCTTGGTGCCGGCACTGCTGGCCGCCCTTGCGACCCTCGCGGCCGGTTTGCTGTTGTTCCTCGCGGCGGTCTGGCTTCTGACCCAGGACAGCGCCTTCGACAGCCGGGGGAACGGCGTCTCCGCGGCGTTCGCCTTTTTTTGGCTCTCGCTCCTCACCCAGCTCGGGTTCGAGTGGGTCTGGCTGAAGCATCGTCAAGAGGAAGAAGCAGCCCGTGCCGCGCCTGCCTATGCCGCCTGTGCAATCGCCGCCAGCTTCGTCGGAGCTGGACTCTGGTGGCTCGTGTGGAGCCTGCTTCCGACTCCCGCCGTCCTGCTGCTGACCCCGGCGCCGACCGGAGAGTTCAGCCTCGTCGCCGGTGGTCTGCTCGCGCCGGCTGCGGTGTGGCTGGTGCTGGTCTTCATGCTCGTCTTCGCGCGCACGATTCGAAGCCGGTCTGAAGAGCAGCTCGAGGGTCGCCGCTTCCTCGGGGCCTTCGACCGTGTGCTGAGCCGGTTTGGTTTGCTGGCCGTTCTCTGGTCGGTCGCCGCCGTGGCGTGGCTCCTCGGTTCGAGGGTCGCCGAAGTGGGCGTAGCCGGGGTGTTGAGCGCCGTCGGCGTGGCCGGGGCCAGCGGCTCGGCCTTCACCTGGTTACGGCGGTTCCTGCCCAGCGCATCGGCCCCGACGTCCGGCGAGACCGCAGGGCGCAGACTCAAGCCGTGGCTCCTGACGGGCCTCGCCTTCGTGACGATCGTCGCCCTCGGCATCCTGATTTCGGCCGGACTCGCCGAAGTTTCCCTGAAGTGGAGTACCGACGGGCTGTTGGTGACGGCCGGAGCCGTCCTCGGCCTGCTGGGCGGCGCCTTGCTGTTCTTCGATCCCCACGGCGTCAGCTTCCACTCGTTTTACCGCGCCCGGTTGGTTCGCGCCTATCTCGGGGCCACGAATCCGGAGCGATCGCTCGAAGCCGCGGAGTGCGCCGCGGACGACTTCCCGGTCGACAAGTTGCCCACCGGCAAACCTTTCCACCTGATCTGCTGCGCCGCCAACGACCTCGCAGGAGACTCGCTCAAGACTCTCCACCGCGGCGCCGAAAGTGCCGTGATCAGCCGCTCGGGCCTCCAGGTCGGCGGTCGCTGGCGACCGTGGCGTCGCGGCGAGCTTTCGCTCGGCGCCGCCATGACAGCTTCCGGTTCCGCCTTCAACAGCCACATGGGCAACCTGTCGATGGAACTCGGCTGGCCGGTGACCTTTCTGCTGACGGCGTTCAATCTGCGGCTCGGGCGGTGGGTGCCCGGGGTCGACGGGGCGGTGAAGACCCCGCCGAGGTGGCCCGGTTGGTTCTTCTTCCGCGAACTATTCGGGCAATCGCGCACGGGCGGCGACTGGGAGTTCCTCTCGGATGGCGCCCACTTCGACAACCTGGGTCTGTACGAGCTGGTACGCCGCCACTGCCGCTACATCTTGATCTCCGACTGTGGCGCCGACCCGGATGTGGCCTTCGACGACCTCGGAAACGCCATCCGTCGGGTGCGCGAGGACTTCGGCGTCGAGATCGAGCTCGACACGACACCGCTCCGGCCCAAGGGCCCCGAGCGCCGCGCCGAACGCCCGATGGTGGCAGGGGAAATCCGCTACCCGGCTGGTGATCGCGGAATCCTGCTTTACATCAAGCCGACCCTGACCGGCGACGAACCTTCGGACGTCGCCCAGTATGCCCAGCGCAATAAGGTCTTTCCCCACGAAACGACGCTCGATCAGTTCTTCGACGAAGCCCAGTGGGAGTCCTACCGCCGGCTTGGGGAGCATGTGGTGACATCCGCGTTCCAATCTCTCGGCGCCGTGGCCGCCCGGCGCGGCCAGCCGGTGACCGACGCCTCGCTGCTGTTCGCCCAGGCGCGGATCTCCTGGCGCCCGCCACCGCGGGACGACTCCGACCAAGTCAAAAAGCTCCGCGAGCAGTGGGCGGAGCTCGAACAGGCGATGTGGGACAACGAGGACGGGCGGGCTCTGCTCGCCGAGGTTTATCCCCCGGTGTGGCAAACGACCCCACCGCGCCGCAATCCCGAGACCTTGGTGAAGGTACTGCCGTTCGTCCGCCGGGCCATTCGGCTGCTGGAGACCGCCCAGCAGTCCACCGCCTTCGGCCGCGATCCCTCCCACTCCCAGTACCGGGGTTGGCGCAATACGGTGGCGCATTGGACGGCCTCGGAGTCGGTCAAATTCTGGTGGCCTTGGCTGGCGCCCCTTCATTCCCAGGAGTTCGCCGACTTCGTCGAGAGGAAATTCGATTTGAGCGGCGTGGAAAGCTTGGCGCTCGAGGTTCGCGAGCTCGAACTACCGGCAGGTTTCGCTTGGGACCGCTGGCCCCGCCGATTTGCGGAACCGCAACCGGGGTCCACTCGATATGGCTGCTTCCTGGACTCCGCGAGCTCCGATCTTCTCGTGGGGATCGCCGAAGTGCAGACTGGCGCCGTCGAGGGCTCCTACCTCTGGCACAAGAACGACATCTTCATTGCGCCCGGACTGGCCGCCGTCGAGATTCGTCTTCGGTTCCTCGATCAGCTCCTGGCGGTTCTGCAAGCCAATGCCATCACCGTGGACTGCGGCCCGTCACCCGGCCCCGCGGACATCAGCCTCTACCCCCGGGCCGGCTTCCGTTGGGAGTCCACGGACGACAAGATCGCCTTCGTGTGGCAACGCCCACCCTCCTGACACCACGCTGTCAGGAGCCCCCTGCCATCGTCTCCGGCGTCGAATGACCGACACCCGACGACCGGAGACGAAACCATGGCCACCCCGATTTGTTACGCCGAGCTGCACACGACCGACGCCGAGGCAGCGCACCGCTTTTATGCCGCGCTGACCGACTGGAACTTCAAGACGCTGACGACCCCCATGGGGGCCTACACCGAGATCGCAACCGGGGAAGGCCCCGGCGCAGGGCTCATGGGCACCGCCGGCACGCCCTCGTTTTGGCAGCCCTACCTCCAGGTCGCGGACTTGGACGCTGCTGTCGCGCGGGCGCGGGAGCTCGGCGCGACCGTGCTCGAGGCGCGTTTCGACGTACCCGATCAGGGCTCCGGCGCCATGCTGGTCGACCCCACCGGCGCCCGTTTCGGCCTCTGGGAGAAGCTCCAGAATTAAGATCGGCCCGTGCGCCGCGCCGATCGCCTTTTCGAACTCGTCCAGCGCCTGCGCCGTGCCCGCCCCCGGGCGACCACGGCGCGGGCCTTGGCCGAGGCTCTCGAAGTTTCGGAACGCACCATCTACCGGGACATCGAAGATCTCTCGCTCCAGGGCGTGCCGATCCGCGGCGAGGCCGGGGTGGGTTACGTGCTCGAGCGCGGCTACGAGTTGCCGCCCCTGATGTTCGACGAAGACGAAATCGAGGCTCTCGTACTCGGCGCCCGGGTCGTCCGCGGTTGGGGCGACCCGGCTCTCGCCGCGGCCGCCGCCGACGCCCTGGCGAAGATCGAAAGTGCCCTGCCCGAGCCGCTCCGGGAGCGCGTGGCGGGCGCCGCGCTGTTCGCACTCAACCTGCGTCCGCGGCGCGCCGCCGGCGAGCGGCTGACGACCCTACGCCACGCCGTGCGCGCCCGGAACCGCGTGACCTTCGCTTACCGGGACGCCCAGGGCCAAGCGAGCGAACGCACCGTCCAACCCCTGGGTCTGTTCTACTGGGGCGAAACCTGGACCCTCGGCGCCTGGTGCGAGCTGCGCGCGAGCTTCCGCAACTTCCGGGTGGATCGCATCGAGCACCTGGCCGTCGGCAGCGGGTTCCCGTCGGTTCCCGGGCGGACGCTCGAGGATTTATTCCGGTTTTACCGCGACGAGGAATCGTGAAACGGAACCGGCCCTGTTGCGGAGCCTCCAACCTCGGTTAGCCTAGGGCCATGCGTTTCGCTCTCCTCTTGATCTCCGCCCTGACGCTCACTCTTTTCGCGCTTTGCGAGCTCGTCTTCGCCTACCCCGTCGCCCGGTTTCTTTATGTTTCGCTTGCCGTGGTCGCAGCGGCGGCACTCGTTCGGCCCGTGGCGGTTCGCCGCCAGAAGGGTCCGCTGGCAGCGCTCGTGATCCTGCTCGCCGCCTTGGCAACGCTCCATCTCGTGGACTGGACGACTCGGAAGCCCTTCCTTCGGGATCTCGCCCGAGTTCGTGTCGGCATGACGGAGGCGGAGATTCATCCGATCCTGAGTCGTTACCGTCGGTTCGCAACGAAACCGGACACCCTCGCGGCCCAGGGCGAGACGTTGATCGTCCGCCACTCGACCGCTGGGGCCTTCGACTCCGACGTCGGCATCGTTCGGCTTTCGAACGGCCGGGTGGCGAGCGTCGAATTCAGCGCCGATTGAGCGACGAGCCGCTTCGTGGCTCGTCGGCCTCCCGGTCCCTGTCCGACACCACCCGCGACACCGTCCGACACTCCTCGCCCGCCACCAAACACCCTCCCTGTCTCGCTTCGCCCTTGGCACGAACGGTGCTCTTGGACCTCGCGTTTCACTCGAAAGGAGGAGGATTCATGGTTCATCGTTGGTCTTGGTTCGCTCCGTTGGCCCCACTTGCGGTAGTTCTGCTGACTTCCTGTGCTCCCAAGGAGCCACCGGCTCCGACCATCACGGCCCCGCCCCCCACCGCGGCGTATGTACCCCAGGCGGACTTCTGCTTCAGCGACACGGGCGGCTCTGCGGCGTCGCCGCTGTGCCCGGTGATCCCGGGCGACATCGGCCCCAACCCCGCGATCGCCCAGAAGGTGGCCTACAACGGCATTCTCGGCGGCCTACCGACCTCCGCGGCTACCGACCCCCAAACGCCTTTCGACAACCTTTCCTGGCAGACCTTCGTCGCCCTCAACTGGACGGCGAGCGCCGTGTCCCAACCGGCCCAACAGGGCCTCCAGGGGTCTGGGCTTCGGGTTTGGCAGTCCTGGCCGCGGGTGGCGGACATCTTCGGGAACAGCCCGGTGCAGGCGAACTGCAACAACATTCCTGCCGGGGCCATGGTCTTCTCCATCGCCTCGAACGGCAAGGGCCAGCCCGGAGCGAACAACGAGGAGTACATCCAAGCCGCGACCGGGGACCCGCTCATCGACGTCTCCGGCAACTGGACGATCTACGAACGGCGCGTGAATGACATCGAGGTGAGCTACCTCCAGGCGCCGCGCGGCAACAAGAGCTGGAGCCTGACCAACCTCGCGGGCCAAGGCGCCTTCGTCAAAGCCGGCCAGACCGTCGACTTTCCCTCGATCCGGGAAACCAGCACCACCGGCGCGATCGAGATCAAGGCGGCCTGGCGCGTGCTCGACCCGGCCCAACGCTCCCAGAACCAGACCAAGTACTTCGTGGTGCCGGCCTTCCTGATGGTCGCCCCGGACCTCGTGACCGGCGGCCAGCCGATCTGCGCGCCGGTGGACATGGGCCTCGTGGCCATGCACATCATCCAGAAGAACCCGTTGACCGACAACGCTCTTGAGCCCGAGTGGTTCTGGTCGACCTTCGAGCACGTCGACAACGCGCCGCTGGCGCAAAACGCCTGCGACCCGGCCAACCCCGGAAACTGCTCGTGGTTCGGCAACCTGAACTGCACGGCCGCCACCGTGGCGGGCCAGACGTACTCTTACAATTCTCCGAACTGCCCGGGTTGCGCGGTCAACCTGGCACCGACCCCCAACAGCTCGGGAACTCCTTTTTCCTGGAACCCCAGCCAGCCGTACGCCAAGGCCTTCCTGACCCCGACCGGCAACCCGGCGACCCCGACCGTGGGCACCCAGGTGTCGCGCTGCTACGACATCTATACCCTGACGTCCGAGTTGAACCAGCAGTGGCGCGGCCAGCTCGCGGCGGTCGGCTCGGTGTTCCAGAACTACATGCTGATCGGCACCCAGTGGGGCGCGAGCCTCACCGATCCGCCGGATCCGAAGTTCCCCCAGAACGCGGTACCGAGCCTGCTCTCGAACTCGGTCGTCGAGACCTACCTGCAGACGCTCTACGACCCCAAGAACCCCTTCGGCACCGGGTCCTGCATTTCCTGCCATAGCGCGGCGACCTTGCCGGTGGACAACACGACTTCGGCCAACCTG
>JANRLG010000007.1:0-2260 GCA_033762835.1 Thermoanaerobaculia bacterium
GGGCGATCGCGGGCCGGGTCTTCGACGCGACCGGACGGCCCGTGCCCCAGGCGCGCATCTACGGCGTGGCCAAGCCGTGGCCGCGCGAGACACCGTTCGCCTTCGCGGAGACCTACGGACCGCGCAACGCGCCGTCGCCGATGTACGGCGAGCACTTCGCGATCAGCGACGTCCCGGCGGGCACGCGCCGGCTCCGCGTGCGCATCGGCGAGCGATGGGTCGAGCGCGTGGTGACGGTCGCGGCCGGGCAGCTCTCGTGGGTGGAGTTCCGGCCCTGATGCACATCGAGCTGACCGACCACCTCAAGTGTCCCGGCGCGCACGACGAGCAGTTCCTGGTGCTCCTTCCCGGGCATCTCGAGGGCCGACGCGTCGTGGCGGGGCACCTCGGCTGCCCGTTCTGCGGCTGGTCCACCGCGTGGGAGGACGGGGTGCCGACCTTCGGGGAGGTGCCGTCCGTCGATGACGCGGAGCCGCCGTTCGACGCCGAAGCGGTCCTGGCAATGCTCGGCCTCGAGGGGCCTGGGGGGTGGGTCGCGCTGGCTGGGCGTGCGGCGCACCACGCCGAGGCGCTCGTTGCGGCGCTGCCGGGGGTGCGGCTCGTGGCGGTAAATCCGCCGGGCTCGCTGGTCGCGTCGGACTCGGTGAGCGTCGTCCGCGCGGCGGCGTGGCCGATCAAGCGCCACGCCATGCGCGGCGTGGTGCTTGGTGCTGATGCCGCCGGTTCGACGTCGGCCGGACTCGCCAGCGTGCTGCCGGGGCTGCGCTGTGTCGGCGAGGGCGAGCCGCCGCCACTCGGGCCGGGCGATCAGCTCCTGGGGGCGGTGGAAGGGCTGTGGGTGGTGCGGAAGGGGTGAAAGGTGGAGGGTGAAGGGTGAAGGGTGAAGGGTGAAGGGTGGAGGGTGGAGGGTGGAGGGTGGAGGGTGGAGGGTGAAGAGCGAAAAGCGGAGGGCGGAACGCTGTTCGCCCTCCGCCCTCCGCTTTTCACACCCTGGTGCCGTTGGCTTACGCGTCGAGCTTCCGGCGGCGGCGGATTGAGGAGGCGGCGAGGCCGATCAGGCCGGTGGCCAGCAACGTCATCGTGGCTGGCTCGGGGACGACGTCAGTCGGGACGCCATTGCCATCCCACTCCAGGTACATGCCGTCCGTCTGGCCGTCACCCCACACGAAGAAGTCGACCCACCGTGCGCCGTTCGTGGTCGGTACCCGGAAGTCGGCGGTGCAGACCGCGTCGGTCGAGTTGTGGATGGCGTCGCTGCTGCGGCAGAATCCGAAGTACGAATCGACGGTCCGCTCGTTCGTGAGACCCACCTCATACGCGCTGGGCGGCGAGAGCACCCCGCCGCCGTCGAACTGGAAGCCCTTGAGGATGTTGTCCCATCCCATCGTGAACCCGACGAGTCCGGTGCCCACTGGCTGGGCGAAGGTGTAGCGGTACAGGTACTGGTAGCGGGCATTGGCGTCGGTGGCCCGATTGTAGTCGCCCGCGCCCGGCGAGGTCGAGTAATTCGGCCAGGCGGAAATCCACCGCGCCGACGCGTTGTTGTCCTGCCACGGTGTCGGGATGGCGGTGGCCGGGGCAAAGGCCGTGTAGAAGCCGGACCAGGTGCCGGAGGAAACCGTGAACACGTTCACGGACCAGCCCGAGCCGCCGGTGTTGTTCTGGGCCGCGACTGGCGCGGCGAGGGCGATAAGCACTGCCGCAGCGAACAGGGGGGAACGCATTGGGAAGCTCCTCGAGGGGAAGGACATCCAACTGACCCATCCACCGGGAGCAGGCCTCATGCCACGACCGAAAAGGCGGCTATCGCATTTTCGCACAACGAGTTAGGTGATGCCACGCCACGCGGATTGACGTGGTGGCCATACCGCAACGTTGCAGCCCAGCAACAACAGCCTTCACCCTCCACCCTTCACCCTTCACCCTCCACCCTTCACCCTCCACCCTTCACCCTTCACCCTTCACTCTTCACTCGTCCGCGTACATCGCCTCGATCTGCGCCCGGTAGTTCTCCTCCACGTTCCGGCGCCGCACCGACAGCTTCGGCGTCAGCTCGCCGCGATCGATCGTGAAGTCGCGCGGGATCACCAGGAACTTCTTCGGCGTCTCGAACTGGGCCAGGTCGCGCAGCTCCTTCCGCGCCTCGCGCTCGAGCTTGTCGATCGCGTCGGGATGGGCCGCGAGTTCCTCGGGCGGGAGGTCCGGCAGTCCCTTCACCTTCGCCCAGTGGCGGAGTGCATCGAAGTTCGGCACCAGCAGC
>JANRLG010000008.1:0-14294 GCA_033762835.1 Thermoanaerobaculia bacterium
GGTGGCCGCGGCCGCGCGCGACTTGCTCGCGGACCCCACGCGCCTGGCCCGCATGCGCGCGGACCTGGCCGAGTTGCGCCCGCGGCTCGGTGCCGGCGGCGCCAGCGCGCGGGCCGCGGCGGCCGTGGCGGCCCGGCTGGCGGAGGGAACGGCATGACCCTGACGAGTTTTCTCGGTCGTCACCTGCGGCCCTACACCGGCTGGGTGGCCATCGCCCTCGGGGCGATCATCACCTTTGCCCTGTCGACGGCGCTCCTGGCGAGTTTGATCGAACCGATCTTCTCCGAGGTCCTGCTTTCAGACGAGAAGCCCCAGAATCTGGCCATCCTCGGCGCCGGCGGCGGCGGTGCTGCGGCGGACAAGCCGGGCACCGGGCGCGAGCTTCCCGAGGCCCTCCGCGCCCTCGATATTCGGCGCCACTTCAAGACGTTGTACGGCGCCTTGAAGCAGCAGTTCGCGATCGACGGCGAGAGTGTCGTGGTCTTCGTGCCGCTGTTGCTGATCGTGGTGTTCTTCCTGCGCAGCGGCTCGGATTTCATCTCCGGCTACGCCTTCCAGCGCGTGGGGCTCGGGGTGACGACGGACCTGCGCAACGAGCTCTACCGGCGCATCCTGCACCAGTCGAGCCGGTTCTACGCCGCCCACCCGTCCGGTGAGCTGGTGTCGCGGGTCGTCAACGACGTGGCGTTGATGCAAAACGCCGTGGCCAACCGCTTGCTCGATCTTTTCCAGCAGTCGGCGACGTTGCTGGTACTGATCGCGGTGCTGCTCTCGACCCACTTCCAACTCGCCCTGATCTGCTTGGTGGCTGCGCCGCTCCTGGTGATTCCCATCGTGCGCTTCGGCAAGGGCATGCGGAAGACGTCCCACCGCAGCCAGGAACGCATGGCGGACCTGGCAGCGCTGATGAACGAGGGCGTGCGCGGTCACCGCGTGGTCAAAGCGTTCGGCATGGAGGACTTCGAGTACCAGCGCTTCTTCGAGGCCACCCGGCGGCATCTGCGGGTCAACTTGCGCGCCCAAACCCTGGCCAACCTGTCGTCGCCGGTGGTCGAGTCGCTGGCGGTGCTCGGCGGCGCCGGGTTTCTGATCTACGCCGGCCGCGCCGTGCGCGCCGAGACCCTGACCGCCGGTGTGCTGACGGCGTTCCTGATCCAGTTGCTGATGCTCTACGATCCCATCCGCAAGCTGAACAAGGTCAATCTGGTGCTCCAGGAAGCCTTGGCCGGCGCCCAGCGGGTGATGGGACTGCTCGCGGTGCCCATCGACGTCGTCGAGCGGCCGGACGCCCGGCAACTGCCGCCGGTACGCTCGGGAGTCACCTTCCGCGATGTCTCGTTCCACTACGACGATCGCCGGCCCGTGCTCCACCACGTCGACCTCGCCGTGAAGGTGGGGGAGATGGTCGCCATCGTGGGACCGTCGGGAGCGGGGAAGTCGACCTTGGTGAATCTCCTGCCGCGCTTCTTCGATGCCGACTCCGGCCGGGTCGAAATCGACGGCGTCGACGTGCGCGAGGTCACCCTGGCGAGTCTGCGCGAGAAAATTGGCCTAGTGACCCAGGACACCACGTTGTTCAACGATTCGATCCGCGCCAACATCGCTTACGGCCGCGAAGAGCTGCCGCTCGAGGCGGTGAAGGCGGCCGCCGAGGCGGCCTACGCGGACGAGTTCATCCGCGATCTGCCCCAGGGTTACGACACGGTGATCGGTGAAGGCGGGCTGCGCCTGTCCGGCGGGCAGCGGCAACGGCTGGCGATCGCCCGAGCGATCCTCAAGAACGCGCCGATCCTGATCCTCGACGAAGCCACCTCGCAGCTCGACAGTGAGTCCGAGGAGCTGGTGCAGAAGGCCCTCTACAACCTGATGGTGGATCGCACGACGCTGGTGATCGCTCACCGTCTGGCGACCGTCGTGCGGGCGGACCGCATCGTCGTGATGGAGGCCGGCCGCATCGTCGAGGAAGGCACCCACGCCGAACTGGTGACCCGCGGCGGACTGTACAAGCGGCTCTACGACTTGCAGTTCCGGGGGTGATGGGGTGGCCGCGGACGAGCTGGCAGTCGCCGAACCGCAGGTGGCCTTGCGCGAGCGGGCCCTCGGGCTGCTCGCTGCCTCGGTGATCCGCGGGATTCGAGCGACGGTGCGGGTCGTCCACCACGGCGACGCTTGGCTGCGCGAGCGCGAGCGTCGCCGGGAACGGACGATCTATGCCTTCTGGCACCGCCACCTTCTGCTGATGCCCTACTGCTACCGCGGCGACCGCATCCACATGTTGTCGTCCCACCACCGCGACGCCGAGATCATCGTCCGCGCCATGCGGACTTTCGGCATTTCGGCGATTCGCGGGTCGTCCACGCGGGGTGGCGCGGTCGGCCTCAAAGGCCTGCTGCGCGAAGCCGCCGCCGGCTCGGACCTGGCCTTCACGCCGGATGGCCCCAAAGGTCCGCCGGGGGTCGTCAAGCTCGGCGTGATCCAGGCCGCGGCCCTGGGCGACTTGCCGATCCAACCGATCGCCATCGGCGCGACCCGCCGGTGGGTGCTGGCCAAAACCTGGGACCAGTTCGAAGTCCCGAAACCCTTCTCGCGGGTCGAGTTCGTCTACGGCGAGCCCCTCACGGTGCCGCGTCGCGCCGACCTCGAAACGGTGGCCCAGGAGTTGGCCCGGCGTCTCGACCAGGCCTCCGCCGAAGCCGAGGAGCGCGTGGGTAGAACCAAGACAGGAGCCGGGGAATGAGGAGCATGACGGGTTTCGGTTCCGCCACCGCGGAGAACGCGCGCCTGCGGGTCGCGGTCACGCTGCGCAGCGTCAATCACCGGTTTTTGGACATCGCCTTGCGCCTGCGCGAGGAGCATCGCGGCAGCGACGCGGCGGTGCGCGATCACTTGGCGACCGAGCTCCACCGCGGGCGGGTGGAGGTTTCGGTCGATGTCGTGGCGCGGGCCGCGGCCGGCCCCGTGACGGTGGACACCGCGGCCTTGACGGCTTTGGTCGAATCCCTGCGCGAGCTCGAGTCCCGGGGGCTCATCACCGGCGGCCTCACCGCGGGCGACGTGCTCCGCCTGCCGCAACTGTTGCGGCTCGATGCCGGCGAAAGTTGGGGCGAGGAAGAGGAAGCCTTGCTCCTCCAGGCGCTTCACGAGGCTCTCGCCCAGCTGGTGGCTTCGCGGCGCAGCGAGGGGGCGCGGTTGTTGCCGGTCCTGCAAGAAAAGCTCGCGGGCCTAGCGGCGGTCGAGGCGGCGCTGCGGGCAGCCGTCGGGCCGGCCCGCGAGGCCACCGCGAAGGCCCTCGCCGACCGCCTCGAACGCCTGCTCGGTGAGCGTCAGCTCGATCCCGACCGGCTGGCGCAAGAGGTGGCCATCCTCGCGGATAAAAGTGACGTCACCGAGGAGCTCGATCGGCTGGGCGCCCACCTCGAGCATTTTCGAGCGCTCCTGGCCGAAACGGGCGCCGTCGGTAAGCGGCTGGACTTCCTGACCCAGGAGATCTTCCGCGAGCTGAACACCGTGGGCTCGAAGTGCCGCAACTCCGAGATGACCCCGCTGGTGCTCGACGGTAAGGTTCTCGCCGAGCAGCTCCGAGAGCAGGTGCAGAACGTCGAGTGACGCTCAGTCTCCGAACTTCGGCTGGGTCAGCTCGTCGGAGACCTTCCAGACGCCTTTTTCCTTCTCGAGGAGGACGTCGAGGTTCATCTTCATAAACGAATTGGCGCCCTCGACGAGCAGCAGGGCGAAGTCGCCGTCGACCCAGCCCTTGACGATCTTGTAGCTCTCGGTCGGGTGTTCACTGCGCCACAGGTCTAGGGCCTTCGCCTTGTCCCCGACGAAGCGTTCGGCGTTGTCGGCGGTCAAGTGGGCCACTACCGCCTCGGTGTCGAAGTCGACCAGCGCCTTGTGGAAAGCGGCGTAAACCTTCCCGGGGTCACCGCCGCCCGCGGGCAGGGCTTTGCCGTGGTCCGTCGGGGCGATCGGCACGTCGAACTGGAAATCGAAGTGGGCGTCGTCGTCTTCCTTCGGCAGGGTCAAGCGGCCCGCGATGCGGCCCTTTTCGACCTTGACTGTCGAGGTGGTTTTGCCGTTCATGCAGAACCCGCAGCCGTCGCCGGACTCGAAGTAGTAGGTCATGCCCTTGTAGGCGCCTTGGCGATCGAAGTGGAAGTAGACGACGAAGTCCTCGTCGGTGCGGAAGCGGTTGTCGATGTAGTGCTCGCGATTCTCGTACTTGTCGAGCCAACTGGCCACGAACCCGCGGTTCGAGACGGCCACTTTGTAACCCGGCTGGTCGTCGAAGCCGACCTCGTCGGCAGGAAAGGCGTAGGCACCGATGAGCTCGAGCTTCCAGGCGCGGCTCTCGAACGTGCCGCTGGCTTGTTTGGGCGCCTCCTCGGCACCCGCGGTGGAGAGCGAGACCAAGGCACCGAGAACAGCGAAGGCGAGTTTCTTCATGGCGGGCTCCACAGAGTGAGGTGTCGTCGAACCCTACGCCATGGCGGGGGAAAAGGGGACAGGGGGCGAGCCAAAGGCGCAACTTCGTTGCCTACTGTGGGGAAGTGATTTTCTCTGCTACCTTACTGCAAAGGATCTTCGACAGCGCCCTCGAGTCTCTCCCGGAAGGCCGGAAGCGCTGTAACCAAAAGGAGAACGACGATGAAAAAGGCGAAGCTGTTCGCAATGAGTGCCGTGATGATGCTCGCGGCCGGAGCTACGCGTACCAGCGATGCTGTCGGGGTGGGATGGACGTGCAATACGACGTGCAGAGACACACGAGGATTCGAGTACGTCCAGGTGTCCTATGGAGACTCGGCCAATCAGGCTTACCAGAACCTATCTTGTCGGCAAGGCGACACGGTCTCCGGCGCGATCAATTGCTGGGAGGATGACGGCCCACTGCCGGAAGATCCTCCTGTGAACTGAGCAAAGCGGCGGGGACGGCGAACATCGCGGTTGGAGCCGCCACGGTCGCCGTCCCCGTCCGAGCTTTGCTTCCCGGCTCTCTACGACCAACGCGTCGGCCGCTCTACCCCTCGCTTCACCTTCGCCACCCAGTGCGCCAGATACCCGAGCAACCAGGCCGCGCTCGCGCCGACGTGGACGGCGACCCACACGCGCCGCCAGGTGTCGTCGGTGGCGGTTTGGAGGAGGTAGCCGGAGGCGATCATGGGGACCAGGGTGCCGAGGAGGGTGAGGCCGCTGCGCCTTCCGCTGGGGCCGCCTTGGCGGAATCCGAACCAGATGTGCTCGCGAAAGATCAGGCCGGCGGCGAAGACCAGGAGCGGAGCCACGAGGACATGAAGGTGCTGCACCGTGCCCTGGAGTGGATGGTGGAGGACCGAGAACTCGTCGATGGGTTCGAGGGCATAGAGCATGAAGGCGTAGACCAGCCCGGTGCCGCCCACGAGCAGGTTCGACAGGTGCACCGTCCAGCGTTCGAAGGGGCTCATGGCGCGGGCTTCCGTTCGCCGAGGACGCGGTGGAGGGCCAGGACGCGACGCACGGCTGCGGTCGTGGCGCGAGCCGTCAGGGTCGCTCCGGTCACCGGCCGGATGGCCGCCTTGAGCCGCAACTCGTCATCCAGGGGCCGGCCCTCGAATTGGTCGTACCAGGCATCCCGCGGCAGGTATTCGACCGGTTCGTCGAAGGCCAACACCTCGACGCGGCCCACCTTGCCGTCCGGGGTGACCACCACCATGACGGTTTCAGCCAAGGTCCGCACGCGATGGTGATCGAAGTAGGCGGTCCCGCCGAACACACCGCCGCAGGTGGCGCGATAAACGAAGACGACGCCGCTGGGCGGCTCGTCCTCCGCCAGCTCGGCGGCCCGGGCCGACTCCGCGGGAGTCAAATAGATGGTGGTCCGTTCCACCGTGCAAGACGGGAAAGCCGAGGCCAGGGCCTCCTCTTGCGTGAGGAGGACCCGGGCCGAGGCCGCCGGGCCCACCGCCAGAAAGGCGGTGAGCCCGACGCCGCCGGCGAACCGGCGAGCGAGATCAGAAAACGTAGCCGATCGCGACATTGAATTGATCGACGCCGGTACCGGCGCCGTTGTCGTAATCCTGGAAGTCGGCCTTGACGACGAACTGCTCGAAGGGCTTCCAGGCGAGTCCGAAGGTCAAGCTCTCGACGTCGTTGGCCGGGTTGCGGGCGAAGCCCGCGGGCACGGCGTCCTGGGTGTCGTAACGCTCGGCGCGCACGAACGGAATCAGCTGGGCCGCACCACGACCGGCGAGCACGTCGTAGCCGAGTTGAACGTAGGAGCCGCTCAAGGTTTCCCCGATCGACGCCGTCGGCCCCAGGCCCAACTTGCGGTTCAAGCGCGCCACGTCGTCGAGCTCGGCGCGGGTCACGAGAGCGCGGACCTCGAGCCCCCGCCAACGCCACTCGGCGTGGCCCTCGAAGATCGTCAACCCAGCGCCGATCGCGCCAGCACTGTCGGTCGTGCCTTGACCCGCGTCGCCGACGTAGCCGCTGGCTCCGAGCGTGACACCGGTCCAGGGCACGTAGTCGAGACGCGCCACCACGGCCCAATCCTCGGCCAAGGCTCGGCCGCCCTTCTGGCGACCACCGCGCAGTCCCCCGGCGGTAAACCCCTCGCCGCGGAAGCCGTTCAAGACATAAACCTTGTAGCTGACGGGTCCGGCCTCGCCGAACAGCCCGAAGCCGTTTTCGCGCCAGGTGGCCGGCAGAATCACGCGTTCGACGTCCGGCCGCTTGGCCCCCAGGTACACGGTGGGCTCGTGCAGTTCGTTGACGAAGCCCATGGGCACCAGCAACAGGCCGGCCCGGACGTTGACCTCCGGCCGCGCCAGGTAGTCGACATGGGCGAACTCGACGGAGGCCTCGCCGGTGCCGCCCCCGGTCGTGGCGTGCTCGATCTCGTTCTCGCTGTTGAACACGATGCGGTCGTTCCACTTGTAGCCGAAGTACACGACCGCGCGCAGGAAGTCGATCTCGGCTCGGCGGCCCGAGGCGGAGCCGTTGTCGCGGCGAGCGTTGGGGCTCTCGTAGAGCATTTCGCCGTAGCCACCGATCGAAAAGCCCTGGGCCTTGCGGTAGACCTTGGAGGCGGCGGGGCCGTAGCCGTAAAGGCTGGTGTTGGCTTCGACGGCGACCTCGCCGAGCTTCAGCCGTTCGAGCTCGGCGGCCAGCAAGTCGAGCCGGCGAGCGATCTCTGCCGCGTCGGGGGTCGGCGCTGCGTCCGAGCCGCCGGCGAGTTGGGCGCGGAGCTCGGCGATCTGGCGCTCGAGTTCGGTCAACCGAGCGGCGGTCGCCGGGTCTTCCGCGGCCCACAGGGGGGAAGTCGGCAAGCTGCCGAGCACCAAGGTCAGGATCAGGCCACACAGGCCGATCGTGGGGCGAATCTTCATCTCCTCTATACTCCTGTCGAATCGAGGGGCGGTCGTGTTGACGCACGATCACCACGGTTCATGGGGGAGTCGAGACCAACCGCTGTCGTGGCCGAGGTCTCGGCTCCTTCGTCTGTTGGGGCTACCGGACGCTCCGGAGCCGCGGCGAATTCAATCGTCACACTGGGATCGAGCGGCAGCAGCCGGCCGCGCCAGCCGGCACTGGCGCGAATGCGCGGCGGTTGGCCCGCGGGCGCCTCGACGACCACCACGCCGAGGTCCGGCCGCCGAGCCGCGAAGCCGATCGCGGCCTCCGGACCGAGCACGAACAGGCCAGTCGCCAGGCAGTCGGCCTCGAGGGCGGTGGGTGCCCAAACCGTCACGCTGCCAAAGTCCGGCGCCGGCCGGCCGGTGCGCGGGTCGAGCAAGTGACCGATGCGGCGACCTTCGACGACAAGACCCCGCTCGCCGTTGCCGGAAGTCGCCACCGAGCCCCCGACGACGTTCAGGGCCAGCAGCAAGTGCTCGCGGTCGTGCGGATGGGCCACCGCCACGGTGGCGGCGCGGCCGGGCGTGAAGCGGAGTTGGCCGCCGAGGTCGATCTCGCCGAGGACACCCGGACCGAGGGCGGCGACGGCGTGATCGAGGGCCGCGCCCTTGCCCCACGCGCCCTCTTCGATCGTTCGGTCACTCCGTCGCCGGGCCGAAGCGGCGGGGGAGTCGAGAAACAGGCCCGGCTGGCCGGCTTCTGCGGCCAACGTGGTGATTTCGTCCGCGGACGGCCAGCGACCCTCGGTGCGCAGGCCCCAGGCGGCGACCAGGCGGCCCAGCTCCGGATCGAACGCCCCCGCGGTCGCCGCGCGGCACTCGAAAGCCGCCCTCAGGTCGGCGGCCAACTCCGGCGACAGCCGGACCGGCTGGTGACGAGGAGCCGCGTTCAGCCGCGCGAGCTCGGAATCTGCGGTCCAGGTGGAAAGCCGAGCTTCGCTGGCTACCAGAGCCGCCCGAGCCCGCTCTGAGACCGCCAGCAGGTCGGTTCTCGACCGAGTGCTCCACAGGGCGACCCGCGCTTCGGTACCCATCAGGAGAAAGCGGCGCTCGAGGGCCGGAGCCGTGGCTTCGGCCTGGAACGGCACCGCCAGCAAGTACAGCAGCAGCGACGGCAGGAGCATCAAGCGCTGCGCTCCGTGCCGCGGAGACCTGCAGAGCAATCCGCGCAGCGCGTCGAGACCTGGAGCTGATGGCCTTCGCGCTCGAAGCCGTGGGCGCGACAGATTTCCGCCAGCAGTGCCCCGATCCCCGGGCTCACGAACTCGACCACCCGGCCGCAGGCCGTGCAGACGAGGTGATGGTGGCGCTGGCCGGGGTGGACGTGTTCATAGAGGTAACGGTTGCGCTCCAGCCGCTGACGGGTGACGAGACCGCACTCGACGAGCAGATCGAGGTTGCGGTAGACCGTCGCCCGCGAGATCTTCCGACCGGCCGCCTGAAGGCTGCGCAGCAGGTCCTCGGCGTCGATATGCTCGTGGCGGCGATAGATTTCATCGAGCAGGACGAGTCGCTCGCCGGTGACCCGGAGGCCTCGGGCGCGCAGGAAGCGCAAGAAGAGTTCACGTTCGGCAGTGCTAGACATCGCTTATTGAGATCATGTCTCAGTAGTGTCAAGGGATTCTGGACTAGATCAGTGCGGATTGTCAAACCGAGGCGCTTGCGAGACGATAACCGTCATGCCGAACGCCGAAGATCGCCACCGTTTTCGCCCTGGTTCCAAGATCGACCTGCACGAGGTCGCCACTTCCGCACCCCGCAACGAGGACAAAGAAGATGCCGAGCGTGAGCTCGCCGAGCTCAAGGAGCGGCTGTTCGATCTCCAGGAGCGGCTCTACGCCGAGCGGACTCGCAGCCTGCTGCTGGTGTTCCAGGGGCTCGACGGCTCGGGCAAGAACTCAGCGACCAACCACGTCTTTTCGGGGGTCAACCCGGAGGGCGTCCACGTCACCGCTTTCAAGGTGCCGACCGCCGAGGAGCTCGCCCACGACTACCTCTGGCGCATTCACCGCGCCGTGCCGGGCAAAGGGCAGATCGGCATCTTCAACCGCTCGCACTACGAAGATGTCCTGGTGGTGCGGGTGGACGAAATCGTACCCCCAGAGGTGTGGCGGGAGCGCTACGAGCAGATCAACCAGTTCGAGAAGTTGCTCGCCGACACCGGCACGACGATCCTCAAGTTCTACCTCCACCTGTCGAAGGAGGAGCAGAAGAAGCGCTTCGAGAGCCGCATTGAGAAGCCCGAGAAGCGCTGGAAGTTCTCCTTGGACGACCTCCGCAAGCGCGCCCAGTGGGATGCCTATTTGAAGGCCTACGACGACGTCCTCGAGCGCTGCTCGACCGACTGGGCGCCCTGGTACGTCATTCCGGCGGACGACAAGTGGTACCGCAATCTGGCCGTGGCGCGGGTGATCGTGGCCGCCCTGGAAGAGCTCGACCCGCGCTTCCCAGAGCCCGCCGAACCTCCCGGCGGCTGGGACCACCTCGTGGTGGAGTGACCGCGACATGACCCCCGGCGAGCGCGCCGAGCTCCTGCGCCGGTGGGCTCTCGAGTCCGGCTTCGACCGCGCGGGGGTGGCCCGCCTCGCGCCGTCGCAGCAAGGTCCGCCGTACCTCGAATGGCTCGCCCGCGGCGACCACGCGGGGATGGAGTGGATGACCCGCAGAGTAGAGGAACGGCTCGATCCCGAGCGCCTCCTGCCCGGCGCCCGCTCGGCCCTGGTGGTCGCCCTGCAATACGCCCCGCTGGTCGGCGAAGGCGAGCCGGAAGGGGACCTCTGGCCCCGCGTGGCCCGCTACGCCCGCGGTCGCGACTACCACGACCTCATGAACGAACGGCTGGGCAGCCTGCGCGACCGCATCCTCGAGGCGTTTCCAGGCGCCGGCGTGCGCCGGGCGGTGGATACCAGCCCGATCCTCGAGCGCGAGCTGGCCGCCCGCGCGGGCCTCGGCGTCCAGGGCAAGAACACGATGTTGTTGTCGCGTGCGGGAGGCTCCTACTTCCTCCTCGGCGAGCTGCTCCTGACCCTCGACTTGGCTCCGGACCCACCGATCGCGGACCTCTGCGGGCGCTGCACGCAGTGCCTCGACCACTGTCCCACGGGCGCCTTGATCGCCCCTTACCGGCTCGATTCTCGCCGTTGCATCAGCTACTGGACGATCGAGCACCGCGGCGACATCCCGGAGGAGATCCGCCCCGAGCTCGGCGAGTGGGTCTTCGGCTGCGACATCTGCCAAGAGGTGTGCCCCTGGAACCGCCGCGGTCCCGAGTCCGGTGACCATCCCGAGCTGCGCCTGCCGCCGGAGCGCGCGGAGCTCGATTTGATCGGACTGTTGACGCTCTCGCGCGAGGCGTACACCGAACGTTTCCGGGGAACCGCCATGAAGCGGGCAAAGCTCGAGGGCCTGAAACGCAACGCCGCCATCGCCATGGGCAACCGCGGCGACGAGCGCTACCGCGAAGCCCTCGTCACCGCGACCACGGACGAGTCCCCGGTGGTGGCCGAGCAGGCCCGGTGGGCCCTCGAACGGCTCGACCGGCCCCGGGCTTGACAGTCCAAGCTGGATGGCGCACGCTATGCGCATGAAACGTACGAATCTTGTGCTCGACGAGGCTCTCCTCGAAGAAGCCTTGGCTCTCGGGGGCGAACGCACCTACTCGCGCACGGTCGAACGCGCGCTCGAGGAGTTCGTCCGACGGATCAAATCGCGCCAGATCCTCGATCTGGCGGGCTCGGGCCTGTGGGAAGGCGAGGTCGCCGAGATGCGACGAGACGACTACCGGCTGGACGAGGACGAGTCGTGATTTTGCTCGACACCTCGGTGTGGGTCGAGGTCTTCCGCCGCCCGAGCCGCTTTCGGCTGGAAGATCACATCGACTTCGACGACGTCGTTACCTGTCTGCCGGTGATCCAGGAGGTCCTCCAAGGCTTCCGCGACCCCTTTGCGCACAAACGCGCCCGCACCGCGATGCTGGCCTTGCCGATCGTGGAGTCCCCGCTGTCGCTAGAGGTCTACGAAAAGGCCATCGAGCTCTACCGCACCGCCCGCCGCACCGGTTACACCGTTCGCTCCTCGGTCGATTGCCTGATCGCCGCCTGCGCCCTCAAGCACTCGCTGCCGGTGCTGCACAAGGACCGTGACTTCGCAGCGCTGGCGCGGGCGTCCTATCTCGAGGCGATTCCACTCGAGCTGACTTGATCGGCACTCCCGTGCGAGCGCACCTCGATGCGCCCGCACGGTGTCCTTGCCTTCTGCTCAGGGCTGGTCGGCCGCGAAGTAGGCGAAGCTGTCAGCGTTGTCGAGAGACCAAGCAGTGTAGGCTGCGATCGCCTGGCAGCTGCTGATGCCGTACACGTAGTCGTCGGTGTCGCCGCCCCAGCTCGGCCAGTGGCTGACTTCATGGACCAGCGTGTCGGCCTTCGAGTTGAAGCCGTTCAGCGGCGCCGACCAGAAGGCCGGGCAGAGGTGGATCACACCCTGAGTCCCCTTCTGAGTCCAAGCGAAGGAACCCGCGTCGTTGCAGTCGCAGTAGAGCCACAGTTGGCGCTCGTCGAGCGTGTTCTGGATGTTCGCGAAGTCGAAGAACAGGCTCAGTTGGTTGTTGACGTTGTGGGGGCCAAACCACTTGACGTAGTCATTGGGAACCCCGATGAACGAGGACAGCGCTGTCAGCGCCTTGGTCGCCATCTGGTCGGCCAAGGGCAGGGCCTGGAAGATCTGCTGGTTGCGGGTTGGCGTGCAGCCGACGGCAATGGGGACGATCGAGCGGCCGGTGACGGTTTCGAGCTGGGGGGCCGGCTTGGCCTCGAGGCTCCTCTCGTCCCGCTCGACGTCGAACTGCACCGCCTCCCCCCGGCGGAGACGGGCCAGGGGTACGAAACCTCCCTCCAGGTCCTTGCGGAAGGCGGTCGCCCGGCCCCGGAAACGCACCGTGTAGGTACCCGGGCGCGAGAAGTCGTAGACGCCTTCCAGGTCGATTTTCCCCGTGATCTGCTCCCCGGGCTCGATCCGCCGGAAGTCGACCGGCCGCGCGGGCGCGAAGCGGTGGAGCTGGCCCGTGTACTCCACCGGCTCGCCGTCCCGGCGGACCTCGAAGAGATCGGCCTTGAAGCCGGCGAACGGCAATTCGCGATCGAGCACGTACAGCGGCTCCGAGCCGGTGTTCTCGACGGTGAAAGTGGCCTCGACGCTCGTTTCAGCGCCGAAGTACGCCGAGTCCTGCGCCAGCGACGCCACGACGTGGCCCGAACCGGCCGCCGCGGCCAAATTCGAAACCGGGAGAGCAACCAGCATCCCGAGCAGCAAACGACACGACAGTTTCAACATGAGGGTTTCCTCCTGGGTTCCGTGGGCCGCGAGGTGCGGCCCGTCAAGGAGGGAAACGGAGGTTTTGGCGAGAGGGGACCACTCGCTCAGCGAGCCAGCATCGTCAGCCGTGTGATCCCGGCCGGAGCGAGCGCCGCCCACGCCAACAGAGCACCCATCGCCACCGAGGCGGCGCCGATGAGGGCCGGCCAACGAGTGGCCGCGGGCACCGACTGCTGAGCGAAGCGCCCATGCCAACGCCACGGCAGCACGGCCAAGACCGCGGAGCTGGCGTCGCTGTGCCGACCGCAAGTGCGAGGTGGGCAGTCGGCCCTCCCCGCCCCCTACCGCCAGCCGGTAATCCGGCGGTAGACTGACCGCTCGATGGCCGACTCGTCCGATTCCGTGCTCTCCGCTTGGCTCGATGCCGTGGCGGCGGACGAGCGTTTGGGGCCGGAGTTGCGGCATCGGGCGTTCTTTCCGGGGGTGGAGGCGAGCTTCGGGGAATTGCCGGCGCCGTTGCCGGAGGGGATTCGGGCGGCGTTGGCGGCTTCCGGGGTGGCGCGGTTGTTCGCCCACCAGACGGCGGGGTTGGCGGCGGTGGAGCGGGGCGAGAACGTGCTCGTGACAACGCCCACGGCTTCGGGCAAGTCGCTGGTGTTCCACTTGCCGCCGCTCGTCGAGGCGGCGCGCCAGCGGGATGGCAAGGGGGCGGGCAAGGCGCTCTTCCTGTTTCCGCTGAAGGCCCTTGGGCAGGATCAGAAGAACAAATTCAACGAGCTGGCTCGGGCCGCGGGGTTTTCGAAGGCGGAGGCCTCGGCGGTCGTTTTCGACGGTGACACGCCGAAGAGCGAGCGGGCGCGCATCAAACGCCGGCCGCCGCGGGTGCTGGTCACCAACCCGGACATGTTGCACCTGGGCATCCTCGGCCAGGCCGGGAGCTGGCGGGCGCTGCTTGGGGACTTGAAGTGGATCGTCATCGACGAGCTCCACGTCTACCGGGGCATCTTCGGCAGCCACTTCCACCACGTGCTGCGCCGCCTGCTGCGCCTGGCCGCGGCCGAGGGCGCGCAGCCCAGGATCATCGCGTCCTCGGCCACGGCGGAAAACGCCCGCGAGTTCGCCGAGGAGCTAGTCGGTGCGCCGTTTACGGTCATCGCGGAGAGCGGGGCGCCCCGGCCCGGGCGTCATGTCGCGCTGTTCGGCCCGCAAGCGAGCCCCTACACGACCGCCTTGCGCCTGCTCGTCCGGCTGCTCGAGGCGGGTCAGAAGACGATCGTGTTCACCAAGGCCCGGCGCATCACGGAGCTGCTTTACTCGTGGTTGCGCCGGCAGGACCCTCAGCTCGCTCGCCGCGTCGCCTCCTACCGCTCGGGTTTTCTGCCGGAAGAACGCCGGAACATCGAGCGGCGCTTGTTTTCCGGCGAGCTCGACGGCGTGATCTCGACCTCGGCGCTCGAAATGGGCATCGACGTCGGCGGGCTCGACGCCGCCATCCTGGTCGGCTACCCGGGCAGCGTCATGGCCACCTGGCAACGCTCGGGGCGCGCCGGGCGGAGCGGTCGCGAGTCCTTGACCGGAATCGTGGCGTTGCCG
>JANRLG010000009.1:0-16191 GCA_033762835.1 Thermoanaerobaculia bacterium
AACCCCCTGGCACCCGACCATGCGAACGACCGGACTGTTCCTGATCGCCCTCCTCGCGCCCGCCGCGGCCGCCGAACCGGCGCGCGGCCCGGAGCACCTCAAGGGGCTCAAGTACCGCAACGTCGGGCCGTCGATCGGCGGGCGGGTGTGCCGCGCCGTCGGCGTGCCGGGCGACCCGCTGACGTACTACGCGGCGACGGCGTCGGGCGGGGTGTGGAAGTCGTCCGACGGCGGCAAGCGCTGGGCGGCGGTGACCGACGACCTGCCGACGTCCACGTTCGGGGCGGTGGCGGTGGCGCCGTCGGACGCGAACGTGGTGTACGCCGGCAGCGGCGAGGCGAACATCCGCGGCAACGTCGAGGTGGGCAACGGCATCTACCGCTCGACCGACGCCGGCAAGACGTGGAGCCACGTCTGGAAACAGGAGGGGCAGATCGGCCGCATCGCCATTCACCCCAAGAATGCCGACGTCGCGTTCGCCGCCGTGCTCGGCCATGCCTTCGGGCCGAACCCGGAGCGCGGCGTCTACCGCACCACCGACGGCGGCGAAACGTGGAAACAAGTGCTCAAGCGGAACGTCGACACCGGCGCGTCCGACGTGGTGATCGACCCGAACAACCCGCGGAACCTGTTCGCCGGGCTTTGGCAGGCCCGCCGTTACCCCTGGGGCATGACCAGCGGCGGACCGGGCTCGGGGCTCTTCCGCTCGACCAACGGCGGCGACGACTGGACGGAGCTTGCGGGCAAGGGCCTGCCGGCGAAACCCTGGGGCAAGGTCGGCCTCGCCTACGCGCCGTCCCAGCCGGGACGGATCTACGCCTTGATCGAAGCCGATGCCGGCGGGCTGTTCCGCTCCGACGACCACGGCGACAGCTGGGAGCACGTCTCCGACGATCGGCGCATTCGCCAGCGCGCCTGGTACTACACCACCCTCGCCGTATCGCCGTCCGACGCCGACGAGCTGTGGTTCCCCAACGTCCCGCTGCTGCACTCGATCGACGGCGGCAAAACGATCGACTTCGTCGACGTTTCGTACCACGGCGACCACCACTTCGCCTGGATCGACCCCCTGAACTCGAAGCGGCTGATCGTGGGCTGCGACGGCGGCGTGAACCTCTCGGAGGACGGCGGCAAGACGTGGTCGGCACCGCGCCTGCCCTTGGGCCAGCTCTACCACATCGCCGTCGATGACCGCACGCCGTTCCACGTCCACGGCGCCATGCAGGACATCGGCACCGGTCAGGCACCTTCCCGCGTGCTCCATGACGGCGGCATCCGCAACGGCGACTGGTACGGCGTCGGCGGTGGTGAGGCGGGTTGGGTGGTCTCGCACCCCAAGGACCCGAACATCGTCTACGCCGGCGAGTACCTGGGTTACCTGTCGCGCTACGACCACACCACCGGCTCCGTGGACGTCATCGGCGCCTGGCCCGACAACGGCTCGGGCCACGGCGCGGTGGACCTCAAGTACCGGTTCCAGTGGACGGCGCCGATCGCCGTGTCGCCCCACGAGCCGGACACCGTGTATCACGGCGCCAACGTGCTCTTCCGCTCGCAGGACCGCGGCCAGACTTGGGAGGCCATCTCGCCGGACTTGACCCGCGACGACGAGACCAAACAACAGTGGTCCGGGGGTCCGATCACGGGCGACAACACGGGCGTCGAGTTCTACGGCACGATTTTCGTCGTCGCCGAGTCGCCGCTGCGCCCCGGAACGATCTGGGCGGGCACCGACGACGGCCGCGTCCACGTCACCACCGACTCGGGCAAGAACTGGTCGGATGTCGGCAAGCTGATCACCGGCCTGCCCGAGTGGGGCACGGTCTCGATGATCGAGCCGTCGCGCTTCGACGCCAAGACGGCTTACGTGGTGGTCGATGCCCATCGGCTCGACGACATGCGGCCCTACCTGTTCGCCACCGAGGATTTGGGCAAGACCTGGCGCCGGCTCGACGGCGACCTGCCGCGGGACGTCTACCTCCACTCGGTGCGCGAGGACGTGCTCGACAAGAACCTGCTGTACCTGGGTACCGAACGCGGCGTGGCGATCTCCACCGACCGCGGTAAGAGCTGGCGTTCGCTGCGGTTGAACCTTCCGACGGTGGCCGTCCACGACCTCGCGGTCAAACCCGAGGCGCTGGTGGTGGGAACCCACGGTCGCGCCGCCTGGATCCTCGACGACCTCACCGCCGTGCGAACCTTCCTGACCGGCAAGGACCGAGCCAAGGTGGCCCTAGTGGCGACGCCGCCCGCGGTCGATTGGCGCTACCGCTCGGTGTCCGGTGCCGACTGGTCCACCGACAACGCTCCCGCCGGGGCCACGATCTACTACTGGCTCGAGGCCGAGGCCAAGGACGAGGTGACGATCGAGATTCTCGACAGCGCCGGCCGCACCGTCCGGCGGTTGTCGAGCGCCGAGCCAGCCGTTTCGGGCGCGAGCGAGTATGTCGAAGACGAGAAGAAGGCTCTCGAAAAAAGCCGTCTGGCCAAATCCGCCGGACTTCATCGGGCGTTGTGGGACATTCGCTGGGACGGCGCCGAGCTGATCCCCGGCGGCATCATCGACTGGGGCTTCCCCGGTGTCGGGCCCCGCGCCGCGCCGGGGAGCTACACGGTCAAGCTGACCGCGGGCAGTACCTCGGTGACGAGCCCGCTCGAGATTCGGCCCGATCCACGCAGCTCGTTGTCGCTCGCCGACCGCAAGGCTCAGGAGACCTTCGCCCTCGAGGTGCGCGAGACGATCACCGGAGTGACCCGAGCCGTGGCTCGCCTGCGGCGGGTGACGAGGCAGCTCGACGAGCGGCTGGCGTTGGTCGGCGATGACGCTGCCGCGGCGGCGTTCGTGACCGCCGCCCGCAACCTGCGGGCAGCCCTGGGCAAAGTCGAAAGCGAACTGCACAACCCCGAAGCCAAAGTGGCCTACGACATTCTGGCCAAACGCGGCGCGCGGCTGTACTCGCGACTGTCTCCGCTCCACGACTTCGCGGCCGGCGGCGACGGCCCGCCGCCCCAAGGCCAACAGGACCTGCTGAAGCTGCTCAAGGCCGAAACGGCCGCCCAGGTAGCCGAACTCGACCGCCTGCTGGGTGGTGATCTCGCGCAGGTGAACCAAGTGGCCGCCCAGGCCGGGGTGCCCGGCGTGCGGTAGGAGGCAGAAGAGACGCCCACGACCGGAACGACACCGACGACCCCAACCTCCCCGGCTCGCCGGGGCTGGGGTCGTTCTCGTTCCTCACTTCCGGCGGTTCGCCTGCAGGATCTTCTTCCGCAGGCGGAACGCCTTGGGAGTCACTTCGACCAGCTCGTCGTTGCCGATGAACTCGAGGGCCTGCTCGAGGGACAGGCGCCGAGGCGGCACCAGACGCACGGTGTCGTCGGAGCCCGAGGCGCGCATGTTGGTGAGCTTCTTCTCGCGGCAGATGTTGACGTCCAAGTCGGCGGCGCGGTTGTGTTCGCCGACGATCATGCCTTCGTAGACCTCTTCCGCCGGTCCGACGAGCAGCTCGCCCCGGGGCTGTAGGTTCTCGATGGCGTAACCGGTCGTCTTGCCGCGGCGGTCGGCGATCAGCACCCCCGTGGGCCGGTGTTCGATGTCGCCCTGCCAGGGCTCCCAGCCGTCGAACAGGTGGTTCATGATGCCGGTGCCCTTGGTGTCGGTCATAAAGTCGGTGCGGAAACCGATCAGACCGCGAGAGGGAATCCGGAACTCGAGGCGCACGCGGCCGGAGCCGTGGTTGATCATCTTGGTCATGCGCCCGCGGCGCGTACCGGCCTTCTGGGTCACCGCGCCCACGAACTCCTCGGGGCAGTCGATCAAGAGCATTTCCATGGGCTCGGACAGGCGCCCGTCGATGTGCCGGGTGACCACCTCGGGTTTGCCGACTCCCAACTCGTAACCCTCGCGGCGCATCATTTCGATCAAGATCGCCAGCTGGAGCTCGCCGCGGCCGTAAACCTTGAAGGCGTCGGGGCCATCCGTGGGCTCGACCTTGATCGAGACGTTGGTCAGGATCTCCTTCTCGAGCCGCTCCCGGAGCTTGCGGGAGGTCACGTGGGTGCCCTCGAGGCCCGAGAACGGCGAGTCGTTGATGGCGAACACCATCGAGATCGTGGGCTCGTCGACGTGGATGCGCGGCAAGGGTTGGGTGTTTTCCGGATCGGCCAGCGTGTCACCGATCGTGACTTCCGGAATGCCAGCGACGGCGATGATGTCGCCCGGACCGGCCTCCGTGATGTCGATGCGCTTCAGGCCCGAGAAGCCGTAGAGCGTCGTCACCTTGGCCTTCTTGACGCTGCCGTCCTCCTGGGTCACGACGATTTCCTGGCCCCGCACGATGCGGCCGTTGAACACCCGGCCGATGGCCAGACGCCCGACGTAGTCGTCGTAGTCGAGGGTCGTGACGAGGGCCTGGAGCGGCATCGCGGGGTCGTACTTGGGGGCCGGCACGGTCTTGAGGATCTCTTCGAAGAGCGGCACCAACGGACCGTCCGCGCCGTCCGCGGTGGGTCGGCAAGTGCCCTTCTTGGCGTTGGTGTAAAGCACCGGGAAATCGAGCTGATCCTCGTCGGCGTCGAGGTCGATGAACAGGTCGTAGACCTCGTTGAGCACCTCGGCGGGCCGCGAGTCGGGGCGATCGATCTTGTTGATCACGACGATCGGCGTCAGCCCGGCCTCGAGAGCCTTGCGCAATACGAAGCGAGTCTGGGGCAACGGCCCCTCGGAGGCGTCCACCAGCAGCATGACGCCATCGACCATCTTCAGGGTGCGCTCGACTTCGCCGCCGAAATCCGCGTGCCCGGGGGTGTCGATGATGTTGATCAGCTTCTCGCCGAACCGAATGGCCGTGTTCTTGGCCATGATCGTGATGCCCTTCTCGCGCTCGAGATCGATCGAGTCCATGGCCCGCTCGACCACGTGTTCATGGGCGCCGAAGATGCCGCTCTGCCACAGCAGGGCATCCACCAAGGTGGTCTTGCCATGGTCGACGTGGGCGATGATGGCGATATTCCGGATGTCGTCGCGCGTAGCGGTACTCATAAATTCCTCGAGCTCGGTCGGGTGCTTGGAAGGGAGGTCCGGGCGGAAGGAGCCCGGGTGGGAGCCGGGAGGGTACCACAGAAGGAGGCAGGGAGTAGAATGCCGGCGTGGTCGTCGCCGAAACGTTCCTGCCGCTGGGCTCCAGCCTCGGACTACATCCCGAGCGCCGGGGGCCTGTTCGCGCGCTGGAGTTCGAAGGCTGGATGCAGAACGAAGACAACCCGCGGGAGCTGCTCGGCGGGTGGGTGGTGCCGATGAGCCCAGGAAACCATCGCACGGGTCGCGCTTTCGTCAAGCTCGCCGCGGCGCTCGACCCGCTCGTCGTGGAGCGGCGCTGGGAGCTCCTCTTCGACGCCCGTCACCGATTCCCGAACCCGCCGGATACGGTCCTGTTTCCCGACCTCGCCCTGCACTGCGTGTCGGAGGTCCCGCTGCCGGCCGGCTCGGAGACCGTGCACCGAGTGCCGGATCTCGTGATCGAGCTGCTCGGCGCCGAAACCGCCGAGCGCGACGTCGCGCCCCAGGGCGCCAAGTTCCTCGCTTACCAGCTCTCCGGCGTGCGGGAGTACCACTACGCGTGGCCCGACGGCCCTGGGGCGGCCAGCTTCCAACTCGTTGATGGTGTCTATCGACGCCTCGAACCGGACGCGGAGGGCTTCGTCGAGAGCCCCGTCCTCGGCGTCCGGTTGCGTTTGGCCCCAGCTGCCGTGCGGCGCTGAGGCGAGCCCCTCACCCTCTCCCTTCGACCGCCTGGCTGCCTTCGACCCGCTCGCGCAAGGCGCGGATCTCGTCCGCCGCGGCGAGTCGCCAGAGGCCGCGTTCGCGGCGTTTTTCGGTGGTTCCGGCCGGGTAACGGACGGAGGTCACGAGCTTGCCTTGAGGGCTGAAGACGTGGGCGCGCCCGCGCTCGCCGAGCACCACGAAAGTCTTCTTGCGGACGTCGAAGAGCAGGGATTCGTCCCGCGCACGGGCGAGGTCGGCGTAGGCCATGCGGGTGGGGCGGTCGCCCGTTTGGTGGCGCTCCTCGGCATGCTGGGTGCGGCGATCGCGGGCACGGTGGCCCTTCTCGAGCCGGCGAGCGATGGCACCGAGCACGCCCTCGATGCGGCTCGCCGGCACCTCGCCACTCTTACCCGCGGGGGAAAACGTCGCGACCACGCTCTGCGCCCAGCGCGCCGAACTCGACCACGGCAACTCCCCCACGCGGTCCGCCAGGCGTTCGAGGGACTCACCGCCGGGTGCCATGGCCAGCACACCGAGGCCGTAACGACGGCGCCCCCGCGGTGCCCGCGACGAGACGATCTGGAACGTCACGGCCAGCGACTGGAGGACACCCGCTGCGTCCGGCAGCCGGAACCAGCCGGCGGTGACCTGGCCATGCAGGACGAAGCCGGCGGCGTTGTCACGGTAGGCGGGCAGCAGATCCTGATGCAGCTCGGCGGGGGTGGCGATGACGGCGACGGTGGGGCCGTTCGGGGCGAACAGCGCATCGAGCCGCGGGTCCCGGCCGGCCAGGAGCCACTGGCCGAAGTCCTGGAAGCGCGGCAAGCCGCTCGGGCCGTAGCCGGTGAAGGTGTCCCGCGGCGACGGCAGTTCAGCGTGATCACACTCAGCCGTGCCGCAGCGCAGGCAAAACACCCGCCCCGGCCGCAGCACCGCGCGGTGCCCGAGCAGCCCGTCGAGCCCGCGAGTGAGCTCGGCAGAAAGCTCCGTCGCGGCGGCCGTCAGCCGCGCTGGATCGCGCGCCAGGGCCAAGCGCAGCGGCAGCTCGAGCACCTCGTGGCCGCCGGCCAGGTACCCGTGAGGATGCCGCTCGACCCGCCGCCGTAACTCTTCGGCCAGCAGCAACAGGGCCTCCCGCACGCGGTCGTCGTCCTGGTCGCGCATGACCGGAGAATGTATCTCACGGCACTGACTTGGCCGACTAGCAAGGCCTCTCGGCCGAGCTAAAGTTCGGCCGCTACCTCAAGAGGATCAAAGATTTCCGAGGTAGCGGCCGGCCTTCAGGCCGGCCGTCTTCGGGCCACGAACCCTCGACAACCAGCTACTCCAGGTACAACAACGCCCGCCGCCGCTCCGCCCGCCAGCGTTCGAGGCCCGGGGCCTCGGCGGCGAGAATGGCGGACACGGGCTTCTGGGCACGGAAGGCGTTCAGCACCTCCGGCGTGCCGAGTAGCCAGGTGAGACCGGCGCCGTCGTCGTTCCAGCGGAACTCGGAATTTCGCGACAGCACCTTCAAGGTTTCGAGCCCCATCTTCCATGAGTCGCCGCCGCCCGTCGGGGCGAGCCGCCAACCCCAGCACTCCACACCGACGAACTTGGGATTCGGGGCCGCCGGGGAGCTCGTCGGAGTGAAACGCGCCGGGTAGATGAAGAAACCGGGAATTCTGCCCGGCTGCTGGTCCCGGCTGAGCCACGGCGCTCCGACCGTCAGGAACGGCGCGTCGATGCCCCGACCCTCGGAGACGTTGGTGGCTTCGAGGAGCGCGGTGCCGGGGTAAGCCAGAGCCGCCGCGGGAGTGCGCAGGTTGGGCGACGGCGGCACCCACGGGCGACCGGTTGCGGCCCAGGTCATGGTCCGTCGCCAGCCGAGCATTGGCACCACGGTGAGCTGGGCGCCGGGGGGTGCGGCGTAGCGGGCCAGTTCGCCCAAGGTCAAACCGTGGACGAGGGGGCCGGGAGCGCGGTTGACGAGGCTTGCGGGGACGAGGTCCCGGCGCGCCACCGGGCCGGCCACGTACTCGCCGCCGAGCGGGTTCGGCCGGTCGAGCACCACCACCGGCAGCCCGGCGGCGTGGGCCGCCTCGAGGGCCAACAGCAGCGTGCTCGCATAGGTGTAGAAGCGCACCCCGGCGTCCTGGAGATCGATCACGAGAGCGTCGAGCCCGGCCAGGTCTTCCCGGCTCGGCGTGTGGTGGTCGCCGTAGAGGCTGACCACGGGCAGTCCACTTGTGGGGTCGACCCCACTGGCGACATTCTCCCCCGCTGCCGCGGCGCCGGTCAGGCCGTGTTCGGGCGTGAACAGGCGCACCACGTCGAGATTCCGCTCCTGGAACACCGCGAGGGAGCCGCGGCCGTCCGCGGTGACGGAAGCCCGGTGCAGCAGGAGCCCCAGACGCTTGCCCGTGAGACCAAAGTCCTCCCCGGCGGCGATGCGGTCGAGGCCGACGCGGACCGTACTCGGCAACACCGGCTCGACGAGGCCGCGCACCACCGCGTCCGCGAGCGCCGGGCGCACTTCCCGAATCAGGTTGTTGTCGCGCGTCGGGTGCACGCGGTTGGTGAGCAGCAGGACGAAGAGATCCCGCTCGGGATCGATCCACAACGACGTCCCCGTGAACCCGGTGTGGCCGAAGGAGCGCGCCGAGAACAACTGGCCGGCCGAAAAACCAGTGGCCGACCGGGTGTCCCACCCGAGAGCGCGATCCGAGTCCACGGGCACGCCGGCGCGCTGGGTGAAAAGCGCCACCGTCTCGCGCGTCACGATCCGCCGCTGGTCGTACACCCCGCGCCAAAGCAGCATTTGGGCGAAGCGGGCAAGCTCCGGCGCGGTGCCGAACAGGCCGGCGTGGGCCGCTACGCCACCGAGGGCGCGGGCGTTTTCGTCGTGGACCTCGCCGTGGATCACCTGGCCGTCGACCACTTCCGTGGGAGCGATGCGCGGCCGAAGCTCCCGCGCGGGGCGAAAACCCGTGTCGGCGAAGCCGAGGGGACGAAAGACCCGCTCCCGGGCGAGCGCGTCGAGGCTCCGGCCGGTCACCCGCTCAAGGATCTCGCCCAGAAGAATCAAGCCGAGGTCGCTGTACTTCATCGTCGAGCCGGGCGGGTTCACCAGCGGCATCGCGGCGATCTTCCGCACGAACTCGGCCGCGCCGCGGGTGTCCTGGTACAACGGCGCCCACCAGTCGATTCCCGAACTATGGGTCAGCAGGTGGCGCACGGTGACGACTTCCTTGCCAGGGCCCACGAACTCCGGCAGGTAGTCCTGGACGGCTTTGTCGAGATCGAGCCGGCCGTCGTCGACGAGCGTCATGGCGACCGTGGTGGTGGTCACCACCTTGGTCAGGCTCGCGAGGTCGTAGAGGGTTTCCGCGGTCACGGGTGGCGCATCGGCGTCGTAGGTCTGGCGCCCGAAGGCCCGCAGGTGCACGAGTTTGCCCTGCCGGCCGATGGCCACGACGCCGCCGGGAAAGGCCCGGCGTTCGACGTAACCCGCCAGGAGCGCGTCGATCTCCGCCATGGCCTCCGGGCGGAAGCCGGCGTCCTCGGGCCGACCGGCGGTGAGCGCGAGCACCCGGCGCGGCACCACCAGGCCGTCGCCGCGGGCGGCCAAACCGGGCAGGGTGACCGGCAACCGGCCACCGACCTCGAATTCCCCGAAGAGCGCCGCCACGGCGGCCCGCTGGCTCGCCTCCGAAGAGCCGTAAGCGCACAGGTACACCGGCACCGCGGGGAACTGGCGCAGCAGGTAGGGGCTGCCGTAGGACACCACGACGACCGGCACGCCGGTGGCCGCGAGCTCGGTCAGAAACTGGGCCTGGCGCGGCACCATGTCGACCGTGCCCTTGCCGGAGGTGACTTTGACGAAGGCAGAGACCACCACGTGGCTCGCCGTGCGCGCCCGCGCCAGGAGCCGGCGCGCGGTGTCCTCGGCGATCTCCGGCCCGAGCCGAACGGTCTCCACGGGCACGTTGCGGGCCTCGAACTCACTTTCCGGAATCCCCCGAATCGTGCGGTCCGAAAAGTCGCTCGACAAGACGAGGTGCAGAAGCGACAGGTCCGACTCGACGGCCAGCGGCAGGACGCCGCCGTGGTTTTTCACCACGGTGATCGCGGCCTCGGCGATTTCCCGCCCGCGCGCCACGTCCTCGGGGCGGGCAACTGCGCGGGGAATCTCGGCGGCGTCCGGCATCCGCTCGCGATCGAGCCCGAGCCGGGCCTTCCAAACGAGCACCCGGCGCACGGCCTCGTCGAGGCGAGCCACCGGCAGGCGCCCGCTCTCGACGGCGCGCACGAGCTCGCCCACGGCCACCCGCGGGTCGTGCGGCAACAACAACACGTCGGCCCCGGCGACCACGGCGTCCACCACGGCCTCGCCGGTCCACGCCGGGCGCAGGCCGGTCATGTCGAGGGCATCGGTGACCACGACTCCGTCGAATCTCAGCTCGCCGCGTAGCAGGTCCGTGATGATCGCCCGCGACAAGGTGGCGGGGGTGTAGGTGGCGTCGAGGGCGGGCGCTTCGAGGTGGCCGACCATGATCGAGTCGACGCCCGCGGCGATGAGCTCGCGAAACGGCGCCAGCTCCACCGTGTCGAGCCGCTCGCGGCTACCGGTCAGGCGCGGGCGCGCCAAGTGGCTGTCGGTGGCCGTATCACCGTGCCCCGGAAAGTGCTTCGCCGAGGTCAACACGCCGCCCGCCCGAGCGCCGCGCACGAAGGCCGCGCCGAGGCGGCCCACGAGCGCCGGGTCCTCGCCGAAGCTGCGAATGTTGATCACCGGGTTGTCGGGATTGTTGTTGACGTCGACGACCGGCGCGAGCGCCCAATGGATGCCCACCGCGCGCGCCTCGCGAGCGGTGACTTCGCCCAGAAAGTACGCCGCGTCTTCCGAACCCGTGGCCCCGAAGGCCATGGCCGAGGGCAGCGGCACGGGCCCGGGATCGACCCGGAAAGACAGGCCGCGCTCGAGGTCCGAGGCCACCAGGAGCGGCACCGGGGCGAGGCGCTGGAGATCTCCGAGGTGGCGCGGCACCGCCTCGAGTTCGGTGGCGAAGAGCACCACCCCTCCCACGCCCAGCTCGGCAACCCAGGACCGCAACTCGCGGTTCTCCGGTGCTGCCGGCGACCGGTAGGGGCCGCCGGCGCGCACGAAGAGGATCTGCGCCGCCTTCTGCGGCAGGGTCAGGCCGGCGAGCGTGGTTTCGACCCAGGCGCTCGGAGCCGGTGGGGCCGCCGCGGTAACCACGGGCGGCGTGACGGGCGGAGCCGAAAGAGGCAGCGGCGGATGACAGCCGACCGCCAGGGCGACGAGGAGGGCAAAGGCGTGATGTCGAGGCACGCCGGGAGTTTAGCAGCGCGGATTGCCGGGGGACCGGCAACCTGGTCGTGGGGCAGCGCAAGCGTTGCCCCGGACCAAAGCCCCATCGGTTTCGTAGGGGCGACGCATGCGTCGCCCTCGTTGGTGGTAGGAACCACCAGCCACCAGGGCGACGCAGGCGTCGCCCCTACGGAAACCACCAAGAAATCAATGCTTGCCTGGTCTCCAGCCGATCGCTCGGGCCCGTCTACGCCGTCCCCGCCACCAACCCCTGGGCGACGGCCAACTCCCCCACCAGGAGCGCCCCACCGGCGGCGCCGCGCACGGTGTTGTGGGACAACAGGACCATCTTCCAGCCGAGCAGCGGGCAAGGCCGGATGCGCCCGACGGTCACCGCCATGCCGCCCCCGGCGTCGCGGTCGAGGCGGGTTTGCGGGCGATCGGGACGCTCGGCGACGAGCACCGGCCGGGGCGGGGCAGAGGGCAGACGGAGAGACTGGGGTGCCGCCGTGAAGCTCGACAAAACCTCGGCGATCGCCTCCGCCGTGGCGGGCCGAGCGAGCCGGAAAGAGGCGCATTCGAGGTGGCCGTCGACCACCGGCACCCGGTTGCACTGGGCGGAGACTGTGATCGCCGCCGGCTCCACGCGGCCTCCGAGGTGGCGCCCGAGGATCTTCTGGGTTTCGCTCTCGAGCTTCTCTTCCTCGCCGCCGATGAACGGAATCACGTTGTCGGTAATCGCGAGGCTCGGGACTCCCGGCAAGCCGGCGCCGGAGATCGCCTGCATCGTGACCACCGAGACGGCCTCGAGCCCGAACGCGTCGTGGAGCGGCTTCAAGGCCAGCACGAGTCCGATCGTCGAACAATTGGGATTGGTGGCGAGGGCACCACCGCCGCCGAAGCGCTGGTGACGGACGAGCGCCAGGTGGTCCGGGTTGACCTCGGGCACCACCAGCGGCACATCCGGGTCCATCCGATGACTCGAGGCGTTCGAGACCACGAAGAGCCCCTGGTCTGCGAGTGCCGTTTCGAGCCGGCCGGCGACGTCGCTGGTCAGGGCCGAAAAGCCCATCACCACCGGCCGGGAGGGGATGTCGTGGGCGATCGTCATCGCCGCCACGGTCGCCGGCAACGGGGTGGATTGGATCCACTGGACGGCATCGCCGTAGCGCTGACCAGCGGTGCGCTCCGAGCCCGTCACGGCGACGACCTCGAACCAGGGATGGTCCGCGAGCAGCGCGATGAAGCGCTGGCCGACGGTGCCGGTGGCTCCCAGGACGGCCACCGGGAGTTTCGTGACGGGGGGCTCGAACATCGGTCTACCTCAGATTCTGCTCGGGGAAACCAGGCGCAGCAGGTCGGCGAAGACCCCCGCGGCCGTGACCTCGGGGCCGGCGCCGGGGCCGCGCACGACCAGCGGTGTCCCAGCGTAACGGGCGGTCGAAAAGGCGATCAGGTTGTCCGGGCCGGCGAGGCCATGGGCCGGGTGATCGGCCGCGACCGCCTCGACGGCGACCCGCGCCGTGACTCGCTCCCCGAGCGTGAGCCGCGCCACGTACCGCAGCCGCCGGTCGTCGGCGTGGGCGGACCGGGCGCGTTCGGCGAAGCGCTCGTCGAGGCTCGGCAGGTGGCGCCAGAACTCGTCGAGAGGTTGGTCGAGGCCGCCGGGGGACAACGACTCCACCGCCACGTCCTCGAGCTCGAGGTCGACGCCGGCCCGGCGGGCGAGAATGACCAGCTTGCGGGCGACGTCGGTGCCCAGCAAGTCCTCGGCCGGATGGGGCTCGGTCAAACCCGCGGCATGGGCTTCGCGCACGGCCTCCGAAAGGGCGACTCCGGCGCCGACGCGGTCGAGCACGAAGCTCACGGTGCCCGACAACACGCCGTCGATGCCGGTGATGCGGTCGCCCGTGGCCAACAAGTCCTCGAGCGTCGAGAGCACCGGGAGGCCGGCGCCCACCGTCGCCTCGTGGCGCAACGCGGCGCCGCCCGCTTCGGCGGCGGCGAGAATCGCGCGGTAGCGCTCGAGCGGGCCGGCGAAGGCCCGTTTGTTGGCAGCCACCACGTGGAGGCCCGCCCCCAGCCAACGCGGGTAGAGCGCGGGCACGGCGTCGCTGGCGGTCAAGTCCACCAGCACCCCGGCGCCACCGTCCGCGAGCAGGGCTTCCCGCACTCGCTCCGGGTCGGTGAGGGCGCCGGTCCGCTCCGCCGTCAGCTCGGCCGTCCACGACACCGGGGCGAGGCCCGCAGGTTCGAACGCCAAGCGGCGCGAGGACCAGCGCGCCACCACCTCCAACTCGACACCCACCTCGGCGAGCGCCGCCCGCCGCGCTTGCAGCTGGCCGAGCAGGGCCCGAGCCACCCGGCCATCCCCCGCCACGGCGAGCCGCAGGCGCCGCGGCGACGCGCTCGCACCACCGCGCAACTGGCGGCGCACCGCCGGCAACAAACGGGGCAGCCGTTCGCGCGCGACGACCAACGAGAAACTGCGCGCCCCGAGCGCGAGGCCTGAGACCTCGGCCCCCTCTTGGGCCACCGCCGCCAGCACCGCGGCGAGGGAGCGCGGATGGTCCCCGAGCCCCTCGCCCACCGCCACCAGGGCGCCCAACTCCCCCTCGGCCGTGGCCAACCGCAGCTGGCCGCTGGCCAACTCCATTTCGAGCTCTTCCTCGAACACCCGGCGCGCCCGCGCCGCGTCTCGGCTCGCCACCTGCACGGTCAGAGCCGCTTCGCGCAAGGGCCGGGCGACGCTGCGCACCTCGACGCCCGCGAAGGCCAGGCTGGCGAGGAGACGGGCGGAAAAGCCGGTGTCGAAGCGGGAGTCGTCCCCTTCCAGGCGCAACAACGCCAGCGACGGCTCGACGGTCAAACCACGTACCCCGCCGGGCGGCGCAGTCGGCCGGGCTTCGACGAGCAGGGGCGGCCCTTGCGGATCGGCGGCATCGTGGATGGTGACGGCGATGCCGGCACGGGCCACGGGTTCGAGGGCGGCGAGGGGGAACACCCCGTGGGCGAGCACGCCGAGCTCGCCGAAGCTCAGCCGGCGCTCGGGCGAAGTCTCGAGCTCGAGCCCGGAAACGCCTTCGAGCCAGAGCTCGAGCCGTCCGGCGTCGAGTGCCGTGGCGAGCGCTGCCGCTCCGGCCACGGCGCCGTCGGGTCCCAGGCTGGTGGTCTCGCCCTGACTGGTGGCCGCGACCCCACCGGCGGTGACGAGCACTTCGACCCCGCCGGGCACGAGGGCAGTGACCCGCGCTCGGGTCGCCCCAAGGTCGAGGCGCGCCGATCCGAAGTCGGCATCGGAGACCAGCAGTGGCCGGGGATCGAGCACTTCGACCGCCAGGCCGGCGGCCGAGAGCACCACCGCGACCAGCCGCGCCAGGGCCAGTTCGCCCTGGGCGAGGACCCCGTCGGTCAGGCGGTCGCCACCGTCGCGCAGGAGGAAAGCCGCGTGGAGCAGATCCCGCAGGTCCGCCGCCCGCTCCTCGAAATCGACCAGAAGCGGTTCGAGGGCGTCGCCATCGTCCTCCGGCAGCAGCTCCGACGCCACCGCCCGGAAACGTTCGAGCACCCGCGCCGAGGTGTCTTCGTAACCGCCATCGCCGGCGGCCGCTTGGCGCACGGCCTCGGTCAACTCGGCGCGCACCACCGCGGGCGCCGCCACCACCACCAAGAGGCCTTCGCCGCCCCGTTCGTGACGCACGCGCTCCACCAGAGCGCGCAATCGCTCGGCTCGCACCGATCCACCGCCCGAAAAACAAAGCACTCGCATGGGGCCGGAACTCTACACCGCGCGTTCGCCGTCGGCGCCTTTCCGCCACCAGAGTGCAGGCGGTGAAGCCTCGCGGGACGCGCGAGAGTATGATTCCGGCAAACGTCCCACCTTGGAAGGAGGCTCCCATGGCCCTCGGAAGCTTGTGGCTGCCGGTGCTCGCATCGGCGATCGCGGTCTGGTTCTTGAGCTCGATCACCCACATGGTCCTGAAGTACCACAAGGCCGACTATCGCGGCCTGCCGAACGAGGAAGGCGCCAGCGCGGCCCTGCACGGCACGCCGGTCGGGCACTACTTTTTGCCCTACTGCCCGGACTACTCGCAGTTGAAGGACCCCGCCGTTCAGAAGAAGTTCCAGGACGGCCCCATCGCCCTGATCACGGTGATGCCGAGCGGCTCGCCGACCATGGGCAAGCCCCTTACTTTGTGGCTCCTGTACTGCCTGCTCGTGAGCTTCGTGGTGGGCTACATCGCTCGTCACACGCTGAACCCGGCCTCGGCCGGTCTCGAGGTGATGCGCATCACCGGCACCGGCGCGTTCCTGGCCTACGGCGTCGGCGCCATCCCGAGTTCGATCTGGGCGGGGCTGCCCTGGGGCAATACGTTCCGGACGTTGTTCGACGCCCTGTTGTACGCCGCCGCCACGGGTCTCGTTTTCCGGTACCTCTGGCCGGCCGGCTGAAGACTGAAACACCAGCGCCGGACCGGGCGTATCGTTCCTCGAGGTGACCGACTGAACTTCGCGGCGCCTCGAGGAGTCCACACCATGTCGCTCGTCCGTTCCAGAAACCGCAAAATCGCCGGCGTCTGTGGGGGCTTGGCCGCTTGGCTCGGCTGGGACCCCACGGTAGTCCGTTTCGCCTACGTCGTGGTCTCGATCGTCTCCGTGGCGTTCCCCGGCATCCTGGTCTACCTGCTGTTGTGGCTGCTGATGCCGGAAGAAGGCATAGCGACCGCCTGACCCTTCCCGCGGCTCTATAATCCCGCCGCGGTGCGCCGCCTGCTCGACTACTTCCGCCGCCCCCCGGACGGGCGCCAACTCTCGTTGGAGCTCGCGCCCGCCCCGGGCTCTGCCCCCCCACTCGCCGCCCGCCTCGCTCCGCTCTTCGCTGGCCAGCTCGGGCGGCTGGTGCTCACCCGCAATCGTTCGACCCTGATGTCCTGCCGGCGGAACCCCGACGGCCGGCTGACCGTGCGGCTCCACGAGTGTTTCAGCGGCGCCGACGACGCCACCTTGGCCGCCGTGGCCGTGCTCGCCACGACGCCCGCACCGACGAGCAGCAGCAGCGTCGCCCCCACGAGCAGCCGCGGCGCGTGGATGGCGCGCCTCAAGAGAGGCTGATAGG
>JANRLG010000010.1:0-2313 GCA_033762835.1 Thermoanaerobaculia bacterium
GAATCGCTTCAACCTTCCGGGTGTGACCCTCGAGCTCGTCGGTGGCAGCGGCGTCGTCGCCACCACGAACACGGCTGCCGACGGCACCTACCGGTTCGACGACATCCCGGCCGGCAACTACCAAGTCCGCGTCGTCGCCTCGAGCTTGCCCGCAGGCCTCGTGCCGATCTTCGACATCGACGGAGTCGCCACTCCGAACGTGGCCGTCGTCGTGTTGGCTCCGGCCGAAAACCGCGTAGGGGTCGACTTCGGCTACTGCGGCAGTGCCGGGATCGGCGACCGGGTGTGGCTCGACAGCGATGGAGACGGGGTGCAGGACGCCGGGGAACCGGGCCTCTCCGGCGTCTCCGTCCAGTTGCTCGACTCGACCGCGGCCGTCATCGCCAGCCAGCAAACGGGGGCCAACGGCGAGTACCTGTTCACGGGGTTGGCACCGGGCAACTACACCGTCCGCATCGTCACGTCGACGTTGCCGGCGGGGGCGTACCCCACCTTTGACCCGGATGGGGGCACTGCTCACCAAGCAAGCGTGACTCTCACCGGGCCCGAACGTCGCCTCGACATCGACTTCGGTTACCGCAAGAGCCCCGGAACCGGGACCCTGGGTTACTGGAAGAACCATTCGACGGCCTGGCCCGTCGCAAGCGTGACCGTGGGCAACCGCACCTACACCAAATCGCAGGCGATCTCCTGGTTGGGTCAGCCGACCCGGGGTAACGTCACGATCCAGTTGTTCAAGCAGCTCGTTCCGGCGAAGCTGAACGTGATGATCGGCAACGATGCGAGCTGCATCGCCGCCACCATTGCGGCAGCGGATGCCTGGTTCACGACCTGGGGGCCGGTCGGCACCAACGTGACGAATTCGGCAGCCAAAGCGGCTGGTAACGCCCTTGCGGCGACGCTCGACAGCTACAACAACGGGCTGCTCTGCGCGCCTCACCGCGACTGAACTCGACTCTCGTCCGTTTCGACGGAAGGGCCGGCGACCACGAGGTCGCCGGCCCTTTTTTCGTTCGGGATCAGCGGTCTTTGACCTTGCGATTGCAGAGACATTCCGCAATTTCAGGAAATCCGCGTTCCTCCTGACGGGTTCCTGACGAGTCAGGGCGAGAATTCGCCGGTCATCAAAGGTAGCGGTGTCGCTTCCCTTGATTCCGAGCCTCGGAAACGGCGTCGTTCGTGGGTTGCTGAAGTTGGTTCTCTCTAGGGGGTAACATGGCCAAGAGCTGGTTGAGGTGGGTGTTCCTGGGAGTCGCGGTGCTCGTTTCGGCATTGCCGGTACGAGCCCAATACGTCTGTTTCCCGACCTGCGCGCCGCAAAGCCAGGCGACGGTGGACGGCAAGTTCCTGAGCCTCGCGGGCAGTGCCCTGGCGACGTTCAACAGCGACGCGGTCACGGTCGTATTCGGCGTGCCCGCGACGGCGACGAACGTCGAGTTCGGTGTCTTCGACGGCAACACCACGGGTCAGTGGGAGTCGGCGGCGGGGACGATCAACCTGACTTACACCCTCTTTGAAGATCCGCTCGCGACGGGCACCGGTCCGGTGCAGGTGGCGCAGTGGATCGAGACCGATTTCCCGGACAACGCCTGGCTCGACCTGTCGGTGCCGGTGGGCCCCGGAGCGCTGGCGCCCTCGGGCACGGCCTACTTCTACCGCCTGCGCATCGAGGCGTCGAACGCCCAGCCGTTGGCGTGGACGAACTTCAAGATCCGCACGCCGGACACCAACAGCCTGTCGTTGAAGCCCCAGGCGTTCAACTTCACCGGGGCGCGCTTCACGGCGGCGGATCTGGCGGTGATCTATCCGGCCTTCCCTGCCCTGACCCCGACGCGCTACGACGGCCGTTGGCAGTTCTTCGCGCGGGTCGGTGCGAGCACGGACACGGTGGAGTTCTGGGACGGCGACCTCGATCGCGGCTCGGCGAACTGCACCGCCAACGACACCGACGATCCGGATACGCCCGGCGCACCGTTCCTGCCGCCCTGGGCAGCGGGCACGTCGTCGTTCGAGGGCATCGGAGTCGGGGAGCCCCGGCCTTGCGGCACGACCACGGGCTCGCCGCCGGACGACGTCGACTTCGCGTCGTTCCTGCGTTCCCCGGCGGTGACCTACACGGTCCAGGTTCCGAACGATCCGACGCCGTACTTGAACTCCAACCCGTCCGGCAATCTCGAGTGGGAGCGTTTCACGCTGTCGACGATTCCGGGTTCGGCTCCGGGCTCCGCGGACTACGAAGTGCCGGCCTTGCCGTCAGGGACCTACCTGATCGACATGCAGGGCATGGACATGCGGAACTTCAATTCCTGGTTC
>JANRLG010000011.1:0-21033 GCA_033762835.1 Thermoanaerobaculia bacterium
CGGGCGCCGTGCTGCTCCTCGTCGAACACCTGTTGCGCCGCCTGGGCCAAAGCCCGGCGCGGTTGAAGGCGTTCACCTTGGCGGTGACGGACGACAACGGCCGAGCGACGGGGCCGGATCTCGAGCAGGCACGCCGCTTCCTGCGCGAAACCGAGCTCGAGATGCTCGGCGAAGCGATCGAGGTCGACGCCCAGGCCGTGGACCCCTGGCGCGCGGTGGCGGTGATCGAGGACTACAAGGCCCTCGACGTCGAGTGTGCGGCGGTGGCCCTGGCCCTCGCCGAGGGCATCCGGGCGCGTTACCCGCAATGGCGCTACCTGATCGACGGCGACGGTGGAGACGAGAACCTCAAGGACTACCCGATCGAGGAGAACCGCGAGCTGACCATCCGCAGCGTCGTGGGCAACTCGATGCTCTATCAGGAAGGTTGGGGGGTGGATGCGGTCAAACACTCCTTGACCTACTCGGGCGGCTACTCCCGCGGCTGCGTGCGCACCTACGCGCCGCTTCGCCAACAAGGCTTCGTGGGCTTCTCGCCCTTCACCCGGCCGGCGGTCGTGGCCGCGGCCGAGGCGATCCCGTTCGACGAGCTCTCTAGTGGCTCTCACGAGCGGCTCTACGGGCTCAAGGGCGAGATTCTCGCGCGCGGCATTCTGGCCGTGACCGGCCGGACGCTGCCGGTCTTCCCCAAACGCCGCTTCCAGGACGGCGCGTTGCCCGATGCGCTGCGCGCCACGCGTTTCGCCGGGGACTCCGGAGTCTACCGGCGGCACTTCCTGGCCCGGTTCTCTTGAAGCCGGTCGCTACCCACCGCGAATCCGAGCGGCTGCCCGGCGGCCCGCCGTGGCGCACGGCCCCGGCGCTCACGGTGTTCCTGTACGGCGCCACCTGCCCGTTCGCCTGCGTGTTCTGCGACCTGGCCCAGCACACTCACCCCGGCCCGACGCCGCCCGGGGCGCTGCCCGCCCAACTCGCCGCCGCGCTCGCGGAAAACACCCCCGCGGAGCTCGCGGGCACCACCCTCAAGCTCTACAACGCCTCGAATTTCTTCGCGCCCCGCGCCGTGCCCACCGCCGACCTCCCGGCGCTGGCTCGCCTGGCGGCGCCGTGCGCGCGGGTGGTGGTCGAAAACCACCCGCGGCTCGTGGGCGACCCGGCTCGCGAGTTCGCCGACGCCCTCGGTGGCGCTCGGCTCGAGGTGGCGCTGGGTCTCGAGACGATTCACCCCGAGGCTTTCCCGCGCCTCGGCAAAGGGATGCGCCTCGGCGACTTCGACCGGGCGGCCGAGTTCTTGGTGCGCCACGGGCTCGGCCTGCGGGTCTTCGTGCTGGTCGGCGGGTTGTTCTTCCCCGTCGCCGAAGCCACCGAGTGGGCCGTGCGTTCCGCCGAGTACGCCTTGGCCGCGGGGGCGGACCACGTGTCTCTGATTCCCCTGCGTCCCCCGGCCGGCCAGCCGGAGCTCCAGGCACCGCGCCTGGCCGACCTGGAAGACGCCCTCGACGCCTTGCTGGCCCCCGCTGCAAAACGAGGCGCGGTGGTCACGGTGGACGGCTGGGACCTCGAGCGGCTGGCGGCCTGTCCAGGGTGCTTCGCCGCCCGCCGAGAGCGTCTCGTCGCCGTGAACGTCTCGGGCGAGGCCGCGGACCGGGTGAATTGCGCCAAGTGCGGAGGCGTTTCGTGACGCCTCGCGTGGACGTGGTGATCGTGGGCTCGGGCTTCGCCGGCGCGATCCTCGCGCGGTGCCTGGCCCGGCGCGGCCTGCGGGTAGCGCTCGTGGAGCGCGACCGTCACCCGCGCTTCGCCCTCGGGGAGAGCTCGACGCCGCTCGCCGCCCTCAGCCTCGAGCGACTGGCCCACCGTTTCGACCTGCCGGACCTCGCCGCCCTCGCTGCCCACGGCCGCCTACGCCGCAACTTGCCGGCGCTCGGTTGTGGGCTCAAACGCGGGTTCACCTTCTACGGACACACGCCCGGCCGGCCGCGCGACCCCGCCGAGCGCCTGCTCGTCGCTGCCAGCCCGAACGACGAGGTGGCGGACGTCCACTGGCTCCGCGCGGACGTCGATGCCCACTTGGCTCGGGCAGCCGAGGCGGCGGGCGTCTTGCTGCGCGAGGGTGTCGAAGTCCAGTCCGTCGCAGAGACCGGAAGCGGTGTGCGCGTCCGCGGAGCCGGCCCGGGTGGCGAGCTCGATCTTGCCGCCGACTTTCTGGTCGATGCCACCGGTACGGCGACCTTTGCCCAACGGGTGCTCGGAATCGAGCCGTCCCGGCGCGGTGGCCGGGTGACGACGTCCTTGATCTACGGCCACTTCGAGGGCGTCGAGCCTCTCGCGGGCCCGTCGCCCACGGCTCCCTACCCGGAGGAGAAGGCGGCGATCCATCACCTTCTGGCCGAGGGCTGGCTCTACGGGCTGCCGTTCGATTCGGGGCTCGTGTCGGCGGGTCTCGAGCTCATCGAGCCGCTGCCCGGGCCTCCCGAGGGAGCCTTTCGTCGCCTACTCGGGCAGTATCCGAGCCTGGCGCAGGCGTTTTCCCGCGCCCGCCCGGTGCGCCCGGTGGCCGCGGTGCCGCGGCTCCAGTTCCGGCAATCGCGCGCCGTGGGCGCCCGGTTCCTGCTCCTGCCGTCGGCCTTCGCGTTCACCTCGCCGCTGTTTTCGACCGGGCTCGCCTGGAGCCTCCGCGGGGTCGAACGGACGCTCGCCTTGCTCGCCGACGGCCCACCCGGCGAACGCGCTCTCGCGGGCTACCACGAGCGACTGGTGCGCGAGGCGGAGTGGATCGAGCGGCTGGTCAAGGGAGCCCTCGCGGCACGCGGCCGGTTCGAGCTGTTCGCTGCCTGGAGTCTTCTGTATTTCACCGCCGCGAGCTTCGCCGAAGCCCGCGAGCGCCTGCTGCCCGAGCCGGCGAGCGGCTGGGCGGACGAGGGTTTCCTGTCCGCCGAATCGCCGCACTTGGCCATCGCCCTGTCCGCTGCCGAGGCCGCCTTGACCGCGGCCCTCGCCGGGCAGCTGTCCGGCGAAGAGTTCGCCGTGCGGATTCGCGAGTGGATCCACCCTCTCGACGTCGCCGGCTTTTCGGCGCCGCGACCGGATCGGCTCTACCCGCTCGACCTCGAAGCCTTGGTGGCGGCGGCTCCCAAGCTGGGTTTGACGGCCGCGGCCGTTCGCCGGGCCCTGCCTCGACTGCTAGGCGTGAAGTAAGCTCGGCCGCGATGCGCTCTCTCTTCCACCTGCTCGCTCAGAATCGCGACTGGGCCGAGCGGATGACCGCTTCCGACCCGGACTTCTTCGGTCGTCTCGCGAACCAGCAAAACCCCGAGTTTCTGTGGATCGGCTGCGCGGACAGTCGCGTGCCGGCGAATCAGATCGTGGACCTGCTGCCGGGCCAGTTGTTCGTCCACCGCAACGTCGCCAACGTCGTCGTGCACACCGACCTCAACTGTTTGTCCGTCTTGCAGTTCGCCGTCGACGTGCTACGCGTGCGGCACGTCATCGTCTGCGGTCACTACGGCTGCGGGGGCGTGCGCGCGGCGCTCGAACGCCGGGCCCTGGGGCTGGTCGAAAACTGGCTCCGCCACGTCCAGGACGTCGCGGAGAAGCACCGGAACCTGCTCGACCAGCTGCCGACCCACGACGAGCGAATCGACCGCCTGTGTGAGTTGAACGTTCTCGAGCAGGCCCTGAACGTCTGCCGGACTTCGGTCGTCCAAGACGCCTGGCGCCGTGGCCAGCCGCTTCACGTCCATTCCTGGATCTACCGCCTCCAGGACGGCCAGCTCCGCGACACCGGGTTCTGCGCCACGCAGGCCGGAGAAGTCGAAGGCCTGTTCCGCCAAGCGCTGGTGCGGGGACCCGAAATGCGGCCCTGAACGCTGCCGCCGGAGTCCTCGAGAGGTGTTGGCCCCTTTTTTTCGTCCCGTCGTGTAGCGTTTCGGCGCTTTTCGACACTTTCGGTGTAAGTCCGAGAAGGAGTCTTCCCATGCGTTTGCGCTCGACGCTGCCGATCGTCTTTTTCTCCGCCGCGGTGGTGGTTCCGGGGGCCACCTCGGCCGCTCCGGAGCCAACCGGAGAAGTGACGTTGGAACGGATCATGGCCGACCCCGATTGGTTGGGGCGGGCGCCGGACATGGCCTATTGGGCCGCCGACGGCCAATCCGTCTTCTACGAGCGGAAGCGTGCCGGCAGCGAGTTGCGGGACCTGTTCCGGCAGCCCGTGACGGGCGGTGAGCCGCAGCTCGTGGCCGACGCGGAGCGCGATCGCATCGACGCCCCCGGCGGTCATTGGAGCGCCGACCGCCGCCGCAAGGTGTATGTCGTGCGCGGCGACGTGTTCTTGCGTGACCTTTCGAACGGCACCGTTCGGCAGTTGACCCGCACGACGGCCTCCGAACTCGAGCCGCGGTTCCTGGTCGGCGAAACCAGCGTGGTGTTTCGCCGGGGCGACACCTTCTACCGGGTCGAGCTGGCGACCGGTCTCGAGTCCCTGGTGGCGGATCTGCGCCTCGAAGACGACCCGGAGAAGGAGAAGCCGCCCACCTACCTGACCGAGCAGCAGCTGCGGCTGTTCCAGATCATCCGCAAGCAGAAGGAGCGCAAGGAGGCCGCCGCCGCGCGCGCCCGCGCAGAACAAGCCGCGAGTACCGCCTGGTCCCCGCCGCCGTTCTACCTGGGGAAGGGCAAGGCGATCGGCGACGTGTCGTTGTCGCCTACTGGGGACCGGATGATCGTGGCCCTGACGGCCGCCGAACCCGACGAAGGCAAGAAGGACTCCATGCCCAACTACGTCAGCGCCTCGGGCTACGTCGAGAGCCGCGAGGTGCGACCTCTCGTGGGCACGGGAACCCCGGCGTCGGACGAGGTGCTGGTGCTCGACCTCGTGAAGCACGAGCGCCACGACCTCGACCTCGCGACCCTCCCCGGGGCTCAGGAGGATCCGCTGCGCGAGCTGCGGGAGAAAGCCCGGGCACGCAAGGGCGACAAGCCGGCCGAGAAGGCGGCGGAACCGAAAGCGCGCGAGATCGACCTGCGCGACGTGACCTGGAGCGACGACGGTCGAGAAGCGCTCCTGACGTTGTTCGCCCTCGACAACAAGGACCGCTGGCTCGCCACGGTGGACTTCGCGAAGCCCGGCTTGGTGGTGCGCCACCGCCTGACCGATCCGGCGTGGATCAACTGGGACTTCCACGAGGCCGGTTTCCTGCGCGACGGCAAGACCATTTGGTATCTCTCGGAGGAATCGGGCTGGTCCCGGTTGTACCGCTTGGAGCTCGCCGGCGGCGCGCCGCGAGCGCTTTCCGCCGCGGGCGCGATCGCCGACCGGGTGGTCCTGTCGCCCGACGGCACGAGCTTCTTCTACCGCTCGAATCCCCGCCACCCCGGCGTCTTCGATGTCTACCGCGTGGCGGTCACGGGCGGAGCGCCCGAGGTTTTGACGGACTTGGGCGGCACGCTCGAGTTCGAGCTGTCGCCCGCCGGCGACCAGCTCGTGTTGCGGCACTCGAAAGCGCTCGAGCCGCCGGAGATCTTCGTGCAGGCGGCCCAGCCGGGCGCCGCGGCCCGCGCGCTCACCACCACCGTGAGTGCGGAGTTCCGCGCCATCGCCTGGAGTCCGCCGGAGTTCGTCGCGGTGCCTTCGACCCACGGTGCCGGCCAGCCGATCCACTCGCGGGTCTACGTGCCCCCCGGCTTCGACCCGAGCCGGGCCGAAAAGTACCCGGCGGTGATGTTCGTGCACGGCGCCGGATACCTGCAAAACGCCCACAAAGGGTGGTCGACCTACTTCCGGGAGTTCATGTTCCACACCCTGCTCACCCGCGCGGGCTACGTGGTGATCGACATGGACTACCGCGCCTCCGCCGGCTACGGCCGCGACTGGCGCACGGCGATCTACCGGCGCATGGGCACGCCGGAGCTCGAGGACTTCGCCGACGGCATCCGCTGGCTGGTGGCCGAGCGCCACGTGGACCCGGCACGCGTGGGTATCTACGGCGGCTCCTACGGCGGCTTCATGACCCTCATGGGTTTGTTCAAGCGCCCCGACCTCTTCGCCGCCGGGGCGTCGCTGCGACCGGTGACGGACTGGGCGCACTACAACCACGAGTACACCTCGAACATCCTGAATTCGCCCGAGATCGATCCCGAAGCCTACGCCACGAGCTCGCCCATCGAACACGCCCAGGGGCTCGCGGACCCGCTGCTCCTGATCCACGGCATGCAAGACGACAACGTCTTCTTTCAAGACACCGTCCGGCTCGCCCAGGTGCTGATCGAGCTCGAGAAAGAGGACTGGGAAGTCGCCATTTACCCGATCGAACCCCACGGCTTCCGCGAGCCGAGTTCCTGGCTAGACGCCTACCGCCGGATCTTAAAGTTGTTCGAGCGCGAGCTGCGGGGGCAGTGAGGGCGGCGGCGTCTCGTCGCCGCCACCCCCCGGTTCTTCAGCCCGAGACCGAGCTCCAGCGCGAGGTCGTGGCGTTCTCGAAGCCGTCGGAGAAGATCGTGTCCCCGGTGGTCGAGTAGTCCGGCGCCAGGTCGGTGCCGGCGACGACGCCCAGGGGGGCGTAGTTGGCGTAGTTCGGGAAGATCTGGCCCAGCCGGTTGTTGCCCATGCGCCGGATCAGGATCTCCGAGAGCACCCGCCGGTAGTCCGTCGTCACCGCCAAGTCCGTGCCGTCCGTCAGCGCACCCGGGGCCAGGGTCGGCCAGGTGCCGTGGAGTCCGCCGATGGCGTTGCCCGACAGCACGAACATCTGATTGCCGTAGCCGTGCTCGGTGCCGCTGTCCGAGTTCTCCCGCAGCTCGCGACCAAACTCGCTTTGCACCACGACAGTCAGCCGGTTGGTGTAGTTCTGAGCTCCGGCGCCGTCGAGGTCGGTGTAGAACGCCGCGAGGCCCGCGGAGAGGTCGGAGACGAGATTGGCGAAGTAGCCCGTCGCGCCGCCTTCTTCTTCGTGGGTGTCCCAGCCGCCGACGTCCACCGTCGCCACCTGCAGGCCGAGATCGAGCTTGATCATCTGGGCCAGCACCTTCAGATGATCGCCGAAGCCCGAGTTGGGGTAGACCGCGCCGTTGGCGGGCGTGTAGCCCCCGGCCACGTTCAGCTCGACGATGTCGAGAGCGTCGAGCGCTTGGACGCCGGACTGATGCTGCCAGGTCGTGCCGCCTTGGTAGAGATCGCGCAGGGCTACCCGTTGGGCGCTGCGCCATTGCCACGGGCCGTTGTCCAAGGAGAACTGGTCGGGGTTGGCGATGTTGATGGTTTCGAGATCGCCGAGCAGCGAGGCCGGCTGGAGATCTCCGATGGCCAAACTCGGCATCACGATCTCGCTCGGTAGGTTGGCTGCCGAGGCCAGGTGCCGCGTCAGCCAACCCGAGCTGATCGCTCGTGAGCCCGGGGTGCCGAGCTCCACGAACTGCATGGCGTCGAAGTGCGAGCGGTTGACCACGTTCAAGCCCACGGCTTGGACGATCGCCAGCTTGCCGGCCTGGTACAGCGGGTGGAGCGCGGCCGCCGCGGGGTGCAGGCCGAAGCCACCCCCGAGGGGCAAGGCGGCCCCGACGCCCGACACCGGGATCTTGATCGTCGGCCGGGCGGCCTCGTAGAAGCCGCGATCCGCGCCGCCGATCGGCGGCACCAGGTTCAGGCCGTCGACGCCGCCGCGCAGGAACACGACGACGAGAATTTCTTCATTGTTGACTCCGCCCTGGGCGAAGGCCATGGAATTGAAACGAGCGCCCGCGAGGCCTGCGATGGCCGCCGAGCAACCCATGAGGAATCCGCGACGTGTGACTTGGCTCATGAGGTCGGCTCCGTTCAGCGGAAATGGAAGCTCGGGGACATGAAGATCACCGCGACCAAGGCCCGCACCCGGTCGCGGGTGTCCTCGTCGGTGTCGAACGGCAGGTTGACGTGGGGGTTACGCCCCTGGGCCATGAAGTCGAGCAGAATCTCGAATTCCTCGGTCGGCGGGAAGTAACCCAGCAGCCGCTCGGTCCAGTACGTCGTGATCTGCCAGGCCGTGCGCACGTTGGCCGGGGTTTGGCCGATGACGTTCAGGTAGTACTGGCCGGCACCGTTGTCCACTTGAACCAGCATGTTGGCGAGCCGCCAGGTCATCACCTTGGGGGAGGTCGTCTTCCAGGCTTCCTTGACGTCCGGATATCCGTTCGGCGGATGCCATTGAAACAGCGGGTGGCCGGTTTGGTAGAACATCCAGGAGAACCAGCTGGTGGCCTGGTTGTCGTCGAGGCGGAAGGGCAGATCACCACCCGCGGCTCGGAACATGCCGACGGCCGCTTCGAAGGGACGTTTGGTCTTCTGCCCCCAGGTGGTCTTGAACTCCGCCGACAGGGCGATCGTGCGCATCACGCGCTTGAGCTGATCGGGAGCGGCGGTGTTGGCGAGGAACGTGGCCACCGCGGCGTCGACCAGGCTTTGGGGCGGCTGGTCCGCCACGAAGCGGCGACACAGTTTCTTGCAGATGAACTTCGCGGTTCCGGGATGGGTCGCCAGGATGTCGAGCACGTCCCGGCCGTCCTTCATGGCCGGCTGACCCGCCGGGATGTTGACGCCGAGGAAGGTCTTGGCGCCGGTGTCGTGCCACGGATGGTAGTAGAAGAACTCCCCGGTATCGCCGAAGTTCGGGTCCCAGGAACGATCGCGCAAGGTCCAGCCGGTCAGGCAACGGGCCACCGCGGTGACGTCCTCGTCGCAGTAGCCGAGGGCGCGGCCGGTGCCGTCCCGAGGCACCTGGCTCGCCGGGATGGCACCGAAGTAGTTCTCGGCGCCTAGAGTGTGGAGCTCCTGGACCTCGCGGGCGTAGTTCTCGTTGGGGCCATCGACGGAGTTCACGCTGTTGTTCAGGTAGTACAGCATGGCGTTCGACTTGGTGACCGCCTCGAGCAACGTCCGGAAGTTGCCGAGCGCGTTGGCGCGGATCACGTCGCGGTCGTAGGCCGCCCAGGTCGGGCCGATCAAGAAGTCGTAGCCGTAAACGCTGAAGTGGTTGTGCCAGAACTCGACCATGCGTTCGAACAGCTGCCGCTGGCTGTGGATGGCCCGCACGAAGGTGGCCATTTCCACCTCGTAAAACGGCTGCTCGCGGATTTCCCACGGCGGGTCCGTGAGGTGGTGGTCCTGCCAGAGTTGCACCAGGCTCTTGTTGAGGGTGGTGAACCCGGACGCGGCCAGGCGCGTGTTGGCGACCGTGTCGTTGATCGCCGCGGGGTTCAGTTGCTGGTCGACCCAGGCCACCAGGCGAGCGTCGTCATTGGCGCCCAGACTTTGCCAGGCCGTCATGTCACCGGGTCGCGGTCCGAAGCCGAGGCGGTGAAGCACGATCGCTCCGAGCGGCGGAGCCGGGGGCAGTGCCGAGGAGTCGAAGCTTTGGGCCGCCCGTAGCGAGCGGCGCATGGCCGGCCGGCTGGTGTACCCGGCGGGCAGGGCGGGGAGGACGGCACCGGCGACGGCGCGCGCGGCTTCCCGCAGGGCGGTCCGGCGATCCACGTTGGTCGGACGATTCACGACGAGCTCGTTCACGAGCTCCCTCCTCTCGGTGAAAAAACCTCGGGCCGTGGACGCGGGAAGCGCCGAGACCGGCTTGCCAAGGGACGACTGGCCGCGATCTTATAGCTGAATGTACATGCGGGCAAGAGTCTTTTTCGCTAGCCCGAAGCGAGATCAAGAGCCCGTAAGCTCCTGCCGCAGCAAGATCGTCGCGCCACCGTATTCGACCCGCACGGCGAGGGAGGACGGGGGCTGAGCCGGCAGCTGGACCCGCAAGCGCATCTGTCCGGAAGCATCGGTGGCTCCGGACAGGCTGGCGCGCACCCGTCCCCCTTCGGCGAGCAGCTGGGCGTGCACCCGGGCATCCGCCACCGGCGTACCGGAGTCGCGCAGGACGGCGCGCAGAACGAGTTCGAGCCGAGTACCGGGGGCCGCCGGCAAGTCGCCCAGGATCTCCACGGCGAGCGGCTCCAGGGTCGCCGGGGAGGGAGCGGCTTCGGCGCCGGCAGGCGCCGGCGGGCCCGATGGCGCCGCGCGACGATCGCCCGCCGCGGGACGATGCTGCCCCCCGCCGAAAACCTCGCGCGCCCGGGCCTCGAGGAGGGCGTCGAACCGGCCCGCGCGCACCGCGGCGATGACCGTCCGGTGCAGGCGGTCGAGTGAATCCTCGGCGCCCAAACGGCTCGCGGGAATCTGTCTCGTTTCGAGTACTCTCCCGAACGCACTTATCGAATATTCGCCGGGCGAATCCGCACCATCGCACCGTCGAGTTTCCACTCGGATGCCGATTCCACGGTATGCGAAGAGAGTCGTGAGGGGGCTGGACATAAACTGCCGATCCGCCGCCGAATCATAGACATGCGCTTGCCCCTGGTCAAGGAAGGCAGTCGCGCCGAACGGCCGATGATGTTATTCTCCCAAAGCTCGGAGTAAGGTGCTCGCGATAAATTTCGCTTGTTTTGGTGTGGATTTCTCCGGAGAGTATGTAATGCCCTCCGTAACCTCGATGGGTTTCAATGGCAGGTCCACCATGATCGCTCCTTCGGTCCCTGTTTCCCCTGCACAATCCCCTCCGGTGTCGAGGCGCGGCGCTGCCGGCCTCGCGTTGAAGAGCGTCGTCGGCATCGCCTTGCTGTCGGCTTTGCTGCTCATCGGCATCGTAGTCATCATGAACACCTATGGGCGGCGACTCGTGATCGCCGAGTCGGCCCGCAAGATCGAACAAACCGGCAACAAGAGCGTCGAGGTGCTGTCGACGCGCCTGCGCGAGATCGGTGCGCTCACCCGAACCCTGGCCGAGACGATCGAAGCGCTGCCGCCGGACGAAGCGCTGGTGCGGACCACGCTGCCGCGACTCATCGACTTCCAGGGCGACCTCGCGGTGGCGGGCGGCGGCTACTGGCCGGAGCCCGGGGCGTTCACGCCCGGGGTCGATCGCCGCAGCTTCTTCTGGGGCCGTGACGCCGCCGAACAACTGGTCTACTACGACGACTACAACGCGCCGCTCGGCCCCGGGTACCACAACGAAGAGTGGTATGTGCCGGTCAAGTTCCTGCCGCCGGGGCGGGTGTTCTGGAGCCGGTCCTACCAAGACCCATACAGCTACCAACCGATGGTGACCTGTACCTCGAACCTGTTCGTGGGCGGCAAACTTGCCGGAACCGCCACCATCGACCTCAAGCTCGAAGGCCTGGCCGGCTTGGTGGAAGATTGGCAACGGGACGTGGGGGGCTACGGGTTCCTGGTCGATCGCAACAACAAGTTCCTGACCTTCCCGAAGCCCGAAATGGTCCGGCGCACCAGCGTCGACGAAGCCGGCAAGCGCACGGAGGAGTTCGTCACGGTCGCCGATCTGGCGGGCCGCGAAGCGCTCTTCGCCCCGCTGGCCGAACAACTGGCGGCCATGGACCGTGCGATCGTCGAGCGAGCGCGGGCGCTGCCGGGCTTCGACGCCGCGGTCGCCACCAGGATCGATGCCGAGAGTTACCAAATCGATACCGCCGAGGCGGCGATGATCGCCGCGGTCATGGCCGACCCGCTCGCGGCCACGCGCCGGGAGCAGGCCACGAACCTGTTCACTCGCGTCGACCTCGACAGCGACCTGCTCAACAACGAAGCCTCGACGGCGTTCCTGTTCAACGTTCCCGACTCGTACTGGAAGCTCGTGCTGGTGGTCCCGGTGTCGACCTCGGGGCTGGTCGCGCGGCAGATCTCGAACCGCCTGCTGTTGTCGTCCGCGGCGACCATTCTGCCGACGTTGTTGCTCGCGTATTTGGTCTTCTCGCGGCGCTTGATTCGACCGGTGACCCAGCTGTCGGCCGCCGCCCGCCAGGTGCGGGACGGCGACCTCGAGATTCAGGTACCCGTGGCCTCGCGCGACGAGCTCGGCACGCTGTCCGAGAGCTTCAACGAGATGGTCCGCCAGCTGCGCACGAACACCGAGGATCTGCGCGTCTCGAACTTGCACTTGGCGCAGAACCTGGCCATGACGGACACGATCATGGGCACGGTGCACGAGGGGCTGTTCCTGCTGTCGCCGAACCTGACCATCGAGTCCCGCTACTCCGCCGCCCTGGCCCGCATCTTCGCGCGGCAGAACCTCGCGGGTGCGCGTTTCCTGGACTTGATCCGCCGCTTGACTCCGGAGAAGACCTTCGAGCTCACGGATCGCTTCCTGAAGCTGGTCTTCAACGCCCAGAAGAACGACAGCGTGATCGCCAAGATCAATCCGCTCAAAGAGGTGGAGGCCTCGTTCCCGGGGCCCGACGGGCAACTCGAGCGCAAGTATCTGTCCTTCACCTTCGACCGCATTTGGCAGGACGGCGAGGTCTACCAGGCCATGGTCACGGTCGAGGACGTGACGGAACAGGTGCTGCTCGCCCAGAAGCTCCAGGCCTCGGAGCAACGGCGGGAGCGCCAGACCGACCTCCTGCTGTCGATTCTCCACGTCGAGCCGCGCATGCTGCGCGACTTCGTCGATGGTGCCTACCGCGAGCTCCAGCGCATTTCGGACCTGCTCAAGAAGGGCCAGAAGCAACCCCCGGCGGAGGTGGCCGAACGCCAGCGCCAATTCCGCGACCTGGTGGACCAGATCTACAAGGGCATCCACGGCATCAAGGGCACGGCCTCGATGCTCAAGATCGATTTCTTCGCGAGCGCCGCCCACCGCTTCGAGGACAAGCTCGCGCCACTGCGCAGCAAACGCAATCTGGACGGCGAGGACTTCTTGCCGGTCGTCCTCGAGCTGTCGGAGATGATCGACAGTCTGGTCGAGATTCGGGACGTCATCGGCCGTTTCGGCGAGCTCAACCAGTGGGCCGCCTCGGCGCCGTCCGCGCGCAGCGATCAGGAGTTGCTGACCGACACCCTCGACAGCTTCGTGCGAGATCTCGGGGCTCGTCACGGCAAACGCGCGACCTTGCGCTTCCAGGCCAGCGGCGACTTCGAGCTGCCCTTCACGGTCAAGGCGCCGCTCCAGAACGTGCTTGCCCAGCTGGTGCGAAATTCCATGGTTCACGGTCTCGAGACGCCCGCCGAACGGGCGGCCGCGGGCAAACCCGAGTTCGGCAGCATCGTGGTTGCCGCGCGCCGCAACGACGGCCGCCTCGAGCTGCTGTTCCGGGACGATGGCCGCGGCCTCGACTACACCAAGCTGGTGGAGCGGGTGCGCGAGATGGCCAAGAGCGAGCCGGCGCTGCTCGAGCGGCTGATCGATCGTGAAACCAATCGCTGGCGACTGCCGGAGCTCAACGAGATGATCTTCCAGCCGGGCTTCTCGACCGCCGAGAACCACGGGGAAGACGCCGGGCGCGGCATGGGGCTCGCCGCGGTGCGAGACCTGCTCGCCGGCCTCGGCGGCGAAATCACCCTACGCCAGAAACCTGGCCAGTTCTGCGAGTTCCACATTCTCGTCCCGCTCCCGGATGCTTCTTGAGAAGGTTGGCGCCGTGAAACTGCTCATCGTCGATGACTCGTCGATCGTTCGCCGCACCATCGAGCGCCAGCTCGAGTTGGGCGGCATCAGTGAAGTCCTCCAGGCCGGCAACGGCCGGGAGGCGATCGAACTGTTCCGCCGGCACTTGCCCGATTTCGTCACCATGGACATCACCATGCCCGAGGTCGACGGTTTGACCTGCGTGACCGAGATCATGGCAATCAAGCCGGACACCAAGCTCATGGTGATCTCAGCCCTGGGCGACTCGGAGACCGCCATCGAAGCAGTCGAACGCGGAGCCAACGAGTACGTCTACAAACCCTTCTCGGCCGAGGACCTGAACACGGCCCTGCGTAATCTGTTGGGAGCGCCGCGATGAACGAAGACGAAATCAAGGTCTTCATTGACGGCGCCATGCGCTACTTCGAGCGGGTCTCCGGCCAAGCCGCGACCATCGAGCCGCCCTTTCTGCGCGGAGACGACCCCCTCGCCCTCGAATTTTCCGGCGTGATCGGCATTTCGGGTCGCCACCGGGGCGCCGTGTACTTCACCTCCGGGCGCGAACTGCTGACGGCGCTGCTCGAACGGCTCGGGGACGGCCAGGTCGACGACGCTAGCCTGGCCGACCTGGTCGGCGAGGTGGCCAACACCATCGCCGGCAACGCCCGGCGCTACTTCGGTGGCGAGTTCCTGATCTCGGTGCCCATCGTACTGACCGGTCGCCCAGCCTCGATCAGCTTTCCGCGCGACCTCAAAAGCGTCGTGATCCCGATCCTCTGGGGCGGCGCCCGCAGCTTCCTGATCGTCTGCCTGGAGCACAAGGGCGAGGGGTGAGAGGGGCTGCTACGCCGTCTTCATGAAGTGCCAGCGGCAGTCGCCCACTTGGGGCTCGAAGACCTGGGCGTGGATGGCGGGGCCGAATTCGCGCAGGAGGCTCGGGAGCGACTCACCGCGGGCGGCGCGCTCGAGGGCCGCTGCGGCGTCGCTGCCGGCTTTCGAGATGTAGGTCTGCCAGATCGCCTGGCGGATCGACACGGCGCCGGACATCGAGACGTTCGGCATCTTGGCGACACCCTTCTTGAGCATCGTGAGCTTGGCCTTGAGGTTCTCCTCGCTGTCCATGGGCTCGCGTTGCCACGGGGTATAGGGTTTGGGCACCAGAATATTGACGCCTAGGTGGATGTGCCCGATCCGGCCGGTCTTCTTGGCTTCTTCGAGCATGATCGCCCGGCACTCGGCGGCGAGCGTCAGAATGGCGTAGACGTCGTCCATCGACTCACCCGGTACGCCGACCAGGAAGTAGAGCTTCAGCTGCGTGAAGGCATGGCGGAAGATCAGCCGCACCTTTTCGAGCAGCACCGAGTTCGGGATCGGCTTGTTGAGCTTCACCCGCAGCTCGTCCGAGCCGGTTTCGGGTGCCAGCGTGATCGAGCGGTCTCCCGAGGCGTAGAGCGCGCGGAGCACGCCTTCCTTGACGGCCGGAATGCGGATCGAGCTGACCGAGGTGCGGAAGCCCAGATCGTTGGCCTCGAGCAAAATGCGCTCGATCTCCGGGTGGTCGCCGACGGCCGTGGCGACGAAACCCAGCTGGTCGGTGACGGCGCGGGCCTTGTCGAGGGAGCCGAGAATGAACTCCGTGGGGTGCCAGCGGAACTTGCCCATACCGAAGGTGGCCCAGCAGTATTTGCACTTTTCTGGGCAGCCGCGGGACATCTCGATCAGGAACTTGTTGGCGAACTCGGTCCGGGGCGTCACGATGCTCGTCGTGGGCAGATTCCCGGGGGCGTTCATCTGCTCGCCGGACAGCTCGAGCTTCCGGAGCTTGTCGAAATCGTCGACATCCTCGGGGGCATGGACGCTCGGCACGTAGAAGCCCGGGCGGCTAGCGAGCCGTTCGAGGATGGCGTCCCGACCGCGTTCCTGCTCGCAGGCCCCAAGCAGCTCGTCGAGCAGGTTCTCGGCGGCGCCGAGCGGGAAGACATCGACGAACTCGCTCATCGGAAGCGGGTTGATGGCGGCACAGGAGCCGCCCAGGAAGATCACCGGGTCCCGGGGTCGCCGGTCCTGCCGCCGCAGGGGAATTCCGGCGCGATCGAGCAGCGCCAGGAGATTCAGATAGTCCTCTTCGAAGCTCACCGAGAAGGCGATGGCGGCGAAGTCGTTGAGCGGACGACCCGTTTCGACCGAAAGCGGCATCCCCGCGCCGTCCGTGAAGAAGCGCTCGGCCGCCCACTCGGGCCGCTCGTGCACCAGGTGGTACACGCGCTGGAACCCGAGGCTCGACATGCCGATGTGGTAGGTGTTGGCGTACACCAACGCCAACCGATTGGCCGCATGGGGCGAATAAATCTCGACCGGGCGCTCGACGGCGCGAAAGGTGGACCAGTCGTGAGTTTCGGGGCGACGCTTCATGGTGGTGGAGCCCGGAGGCGAGCGGAGAAACAAGCCGGGCGCAAAAGTCTATTCCCCGACGAAAAAAGAAGGGGCGCTGGGAGCGCCCCTTCTCGCGGCGTGGCGGAGCCCCAGGGCTCAGTAGCTGACCCGCAGCTGATACGTCGTGCGCGTCGAAGCAAAGCGATAGACCCGCACGAAGACGTTCACCGCGGAAGCGCCGGTGTTCGTCCAGGAGGCCGTGTCGGCCGTCGTGCCCGAATTGAGCGACTGCGCCACGGCAGCGCCCGTGGTCGAGTTGTACAGGTACAGGTCGTAGTCCACCGACAGGCCGTTCAGCAGGGCGGTGACCGTCCGTCCGGCCGGCACGCTGATCCGGAAGTAGTCGTTCTGACCCGTGGCGGTATCGTTCAGGAACGTTCCGGAGATCTGGTTGCAGCTGCCCGAGATCACCTGCGGCGCAGTGCGGCTGTTATTGGCTTCGGTCTCCGTCACGTTCGTGCAGGTGCACGCCGTGGTGGTGGCCGAGACCTGGTTCGAGTTGCCGGACACGCAACCGGCGTTGGTCGCCTTGACGACGAAGTAGTGGGTCGTGCCGCAGGCGAGGCCCGTGACCGAGGCGGTGTTGCCGACCGAAGAGCCGGCCAGCGTGTAGGGGCCGCCGTTGATCGTCGAGCGGTGTTGTTGGTAACCGGTAGCCCCCGCCGTGGCCGTCCAAGCGAGGCCGACCGAGGACTCACCCACGGTCGTCACTACCAAACCCGTCGGGTTCGGCGGCGCGCTGCACGCGACGTTGTCGATGCCGTCGGTAGTCGTCGCACCGGTGCCGCCGGCGTCGAGCCAGTTCGAGGCGCGGGTCGAGTTGGTGCCGCCGCCGGTCCAAGAGACACTGAAGCGGCCGTAGTAGTCCGACAGGTTGTTGCCGGTGGCGCCGCACGCCGAGGGGCCGCCGTGGAGCTGGCCGATGAAGCGGCGGTTGGCGTCGTACAGCGGGGAGCCGGAGGAGCCGGGCTCGGTGACGCCGGGCACGGTGAAGGGACCCGGCGGATCGGTGGCCCACTTGGCCCAGATGTGCGTGCCGTCGCCCGGGGAGGTGGTCGAGTTGTAGCTCGTGGTGGCGGTGTTGACCGTCACGTAGGTGATGCGCTTCTCGTCCGTGGACGGATGGTGGATCGAGGCGCAGGGCGCTCCCGCCGTGCAGGTGAAGTCGCCGGTCGCCCGGTTCCAACCCGCCCAGTGGTGGTTGTAGGCCGAGACCGGCGGGTCATCGAGCTCGACGAGGGTGAAGTCCGACGGCGAGTTGGCCGCGCGGAAGAACGAGCCGGTGTGGAACTGAGTGAGCGTGCCGTCGCCCGCCGCGCCCGAAGCGGCGCTGCCCGGCGTGCGGCAGAAGCTGTTCTGGTAATTCCAGTAGACCACCAGCGAGGCCGCGTTGGCCGCCGTGATCGAGCAATGCGCCGCGGTCACGAAGTACATCTTGCGGTCGTTGGCGGTGTTGTTGACCAGCGAGCCGGTGCAGAAAGTCGAGCCGCCGGTCGAGATCACACCCACGGCCCGCATGGTCGAACGCCAAGCATCCGCGGCATCGAGACACTCGACGTCGAGGTTGCAGCTGCCGGAGCGCGTGGCGTAGGCACCGGGGATGCCGAAGCCGCGGTAGCCCTGGTTGATCGAACCGAGCTCGAGGGCCACCTGGCCGACTTCCTTGGCCGAGACGGTGAGCTCGTGCATCACGTCGGTGGCGCGGACCACCGGGGTCCAGAGCTGGCCGTGGGCCTCGTTGTCGTCCGCCGTGAAGGCGCGCGGCAGGATCTCGCTGCCGTCGGTCGCGTAGATCAGCAGGCGCGCCGTCTTGGGCAGCTCGAAGCGCGTGAAGCCGAAGTTGAGCGAGGTGGCGCCGGGGCTCGCGAGCACCCGCAACCGCCACAGCCGTTCGCCGGTACCGAGATCCTCCCAGGTGCCGTCCTTTTCCGGGCTGAGCTTGGCGGCCTCGGGCACCGCGAAGCGAGGCGGCAGACCGAGCTCGTCATTGAGCTGGTCCTCGGCCGCCAGCGTCTCGAGATCGAGCGCGGCCGGGAAGAAAGTCTGGACTTGGTTGACTTCGCGGACAGGGTATAGGGAGGCGGTGGGGGTGGGGGCTCCCGTCGTGGCCTGGGCCACGCCGGCCGAAAGCAACAACAGCCAAGCAATCCGTCGAACCATCGGTATCTCCTCTCGCTGGCAAGGGACTGGGCGACCAAACTGAAGAAGAGAGTGCCGGCCGTGGTGGCTGCGGGACAGACCCCTCGGCGCTTCGTTCATTCCGCGGACAGGTCGGTCGGGGATCATGGCTGGCGTTAGCAAGGAGGCCGAGTCATGTCCGAACCTCAGAAAAAGCCGCGAACGCTGGTGAAGGCCACCCTGCTGGCCACCGCCGGAGTCGCTCTCGTTCTTCAGTTCATTCCCTTGGGATCGCCACGGACCAATCCGCCGGTGATCGCCGAACCGATCTGGGATTCGCCCCGCACTCGGGAGCTGTTTTTCCGCAGCTGTGCAGACTGCCACTCGAACGAAACCCATTGGCCGTGGTACTCGAAGGTGGCGCCGGTGTCGTGGCTGGTGACGAAGGACGTTCGCGAGGGCCGCGAGCACTTCAACGTCTCGGAGTGGAACCGACCCCAAGACGACGCCGAGGACGCCGCGGAGGAGTTCGGGGAAGGCGAGATGCCGCCCTGGATCTACCTGCCGACCCACCCGCGAGCGCGATTCAACGACGCCGAGCGGGCGGAGCTGGTGGCCGGTCTCCAGGCGACTTTCGGGGGTGAGAGTGAGGGAGAGCGCGGGAGGGGCCGGGACGACGAGGACTGAGCAGACCCCGGCCCGCGTTGCGGGCGCGTGCCGGGGTCCGTTTGCTCCTCAGTGGGACACGCAGGTCTTCACGTCGAGGTCCAGGTAGGTCTGAATGGTCCCCGACGCCCATCCGGCCGATATCGCCGCGGCCACCGCGGCGGTTGGGCAGGAGTTGACGTTGAGCAGCGTGACGTCGAGCGTGTTGCCGGTGACGGTGGCGTTGGTCATGCCGCTGACGGCGATGCCGGTGTCGACGTTGATCTTCGAGATGCCGCTGGTGTTGTTCACCATCGACGCTCCGAAGGCCCGATTGGTGGTATCGCCGAACCACGGCCGCGTCCCGACCGACAGGGCGACATCGAAGTGGACGGAGGGTCCGCTCCAGATCGTGTTGTTCCGGATGCTGGCGCCGGTGAAGTCGACGGTCGTACCGCTGCTGTGCCACGAATCGAACACCAAGCCGCCGTAGGACGAGTTGCCGACGTTCAGAATCAGGTTGTTCTGAGCGATCGACCGTTGCACGGCCGGCAAGGCACCGAAGATCACGATGGCGACATCCGTGGCATCGACGATCTGGTTCGACTCGATGAGGGTGTTCTCGCACACGATCGTCAGGCCGTCGGACCACGTGGATCCAGTGTGAGAGCTGGTGTAGGCGTCGATCAGATTGAAGCTGATGGTGTTGCTGCCGCAGGGCATGCCTTCGCCCGAGCCGAGAGCCTTCAGGTTGGTTCCGCCCGCGCTGTTGGTCATCCGGCTCTTGGTGACGGTCGTGCCGGTGCCGCCCCAGATTTGGATGTTCACGGCCTCGAAGGAGAAACCGCGCACGCTTCGTTGACCGTCGACCCAGACACTCTGCAGCTTGCTGCCGGGGAGCATCCGGATCATGGCATCCGCAAAGTTCGAGGTGCGGATCAGTCGCCCCATGTTGGCGTAGTGATTCGGGTCCGGATTGCCGGTCGTGGCGAGGGTGACGCCGGCCTTCAGGACGAGGGTGGAGCTGATTCCGACGAGTGCCTTCTGGGCTAGGAACACGGTGCCGCCCGCGGGAGTGGCATTGATGGCCGCCTGGAGCTGAGCCTGCGTCCCGGTGAAACCGGATCCGGAGACCGGCAGGGCGATCGGCTGTCCGGCGCCAAAGCCGTAGTTCGCCGTGTTGCAGTAGCTCGAGACCTTGTTGACGAACTCGGCGCCGTTCAAGAAGTTGTCGACCATCGTCGTCCAACTGGTGCCGGTGCCGAGGAGCGTAAGGTTGTTGTTGAACTCGGTGATGGCGGGCTCCCGGTTCAACACGCCGCGATACAACGTGAGCAACTTGGCGGCGTTGTCATAGCCGAGGCCGTTGTACTCCGCGGAGAGGTACACACCGCGGAAGAAGCCCCGCAGGGTTCCGGTATTACAACCCTGGCTGGCGAAGAGGTTGATGGCGGAAAGCCAGCCGCCCTGATCGGGGATGCGACCGAGAGCTTCGGTATAGGCCTTCGCGATGTACTGACCCTTGACGGCGGCCTGCGCCGGCACGGCGAAAGCCGACAGGCATAGGCCGAAGGCAACGACGAAACAGGGGAGGGATCGAAGCTTCATGACGACTCCATTTCGAGGGCGAAAAGGCCCTCTGGAAAGGGAGGCGCAAGCGCTCGGGAAAACTGATCACCCCAGCCGGGCGAGGCCTACGGCCGGCCGTAGAGGCTTCTCTCGTTTTTCGCCGGGGCCGGGCGGCGGTGTGGGCGGCTCTTGGCCGCCTCGACTTCGGCCAGCCGTTCGGCGAGGGCCACCGACTGGGCGGCGCCGAGCTCGCGGATGCCGCCCAAGGCGAGGTCGAGCAGTCGATCGAGCTCGGCTCGGGAGTAGGCCCGCTTTTCGCCGGTCCCCTGGACTTCGATCAACTGGCCGTCGATCGTAGCGACGACGTTCATGTCGACTTCGGCCACGCTGTCCTCGGCGTACTCGAGGTCGAGCAGTGGCACCCCGTCGAGAATGCCCACGGACGCTGCTGCCACCTGGGAAACGATGGGCCAGCCGGGCAGATCACCCTTCAGATAGAGGTCCGCGATGGCCATGACCATCGCCACGTAGGCACCCGTGATCGCCGCCGTGCGGGTACCGCCGTCGGCCTGCAACACATCGCAGTCGAGCGTGACGGTGCGCTCGCCGAGCTTCGCGGTATCGACCGCGGCCCGCAGACTGCGACCCACCAGGCGCTGGATCTCCGAGCTGCGTCCCGAGGGCTTGCCGGACGTCACCTCGCGCCGGGTGCGCTCGTGGGTGGCGCGCGGCAGCATCGAATACTCGGCCGTGACCCAGCCCTTGCCTGAGCCGCGCAACCAAGGCGGGCCGCGCTCCTCGAGCGAGGCGGTGCAGAGCACCCGGGTCTCAC
>JANRLG010000012.1:0-8226 GCA_033762835.1 Thermoanaerobaculia bacterium
GTTGCGGGTGATCGAGAAGGACCTCGGCTTGCGCCAGGTTCAAGGCCCCGGGTTCCTGCTCGAAAAGGGCCAGAAGCTCGACCGCACGCACGGCGTGACGACGGGCGAGCGCCAGGAGCGCGACCGCACCGGGGAACCCGCGTTCGTCGAGAAGATCCGCCGCGAAGCCGCCCACCACTTCCGCGACGCGTCGAGCTGGGCGGATCTCTCCGCCCGGTTGCATGCCTACGGCTTGCAGCTCGAAGCCCGCGGCCGGGGCCTGGTGGTGACCGACGGCGAGCGCATGGTGAAAGCGTCGCGGATCGCCCGCGACACTTCCCGGGGAGCGCTCGAAAAGCGGCTCGGACCCTATGCCGATTGGGCGCGAGACGTGGCCCAGCTCCGCGAGCACATCGAGCGCGAAACCACCCGCGAGCGAGCCGGCGACGATTGGCAACGGGTCGTCAAGATCGCGAGCGACGCCGAAGGGCTCGCCGAGCGCTTCCGCGACAGGGTCAAGGCATTCGACCAATCCGGCGACCGGCTGCAAGCTCAGCTCGCCCAGGTTTACCGCCCGGCCGACTTGCCTGCCGCCCTTGCACGGCTGAAGCACGAGGCGAAGAAGGACCCCGAGGCTACCGCCCAGAGGCTCCGCGGGCGGCCCCAGGAGTTCGGCCGGCTGCGCGGCCAGGAGTGGGGGCCAATCGCCACACCCGACCGCCACCGAGCCCGCCAGGCACTACCCCGGGCCGCCGACGAGCTGCACCGGTTCGAGCAGCTCCGCCAGGAGGTTAACCACCTCCAGCCCGCCGCCCGTGCCGCCGAGCGGCGACAACCGCGGCTTCGCCAGCACGCCCGGAACCTGGCGGAAACCAACTTCCGCCTACGGCCCGAGGATCACCAGCTCAGGCAGCTCGGCCGCCTGGTGGTCCGCCACGGCGAGCGGAACATCCTCGCCATGCTCGGCCCGGCGGCGACGACGCTACGGCTCGCCAGGGCGGCTTTCCAAGGAACGCTCGGCCGAACCGTGGTCAGCATGGCCGCCGACCGCCTGCTCGGCCCCGCGGCAGGGCCGGTGTTCTTGATTGGCCGGGCGGTGGAGATGATGCGAGGTTCGGGGCGGGAGGGTGGGCGGGAGCGGTGAAATGGGCCTAACCACTCTGCGCTAGCAGGGGGCTGCCACGCGATACCGAGCATGGCATTGAGGATAGCCCGCCGGCAGCCCGTCCGCTTGGGCGACTTTGTTTGTAGGCACCTCACCGCCGTTCGCGCTCTGATCGAAGATCGTTCTGCCACGCAGCAAACACGCCGAGGCAGACGCCAATAGCAAACCCGACCACCTCCTGATCGGACGCCGTCTCGGCGCGAGCAACCACATCGGGCTGGCCAACAAGCTGCTGAAGCTTGCGGCGGAGCTCTTGAATTCGCTTGGCCCGATTCGGCGAAGCTAGGTTGTGGGCCATCTCGTTACGAAGGCTGTTGATCGTGGAGGCCATATCCCACGCCGGTTGGTCGGTTCCTTCCAGCGAGCGAGCCAGCAGGAGCTTCTGGTGGAAACGGAGGTTTGCCTCTCGAACGAACCGAGGCTCAGCGACCGCCCACTCCAGGCAGTGGCTTAGCTGCTCTTCTATCAAGAGATGGCCCTTGAGAATCACTGTCCCGAGCTGATCCGGATCGGCAGCCACGTCGACAATGCGAGTCAGAATTATCTGAAGTTCAGTGTTCATTCGCGGTGCCTGCTAACGCTCACCATCAGCGGCGGCGCGCAGCGCCCGTTGCATACTGTTGTTAGGTGGTGTGCGACAGAGCTAGTCATGGGCGCACGTAGACAATCGAGCCGTACACTTCGCCGTAGGGAGGCGAGCGTTGAAATGTTCCTTCCATGCGCACGGCACGCCCCTCGCTAGCAGTGATTCGGACATCACTGTGCCCGAAGATCGCTTCGCCAGGATCGGCCGTCTTGTAGTCATACTGAAGCGACATCGGCCCCGTGAAGGTCCCGCTGAGAGTTTGCCACAGTCCGGGAGGGTCAACGGCCTTCCGCTGCCCATCTGCCTCTGTCCAGGTCCGCGTTCCGCTCATCGAAACGTTGATGCCGTATGGTGTGGGTTCAAGTCGGATCGTTGCCTGACCACCATGACGAACTCCGCCGTGGGGGAACTTTGCTCCCAGAGTGGTGCACGAGTAGTCCCACGTTCCAGACACGTCAGGAGCCAAGGCTGCTTGCACCACAGGTTTGGCGTCGCTGATAGTAGGCGGGTTCAGCATGTAGATCAAAGTGAATACCCCAAGGGCTCCGCCAGCGCGAATGGAGTTTCGGAGCCAGCGCATCTTGATCTCGAAGAACCCAGGAATGACCGCGGCAATGCCTGCGGCAGACAGCCCGGCTACGATCCTCAGATAGAACTGCTGCACCGCTGACTGCTGAGGTACAAAGACAGCCAGCAATGTCACGACTACCAACAGCCCAAAGAACCCCACTAGCCAGGCGATGGAGCCCGGGGAACGCTTGACCGTGGTGCCTGTGGCTCCCTTTGCTCTCGGGCGCTTGGGCGAGTCTCCGTTCACTATAGGTCCTCGATTCTTGCGCAAGCTGAAGACAGCGCACTGGTGCTCATCCACACTACGCTTTGCTTGGCCGGCAGGGCCGGCACGCTGGAGCTTTACCCGACTCGTTGCTACCCCACTGTCGCACTCGGAATTCTGTGGATAGTAGCAGATGCGCGAGCATCGCAGGGGCTTCGATGTCGGATTACGAGGCTTCGCGGTTCTCGGCGATCCCACGGAGGTGATCGACGACGGCTAGGAGGTCCGCCCCGGCGGCGGCGGTCTCGCACGTGAGCAAGGTCAGGTCGTTGTCTTTCGGCCCCATTGGAAGGTCTCGTCCTGCAACTCCTCGAGCAATTCGAGGACGCGGACGACGGCGGCGGCATCCTGGGGGTCCTTGAACCGCTACAGGAGGCGATGGCGGGCACGAGGTGGAGCGATCGGGGAGACGGGGCTAGAATCAGTCTGGTTGCTCATGGAGTGTACGCTCCATGGGTGGCTAGAGTTCCTGCCAGGGGGTACCGCCATGACGAGGTTACAGGCGATCGAGAACGAAGCGCTCACGCTCGAACCTGACGAGCGCGCCGCGCTGGCCGAAACCCTCCTGGCGAGCCTCGATACTCCCGAAGCCGTCGAGCAGGCGTGGGCGGAAGAAGTCGAGCGCCGGATTGCCGACATCGATAGTGGCGCCGTCCAGTTGGTTCCGCTTGAGGACGTGTTGGCCGAGCTGCGGGCCGCGATCAAGTGAAGCTCTCTTTCGAGCCGCGCGCCCGTGCCGAGTTGGTCGAAGCGGCCCGGTACTACCGGGCCGAAGCCGGGCCAAGCGTGGCCGAGGCTTTTTCCCAAGAATTCCAGCGAACCGTTGCCAAGGTCTTGGAGAACCCCGAAGCCGGCGCCATCGTCGCGAACCGCCGCCGCCGGTACCTCTTCCTCAGATTCCCCTACAGCCTCATCTATCGACTCACCGAGGACGGCGTTCACGTCGTCGCCGTGGCTCACCAGAGCCGCCGGCCGAACTACTGGGCGCGCCGGAAGTAGCTAACTAAGTCGCGGCACAGTCAAGCTGTGGGCGCGCTGCCAAGCCGACTATAAGCAAGAAGAAGCACTCCTGTAGAGAACGCCGCCGCGCTGCCCAAGAAAATTGTGCTACCAGCGACCATCTTGCCTTGGAGTCCCCCATAAGACTGTCTGCCGTCAAAGCCTTCGCTCCAGAGCTGCGAACGCGCGATGCTCGGTGGTAGAGACGTCTGGCGAAAGTAGACAAAGAGCAAGCCGGTACTTCCAATCAGAATTAAGGCAAAGCCGAGTAAGAAAGCACGCTATCGGGTTGTCATCGTCATACTTTCTTCTCCTGGAGCGGGCGCGGTCAAGAGTCGAGGTCGGTTTGGCGGGCGGACTCTGCCGCTTCCTCCTCCGTCTCCTTTCTCTGAGAGCTTCCTTGTCGAACCGGAGGTACGCTCCAAACGCGTACCCACCGTGGTCCACCAATGGCGCCGGCCAGGAGCTGGGCGCCTTGGCGCGCCGGCAGCGCTAGTGCCCTGCGCGAGGCTGTTGGAAGATCTGGGTAGGGCGGCGCGCCGTCCGTGCCTTCCGGCTCCGCTCTGGCCCTCAGTGCCGCCCTGCCTTCCGGCCGCCGGTCGTGGAGCCCGGAGGAAGAGCCGGGCGGGCAGCTGATGCGACCTCTTACGCCCCGCCGGTTTCACTTCGCCGAGGACCGCCCGGCGAACGCCCCGCCGTCCGCGCTCTGTCGGAGGGAAGGCGTCTGCGCTTCTTGTGACTCTCCGGAGGTTTCGGCATGTCCCCCGACCCAGCTGTATTTTTCACTCGCCAGGCTCGCGCCGACTCTCCTGGGATGAGGATGCGGTTTCCGGCGTGGAGAAGGTCGGGGGCCTGGCCCTGGTCGCGCAGCTTGTAGAAGAACGAGCGGCTCAGGCGGTGAGCTCTGCAGAACTCTTCGATGGTGTAGACCAAAGGGTCGGAGAGGGGGGCGGCGGGCGGGTTCTTCGGCTTCATGCCGAGGTTCTGTAAACCAGAATGCCGTAAGCGCAAAATCGGGTGTGTCAGGGCGGCGCACTGTGGGCCACGGGCAAGACCGGCGGGATGGCGATGGCTTCGGCCGGGGTTACCCCGCCGGTCCTCCTCCAAGCGCGTTTTCCGCCCCGCGGGCGAAAAAACTTGAGCGTTTTTTGAGCGTTTCGGGTTTCGAGGCTTTCCGAGAGAAGCCTAAACCCTTTAGAATGAATGGTATCCCCAACGGGATTCGAACCCGTGTTGTCGCCTTGAAAGGGTGCGGAAATGGACGCTCACGGACACCAGGCGACACTCGCAAGTCTCTGCAAACTAAGGGCTAAGTTTATCTAAGTCTTCCGTTGCATTTTCGCGTCCAGGCCGGTATATTGGGCAAAAGTTGGGCACGGAGGCCTTCTCGGTCATGTCGAGAAAAATTAAAGATAACGACCTGGCAAATCGCACGACGAGGAGTCGCCTCGTGGTGCGCGCAAAACCTTACTGGCGACTGGTTTCAGAAGGTCAGCACATCGGCTACCGGCGACGGCAGAGGGGTGCTGGCTCTTGGGTAGCGCGGTGCTACTTGGGACCTGCGGCGGGGTACCGGGAAGAAGTCCTCGGAATGGCCGATGACCTGGACGACGCGGACAGCTTTCGTGTCCTGAACTTCGGTCAGGCCCAGGAGCGGGCGCGCGTCTGGTTCGACCAACAGTTCCGGCGGGCGCAAGGGGAGCCGGAGAGCCCCTCGGCGCCCTATACGGTAGCTGCGTGCATGGCGGACTACCTCGAGTGGTTCCGTGCTCACCGAAAGAGCTACGAACAAGCCCGAGTAGCCATTGAAGCCCACATTCTCCCGAGCCTGGGAAACAGGGAGCTTTCCAGCCTGACTGCTGTCGTCATCAAAAAGTGGCTTCAGGATCTCGCCGAGCTTCCTCCGCGGCTTCGGTCCCGAAAAGGTGCCGCTCCTCGGTATGGAGTCATCCACAGTCCTGAAGATCTGCGGAAGCGCAAAGTGACGGCGAATCGGATCTTCACGATATTGAAAGCTGCGCTCAATAAGGCGTTCGAGGACGGGCGCGTGGCCAGTGATTTGGCTTGGCGAAGGGTCCGCGGCTACCGCGGCGTCGATGCTGCCAAGGTCGCCTTCCTGACGGTCGAGGAGGCGGCCCGCCTCCTTGACGCTTGCGAGCCGGATTTCCTCGCTCTCGTGAAGGCTGCGTTGCTGAGCGGGTGCAGGTTCGGAGAGCTGATCGATCTGCGGGTCGGTGATGTGAAGCTTGCGCAGGCTGCGATCCATATCCGGGAGAGCAAGAGCAGCAAGTCCCGCTACGTCTACCTGAACGAGGAAGGGGAGCGACACTTCTCCGCGCTGTCGGAAGGACGGTCGAATGCGGACATGCTCTTTCTCAAGTCCGATGGCAGCCCGTGGGGCCGTTCCGAGCAGACGCGGCGGATGAAGGTCGCCTGTCAATCGGCCGGACTCGGCCCTGAGGTCACCTTTCACATTTTAAGGCACACATACGCCAGTCATTACTTGATGACCGGTGGCACGCTCCCCGCGCTTGCCCAGCAACTCGGGCATGCGGACACGCGAATGACGACGCGGCACTACGCGCACCTCGCAGAGAGCTGGAGGGCAGCAGAAGCCCGGCGCACGGGACTTCGTTTCGAGCAGTAGTTCCGCCCCATTACCGGCCATTTTGCACCCCCCTTGCGCGCGCACGGCGTGCAAATCCAGCATGTCGGGTGTGCAGACTGTGCATACAAATCTATATAGCCTCTTTTCTCCGGAAAGCTATATCCACTTACTCCCTCCCCTCTTCTTGAAACCTCGCGCGCGCGAGGGAGCCGGAGCTGGGTAAGGGGGCGCGACGGCGGCCGGCGAGGTGGATTCACCCCGCCGGTCCCGCCGCCGACCGCGGGGGTTTTCTCGTTTGGGTGCGCATGCGCCGGCATGCGCCGGCATGCGCCGCCAACGAAAGAAGCCTTGCTCTTTCGATTTGATTTCCCTCGGAGTTTGGGGCCGAATTTCCTTGCCGCCGGTCGTCCGGCGAGAAAGGAAAACGGCAGTTGTGACCCGCGCCAAGACGCTCCCGCCCCTCCGCCTCGGCCTGCGCTGGATCGTGTTTTTCGGGCGGCCGGGTCGCGTTTGTCCCGTCCTGTCCTCGTTTGTCCCAGGTGAGTTGCCATCCTGCGTGGCACCTGCCGTAATGCCCGTGAAAGCCGACGACTCGGCTAGAAAGGAAACCTCGAACCATGCACGCCCCGAATGAAAAGAAACCCATTCCGCCCCCGGCAACGGTGGTACCCGATCCCGCGGTATACACCGTGACGGAGTTCTGCAAAACCCATCGAATCAGCCGCTCGAAACTGTATGACCTCTTCGACGACGGCAGCGGTCCGGCGGTGATTCGGGTCGGGCGGCGCCTCCTGATTTCGGGCAAGGCTGCCCAGGACTGGCGCAAGTCCCGCGAGCAGCCGCCGAGCGGTTCCGGGGGGAAGCCGTGAACGTCTCCCAAGACCACGGCGACAAGCTACCGCCGAAGCCGCCCCGCTTGGCGCTCGACGCGCCCTGCGAGCGGCCCTCAGACCGCATCGTGCTCTTCACGATCGCTCAGCACTGCGACTGGTGGACGGGGTACCTGAGCCCGTCCGTGGAGACCCTGGTGCGTTGGACGGGGCTCTCCCGTCGCGCGGTCCAGAACTCCTTGGCCCAACTGGTTCGCGACGGCTGGCTGCTGCCGAACGGAACTCGGGAACACGGCATCCGGGAGTACTTCCTGGCTCTCGACGGCCCCGAGCGCACGGCCAAGGCTCTGGCCGCTTCTGGGGAGGCTCCCAACCCGGAGCCGGAACCGTGGCAGATCGAGGAGGTCATGCTCTGGGCGCAGGAACTTGACCTCCGGCCGACGGGAGCCGATCGCGCCGTGATTCGCGAATGGCTGGAGCGCCGGTACTCGCGAATCGTGATCCTCGGCGCCCTTCGTCTCGGCAAACAACGGAAGCAATACCAACACGACCGGGAGCCGATCCGCTCCCTTCGGTACTTCGACAGCGTTCTTCCCGATCTCGCGGCCAGGAAGCCCGACGACGACGTGCGGATCAAGTACGTCAAGCAACTCGGCCTCGAGGTGGGCCACCGGCCGGCCCTACCACCCCCGCCCGCCCTCGCGAGGCGAGCCTACGAACGCCGAGAGGAGGTGCGGCGGGGGCTCGAAGTCGCGCGGTCCCGCCGCGCCGCTCAGCCACCGCCCCAGCCTCACCAGAGCCGGCCCGGTGGTGGCGGTTTCGTTTCGGTTCGCGACGCGCTGGCGGGGTTTTCTGCGGAGTTGCCTCCTGAGTCAAGCTAGGAGCAAGTCTCGACGCCGCGCCGGCCCGGACAGGCCCGCAGGTGGCCCGCGAGGGCCGGCCGGCTGTCACCCCTCCAGTCGCAATACGGACAGCGGTGGCGGGGCTCCTGGGCGAGCTGCTCCGCGATCATGGCCAGGGCAACGATCCCCGCCAGGGCGAGCACCACGCCGAGCGACCAGGCCCAGCGCAGGGCCGGCGAGCCGAGCACCCCGGCCAAGTCCTTCCCTTCGAGCCCGGCGGCGATCGACGGGCCGAGCAGCAGGGTTTCGAGCAGCAACGTGACCACCCAGGCGACCGTGAGGCCCCAACGCCGGCAGCGGAAGACCACCTGGGCCAGGTGGG
>JANRLG010000013.1:0-1701 GCA_033762835.1 Thermoanaerobaculia bacterium
GCACACGGGTCCCATGGAAGGTCTCCCTCCGGTTTACGGATCAGGTTGAAAGAGAACGGGTTACGGGTACGAGGTCAGGGCGAGATCAGGGCACTTCGAGGTCACTGAGGATGAGGATCTGGACGGCGGTTCCGGCCTCGAGCGTGAGAGTCGGCGGTCGCGCGAAGCCGCGCTCGAGGATCTGGGTCGAAACGCGACCGAGGTCGGTGCCGACTTGGCCAGCGAGGATCTGGCCCGGGGTCAAGCCGAAGGCGGAGTCGCGGCGTTCCGGTTGCGCGAGCTGCACGCCGGCCGAGATGAAGGACAAGGCGAGCGCCGTTCCCAGCCGTTGGCCCCAGTGCTGGTTGACGTGGGCCGGGATGCCAGCTGAACCGTCGAGCGCCGCCGAGCCTTGGGGCCCGAGCTCGAGGCGAACGCCGTTCGCCTGGCAGTTGGACCACGCGATGGTCACTCGGTTGTCGCCAAGAACCGGCTGACCCTGGATCTCCCCGAAGCACCTGGCACCTCGGGGAAGCAGGAGGCGGGACGAGGTCAGCGTGTCGTAGACATCGCGGATGGAGATTCCGACTACTGGACCGGGTACATCGGTAACAACCCGATGGGCGAGAACCAACGGGATCGTCGAGCCGGCCGCGAGGAGCCGGTTACGAACGCGGGTTCGGACGGCGACGCCGGGGGCGGAAGAGGAAGAAAAGAGCTGGGTAGAAAGAGGTTGGGGGCCTGCCGGCAGACTCGCGAGTCCCAGCTCCGGTCCCCGCAAACCCGCGGCGACTCGCTCCAACAAAGCCAACTCCACCGAGTCGCGGCCGACCTCTGTGTCGGCCGATCTCTTCGATGCTGCCCCGACTCCAGAATCACCTGGCACCAAGGGAGCCTCGATCGCCTTCGGCCCCTCGGGCCGCGGCCGGAGCAGTGGCGGAGTGGGTTCGTCCCACCCGGGAGGCATTCGCCCCTCTTCCACCTTACCCAGCTCTTCCTCTTCTCTTTCGTCCGGCGGCAAGTAAGGCCCGCCGTCCGAGAACCGAGCCGGCCGGCCTTCGAGCTGCCGCCGTCCCTCCTCGGCCCGCTTGGCGATGGCCTCGATCTGCTCGACGCCGAGCGCGGGCAGCGTCATCGGCTTGGGCGCCACGCCACCGGCTTCGCCGATGGGCCGTCGGGAGAAGTTGACGGTCAAGACGACCAAAAGTCCGACCGCGCCGAGGAACCCGAGCATCACATGGCGTCGCTTCAGCCGGGCCGCGTCGGGCAGCTGAGTTTGGACGACCTTGGCGGCCTCGGGCTCGTTCTTCGGAACGTTCATCGCGCCACCTCCGCCGGGTGCGCCCGGTTGATCACGGTCAACGAACGCTGTTCGCGGCCCGTGCCGACGACCAGCCGGAACCGGGCCGAAACGCTCGGGATCACTAACCAGTCTCCGTTCTTGCCGGCCACCCGGGCCTCGAGCGGCGACGCTTTGCCGGCGACGGTGCCGAAGACCAACGGCAAGCCATCGCCGAGTGCCTGGCGCGGGAGCCGGACGTAGGTGCGGGCTCCATCGTCGAAGACGAGCAGCGGCTTCCTCGGCAGGGCTCGCCGGAACGGTTTGTCGAACCCGTAGTCGAACTGGAGCCCGGTGAGGTCGCCGGAAAGCGGCTCCTCGAGCATCCGGCTCGCCGACTCGTCCGCCAGGCGAACGGCGTTCGCCTCGAACTTCGCCGTCTC
>JANRLG010000014.1:0-3918 GCA_033762835.1 Thermoanaerobaculia bacterium
AGTTGCGGAAGTCCGCACCTGAGTTCTCCTTACCCTTGGCGAGATCTAGTAGTTCGTCGTCGCGCCTGGCGTAGATTGCAAGGTCAACGTGGTACTCCACGCGATCGTTACGCAGATAATTCACGGTCACGCAAGGACGCCGGATGACCACCGTTCGACCGTTGGAGTCGAGCGCATCGCGCACGGCCTCCTTGAGCTCGACAGGGTCGCGGTATTTGTCGCGTGTGCAGTCAAAGATCAGTCCCACGTCGATGTCGTAGTTGCCGTCAAGGGGCAAGACACCGGTGTGCATCGCATAGCTGCCCTGGTTGAAATCTTCGAATGAAGGTACTTCGCTATCGAGATTGGCGCTCAATGTCCTGAGCAGGACATCGCGTCTTTCCCGCAATTTCAAATTCTCCCCGTCTTTGTCGAGCTTAATGTTGGCGTGAAAGTCTTCGAACTGTTTTTGCACTGCAGGCATCCAGGTACCCTTCAGTCAGAGAGCCAAGCCACCACTGTCGCGGGGAAGGTAGAGGGCCTGGCAGTGAATAATTATCATTAAAGGCCCGCGACTTCCTCTATTCTACAACGACCTGGAACTCTATATGGCCTAGTCGTCGGGTCGGCCGCCGGGTGAATCTTTTGCCCGAGGAAGGACCGAGCTGGCGCTCCAGCGCAACCGTCGACCTCGAGCGCTGCGGTCCACCGGTCCGAAGCCACTGTCCCCTTCCCTTGCGATACCACGTCAAAAGGGATGGCCCCAACGTGGCCACCCCTCGAACCGCAGTGGTAAGGAGACTCATGGCTACCATCGGCAAACGGAAGATCCACACCTTCGGCACCATCAACCCAGGCTCAACGGTGACACTGATTTGGAACGCGCCGCCGGACACGGTGCTGGGTTACTTCGCTTATCCGGTCGTGCCGACGCCTTCGGGGCCGCATGGCAGCGAGAGTGGGCGGGTCGAGGTCACGCGGGTGACTTGTTTTCACCTCCGGGACAACGACGACGGCGACAAGCTGCAGACGAAGATCTACGTCAAGAACGTCGGCGATTCGCCTTGCGGGGCCGATCTCTGGCAAAGCTGGGTCGACTGAGAGGCCGATGAGGGCGCGGCGCACGCCTCACGGCGGAGAGGCTTCCCGCAGGTAAGCCTGTTCGCGGCCGTCCGGCCCGACTCGCCAGGCCACCACCTTGCGGGCGAAGGCGGGGTCGATGTCCCGCTCGTCTTGCAGCCGCCACGCGGCGAGATCGATGGGGAAGACCGTGCCCTGTTGGCGGGTGAAGTCGAAGGCGATCAGGGCCCACTCGAAGCGTTTGCTGAGGTCGGATTCGCCCGGGCGGTCCCGCTCGCCTGCCACCACGAACTGCGTGCCGCCGGGGGAGAAAGCGAGGATCGGCTTGCCGGCGGCATAGAACCGTTGGAGGTGATCCAGCACCCCCGTGCTGTTCAACTTGTAACGATGGATCGCCAGCGTCTTCACGTCCAGCACGATCTCTCCGAACACCGATAACCAGCGCCCGCCGGAGAGCTCCAGTGGCTGACCCGGCCGGTGCGCCAGCCCGACGATGTTCTGCGGGCCGGGCTGGCCTGCTTCGGCATCGAGCCACTGCCACTCCGTGTTCGAGGAAAGCCGGGGCGCAAGCTCCTCGAGGTGCTGCCGGCCGTCGGCCTCGGTCAGCAGGTAGGCGCCGGTCTCCATCAGCAGCAGTGCGGGCTGGGGGGCGCCGGTGAGCACCCGGACTTCCGTCCAGTGTGCGCCGCGGTCGGTCCCCGTGCCCGGCAGGGGCACCGGCTTGCCCCTGTGGCGCACGCGGTACGTGGTGACCGGGGCGCGCTTGAACGGGTTGCCCGAGGTGTTGGGGAAGCCGCCCGCGCTCACCTTGCGCTCGACGGCCTCGACGGTGAACGGCCCCACCGTCAGCGTTTCCGCCGCGGCACAGCCTTGGCCGAAGAGCGCTGCCAGCCAGGAGGCGACCATGATTCTCGCCGTTCGGTTCATTTTTTTCGGGGGACGTCGAACCGCTTCGATTGTAGCCGATGGCCCGGCGCGGAGCCGTTGAGCCGATAGCGGCGTTCCGGGATAAGCTCCGGCGTGTTACACCCCCAAAAATGGCTCTCCCGTGAAACCCTGATCGCCGCCGTCGCGGTGGTCGCCATCGTCGTCCACGTCGGCCTCCGCTGGCTCGCGCCGGGTGTCGATCCCCGTTGGCCGTTGGTCGCGGCGCTCGTTCTCGGCGGTGTGCCGCTCGTGTGGGGTTTGCTCGGCAACCTCCTCCGCCGCCAATTCAGCTCGGACCTGCTCGCCGGCATCTCCATCGTCACGGCCGTCGTCCTCGGGGAGTACCTGGCCGGCACCTTGGTCGTCCTGATGCTCTCGGGCGGCCAGGCGCTCGAGAACTTCGCCGTGGCCAGCGCGTCCTCAGCGTTGACGGCGCTGGCCAAACGGTTGCCGTCGCGAGCCCACCGCAAGGTCGACGGCGCCCTCGAGGACGTGCCGCTGGCGGACGTGGCCGTGGGCGATTTGGTGGTCGTCTTCCCCCACGAAACCTGTCCGGTGGACGGCATCGTGGTCGAAGGCCGCAGCTCGATGGACGAGTCCTACCTGACCGGCGAGCCCTACGTGTTGTCGAAGGCCGTGGGCTCGGGGGTGCTCTCTGGCGCGATCAACAGTGAAGGCGCTCTGACCGTCAGGGCGGAGAAGAAAGCGGTCGACTCGCGCTTCGCCAAGATCATGCAGGTCATGCGGGAGAGCGAGCAGCAGCGCCCTCGCCTGCGCCGCCTGGGGGACCAGATCGGTGCCATCTACACCCCGCTGGCCGTCGCTGTGGCCGTCGCCGCCTGGGCGTTTTCGGGCGATGCCCTGCGATTTCTGGCGGTGCTCGTGGTCGCGACGCCGTGTCCCGTGCTGATCGCCATTCCGGTCGCCATCATCGGGTCGGTCTCACGAGCGGCCAAGGCCGGCATCGTGATCAAGGACCCGGCGGCGCTCGAGAAGATCGCCACCTGCCGGGTGGCCATCTTCGACAAAACCGGCACGCTGACCTACGGCGAACCCAAATTGAACGAGGTGATCCCCGGCTCGGGCTTCGCCCCGGACGAAGTCCTCGCTCTCGTCGCCAGCCTGGAACAGTATTCCCGCCATCCCCTGGCCGCGGCCGTGTTGGCGGCCGCCAAGGACCACGGATTGACCCTCGCCGAGGCCACTGAGGTCGGCGAGCGGCCGGGCGAAGGTTTGGCGGGGTGGATCGGCGGCCGGCGGGTGGTGGTCACGAGCCGCGACAAAATCGCCCGCGACCAGCCGGCGACAGTGGCCGAGTTGCCGCCCCTGGCGGGTGGCCTCGAGTGTGCCGTCCTAATCGACGGCCGGTATGCCGCTACCTGCCGGTTCCGGGACGAACCCCGCCTCGAGGGCCGGCGCTTCGTCGATCACCTGGCGCCCCGCCACGGCTTCGAACGGGTGTTGCTGGTCTCCGGGGATCGCGAGAGCGAGGTGCGGTACCTGGCGGAAAAGGTCGGCATCACCGAGGTCTACGCCAGCCAGAGCCCGGAGCAGAAGCTCGCCTTGGTGCGCGCTGAAACCGCCAAGGCCGGCACGTTGTACCTGGGCGACGGCATCAATGACGCTCCCGCCCTGACCGCGGCCACGGTCGGTGTCGCCTTCGGGCAAGCCAGCGACGTCACAGCCGAGGCGGCCAGCGTCGTGATCCTCGACAACTCCCTGGGCCGCGTCGACGAGCTCTTGCACATCGGCCGGCGCATGCGCACGATCGCCCTGCAAAGCGCCGTCGGTGGCATGGCCCTGTCGGTCGTCGGCATGCTGATCGCGGCCGCGGGCTACCTGCCGCCGGTGGCCGGTGCGGTGACCCAAGAAGTCATCGACGTCTTTGCGGTGCTGAATGCCCTGCGCGCCGTGGCCGCGCCGCGGGTGCGC
>JANRLG010000015.1:0-23659 GCA_033762835.1 Thermoanaerobaculia bacterium
TCGCGCCGTGCGCACGGCGTCGTCGGCGGTGTAACAGCCGGCGGTGTTGGGCAGGATCAGGTAGTTGCCGGCCTCGAGCACATCGCGCACCGAACCCTCGCCACGGCTCGACAAATCCACCCGGCGCACCGCCACGGTGACCATCTCGGTCTCCGCGGCCTCGAACGCCGCCTTCATGACGCGATAGTCGGTGTATTTGCCGGTGCCGAGGATCAGTCGAGAGCGAAAAGTCCGGCCAGCGAGGACGAACGGAGCGACGGTGGGCGGCGAGAGGGGTTCGGTGGTCATCGCGGGGATTGTATGAGACGGCCGTGGGGAACCGGCTCCGTTGTTAGACTCGCGCATCATGTTCTGCCCCGATTGTCGGTCGGAGTTCCGCGCGGGGGTGACTTCGTGTCCGGATTGTGACCAGGAGCTTGTCGAGACGTTGTCGCCGGAATGGCTCTCCCCGCCACCGAAAGGCCGGCTGGCCGGTTGGTGGGAGCGCAATCTGAGGAGCTGGTCCCAGCTGGGTACGGGGCCCAAACTGCTCATCGCCTGGTTCGTTTTCCTCGGGGGATGGCGGATCTTCGAACTCGCCATTGCCGCCCTTCACGGATGGGCGGTCGGAGGGGGTCACCGCGGGCTGACGGTCGGGCGTTGGATGCCGATCGTCGCCCAGCTTCTACTGAGCGGCTTTACCGCTTGGTGCATTCTTCACCGGAAGGCGAGTGGGCGATGGCTAGCCATGGTGGTCAGCGCTGTCGGACTGATCCGCATCTTGGCGTTGGGGACCTACTGGGTGATGTCCAGCGAGTCTCGAAGCGTCAGCGAAGAGATGAACCCTGACCCTTGGCAAGTCGCGGCCCTGTGGGGCTCCATGATCGTCGTGCCGGGCGTCGCTCACCTGATGGTTCTGATCTACCTCGCCCGTTACGGCGTCTCCGGCAGCACTTTGGAACCCGATCCGGCCGCGGAGTTCGACTAGGAAACTAGGAAGCGGGGGGCGGGCGCGGCTGCCGCCTCCCTCACGCTTGAATCCCCTCGAGCTCCCGCAGCAGGACGTTCGCATCCGTGAACCGCTCGGCCGGGGTTTTGGCCAGGCAGCGCAGCAGGATGGCCTCGAGGGACGGCGGAATGGCCGTCCAATGCTGGGAGGGCGGGGCCGGGGTCTCGTGGAGGTGCTGGGAGATCGTGGCCATCAGGTCCGCGGCGCGGAACGGTAGGCGGCCGGTGAAGACTTCGTAGAGCACGATGCCCAAGGAGTAGACGTCGGCGCGTGCGGTCGCCGGCTCGCCCTTCAACTGCTCGGGAGACAGGTACTGCGGCGTGCCGACGACGAAGCCGGCGCGAGTGGGGCCGGCTTCGAGGCGATCCTGGGGGCGGGCGATGCCGAAGTCCATCAGTTTGACGTTGCCGGCGGAGTCGAGAATCAGGTTCTCGGGCTTGATGTCGCGGTGGATCACCCCTTGGGCGTGGGCGGCGCCCAGGCCGGCCGCGATCTGCCGGGCGAGGCGGAGGGCCGCCGTGAAGGGCAGGCGATCCGTGCGGTCGAGCATGTAACGCAGCGTCACGCCGCGCACGTACTCCATGGAGACGAAGGGCACGCCGTCGACGTCGCCGAAGTCGAAGGTCCGCAGGACGTTCGGGTGGGTGATCTTCCGGGCGAGCTTGAGCTCTTCCTTGAGCCGCGCGAGGAACTCCTCGCTGCCCCAGCTTTCCCGCTTCAGGACCTTGAGCGCGATGACGTCGTCGAGTTCGCGGTCTTGGGCCTTGTAGACGACCCCCATGCCCCCGGCTCCCAGCACCGAGAGGATTTCGAAGCGGCCACCGAGCACCGCTCCCGGGGCGAGCTGAGCGAGGGTGACCATGGGCGCCGCGGCGGGCTTGGCCGGCGACTCGGGCGCCGGAGCCATGGGCAGGTGCACCGTTTCTTCGTCGGCGATCGGTCGCGGTGGCCCGAGGCGATCCAAATCGTCGGCACGCAGGGCGAACAACCGCTGCCCGGAGACCAGCGAGTTGCCGGCCACCAGCCGCACCCCGCTGCGTTCGAGCACCGGCGTCAGCTCCTTGGCCACCGCCGCGGAGAGCAGGATGTCTCCCGGCGCGGCCTCCCGCAGCAGGCCATCGAGCTGCAGGACCGGCAAGCCGATGAGCACGCGCCGCGGTTGATCGCCCCAGGCCACGCCCCCGCGCACCACCGAGCCCGAGGCGATCACCGCCACCGGCGCTTCGCCGGCTTCGAGATCGGGGCTCGCCACGAGCGAACGGTAGGCCTCGGCGACTGCCGCGAGCGCGCGCCGCGGGCCGTCTTCACCGTCGAAACCAACCAGGGCGCGTTGGCCGAGCAGGGACTCCAGACGCCCGTCCTGGGCCAGCGCAGCGTTGGCGATACGGCGCAGATCGCGGCCCAGGCGCTCAAGGGTCGCCTGGGCGTCGCCGGCGCGAGCGTAGCGGCGCAGGTCGAAGATCACCACCGTCGCCTGCACGGCGGCCGAGGGTTCGACTGCGCCGGCGGCGGCGGGCTCGGGCAGGGTGCGCGCCAGTTGGCCCATATAGGCCTCCATGTCGCGCTTCTGCCGGAGGTCGGCGAGCAGGCCGTCGAAGGCGCGGGAAAGCCGTCCCACTTCGTCCTTGCTGCCGGTTTCGATGGGTCGATCGTAGTCACCTCGGCGCGCGGCCTCGGCAGCGCCCACCAGGTCGCGCACGGGTTGCAGGATGCGGCGCGCGAGCGGATAGGACAACCCCAGAGCCGAGGCCATGGCCAGCAACCCGACCAGCGTCAGCACCCACTGGATGCGCCGGTACGGGGCGACCTGGCGGGCCAGCGAGGACAGGGCGACACTCGCCCCCACCGTCTCGCCGTTGGCGTCGGACAGCGGCGTCAGAAGTCCCAGCCACGGCTCGCCGTCAAGCTCGAGGTCCAGCCGCTCGACGGCGTCGGGATCGCGCATCTCCGCGCGCAGCGCGTTCCAGCGGGGGGACAATGCGGCCACCAGGGCCTTCGACTCGTCGGCGTTCAGCGTCGAACCGCCCACCGCCGGGCCGCCGTCGGAGTGGCTGACGAAGGCGACTTCCGCACGCGAGGAGTTCTCGATGTCGCTGGCCAAGTTGTCGTCGATCTCGAAGCCGGTGACCAGATAGCCGAAGACCGTGCCGCCGCGGGCCGCCGCTTTGACCACGGCGTCGTAGAGGGTGCCGTCCTCGACCCAGACGCCCGCGGCCTCGCCGCCGGAATCCGGGTCCATGGCGGCCTGCACCAGAGAACGGCGCGCGAGGTCCGTTCCCGGCGGCGTGTTGCGCCCGGTGTGGGCGATCACCCGTCCGGATTCGTCGAGGGCGATGGCGAAATCGAAGTCGAGACTGCGCTGGCGCTCGTCGAGCAGGTCGAGCATCGACAACGTGCCCTCTTCACCCTTGACCTTCGACTCGGCCAGGTACGGGGCGAACTCCGCGGCTTCGACGAAGATCTGCGAGATCAGCTGGAGGGTGCGATAGCGCTGGTCGCCGAAGGACCGCTGGGTCTCGTAGCTGTCGTCGAGAGCCGCCGTGGCCGCCTCGCGGGCGATCTTGCGGCCGTACCAGGCGGTGACCGCTACCGACAGGCCCACCGCCAGCAGGATCAGGAGCGCGGTCGCAAGGAAGATCCGGCTGGCGAGCGAGCCGCCCCGTTCTCCCCGCGGGGGCTCAGCCGGGCGGTTTGCGGTAGCGGTCACGACTGTTGCGCCCGTACTGGCGCCCCTGTTTGTTGAGGTGAGAGGGAATGCGCGGCTTGGTCAGGGCGATGCGGGCCACGACGGTTTCCCCCGCGGGGACCTTGAGCTCTTTCGTCCAGGGTTCGGCCTGCTCGTGCCAGACGGTCAGGCGGCCCGGGCCGTCGGGCACACCCTTCAGCAAGAAGGAGCCGTCCGGCCCGGTGGTGGTGTAGTACGGCGTGTCGAGCACGAGCACGTAAGCCACCATGTCCGGATGCACGTTGCAGAAGACTCGGACCAAACCCGGGCGATCGAAGATCACGGACTTCCCTGGGCCTTTGCCGTAGAGGCCGAGGTCGAAAGGCTCCGGCTCCGAAACCGAAAAGACGTTGTGGAGAATGGGATCGGCGTTCGGAAAGGCCACCGTCGTGCCCTTGGGCAGCGCCATCACTCGCGGCTGGAACTGCTTGGCCTCGGTCTTGATCTCGAGGCCCTTGGGCAGGGCCCTTGGGGGCACCGCCTTGGCCGGCTCGAAGTACACCACGACGCGGCCCGCTTCCCCAGCGGCAGCCTTGTCCCCGAGCACGACTTCCACTCGCCCGGCGAGATCGGCCGCGGTCGCGGTGGGTGCGATCGCCAGTCCCGCGGCGAGCCCGGCGAGCATCGCGAGCGGCGCCGACGGCAGGCGGTGGGCGCGGAGCCAGTTCATCATGGGTTTTCGGTGCACGAACGGCGCGTATCCTACTACGCCGCCAGCGATAATCCGGTTCGATGACGAACGAGCTTCCGCCCGCGGCGATGAGGCGTCTCGCCGCTTGGTGCACCGCGGTCGAGGTCTTTCGGGACCGGGCCTCCTCCGAGCGCGAGGCCTTGCAGACGCCGCTTTTGGCCGCCACCGGCCTGTCTCCGGCGGGCCTCGACGCCGGGCTCGAGGCGGTCTTGGGTGGGGTCCGGGAGCCCGCCGCTCGGCGCGTGTTCCTGGCCGCGCGTGATCGGCGGCTGCCGCCGGAGCCAGTGCTGGTGGTGCTCGCGGGGAACTTGCCCGCGCTCGTCGTCCAGCCGCTGTTGCCGATCGTGGCCCTGGGCCGCCCGGCGATCCTCAAGCCCGCGAGCTCGGAACCGGTGTTCACGCCGGCCTTCGTGGAAGTTCTCGCGCGCCACGATCCGAGCCTCGGCGAACTCCTTTCCGTCGCCGCGTGGCGTGGCGGGGACGAGGTCGTCGAGGCCGAGGTGCTTTCGCGGGTCGGCACGGTGCTCGCCTATGGCAACGAGGAGGCAACGACCAGTCTGGCCCGCCGGGCGCCGGGGCGAACGGTCGTCTACGGCCCCAAGACGAGCGTCGGGATCGTGACGGCCGATGCCGAGGATCTCGCCGCGGTGGCCGCGGGCTTGGCGCGCGACGTCGCGTTGTTCGATCAGCGTGGATGCCTGTCGGTCTCGACGGTGTTCGTCGAGCAAGTCGTCGCGGCGCCCCTGGCCGTCGCGTTGGCCCGGGCCCTCGACGAGTTGGCCGTCCGCTGGCCGCTGGGGCGTCTCGAACCGGCTACTCGAGCGGCGATTCACAGCCTTCGGAGCACGGCGGACCTCGCGGGCTGGTTCCGGCCCGAGCTGCCGGTGACGGCGGGGACCGTGGTGGTCGTGCCGGCGGGGCAGCCGTTCGGCCCCGGACCGGGCGGGCGCACGGTGTGCGTCCAGCCGGTGGCGAGTGTCGGGGCTGCCCTGGGGGGGCTCGAACCTTGGCGGGGGAAGTTGCAGGGGGCGGCGCTCGCGGGCGGCCGAGCCTGGGCATTGGGGCCCGCGCTCGAAGCCCTGGGGCTCTCCCGGCTGGCGGCGCCGGGAGAGCTTCAGGCCGTGGACGACACGTGGTTCAACGGCGGCGTCAGTCCGCTCGACGTGCTGGCGGACGGCGCTTGACGGGCCTCACTTGCCGCTGAGCTCTTCGTCGATGACCGCGGTCAGCGCCTCGAGCGGCACGCCGCCTTCGAAGGGCCGGCCGTTGATGAACATCGTCGGCGTGCCCCCGACGCCCGCCACGATGCCCGCTTCGAGGTCCTTCTGGACGGCATCGGCGTGGCGACCCGAATCCAGGCACTCATCGAACTTGGCGGCGTCGAAACCGAGCTCCTTGGCCTTGGCCTTGAGCTGCGCCACCTCGAGGGCCTGCTGGTTGCCGAACATGGCGTCGTGGAGCTCCCAGAACTTACCCTGCTCGTGGGCGCACAGGGACGCTTCGGCGGCCTTGCGGGCGGCGGGGTGGATGCTGTCCAAGGGGAACTGCCGGAAGGCGATCTGGACCTTGTCGCCGTACTTCTCGTGGATCGCTTTGATCGTGGGCTGGACGACGGCGCACACCGGGCACTGGAAGTCCGAGAACTCGACGATGGTCACGGGAGCTTTGGCGCCGCCTTTGATCGGCCCGCCCTCGGCGGCGACCGCGACCCGGAAGGGCTCGATCAGGTAGCTGACGGAGAATTTCTTCTCGAGGGTACCGACGAAGGCCTGGGTGACCTCGCCTTGGCGCTGGCGGGTCAGGTACTCCCGGATGTCGCCCGCGAGCTGTTCCTTGCTCTGGCCGCCGAGGCGCTCCTTGTACTGCTCGAAGAATTGGTCGACGTCGGCGTCGGAGACGGGTGCCACTTTGGCCGCCACTTCCGCGGCGAACAGGTCGTCCTTGGAAATGCCGCGCTCTTTGGCCTCGGCCTCGAGCAGGCGATCCTGGACCAGCTGGCGCGTGGCGCCTTCGCGCAGCTCGTGGAGCTGCTTGTTGTAGGCCGTCTCGGCCTGGAGCTTTTGCAGGCGGGCTTCGCGGAAGGCATCGGCGGCGAAGGCTTCGACCTCCGCCTGGGTCACGGCTGCCGTGCCGATCTTTGCGACCGGTGTGGTGGCGTCGGCGGCCGCGAGCAGCGTGGGTGCGAGCAAGGTTCCGAGGGCCAAAGCGAGCAGGGTCCCGCGTTTCCCGCGGAGGACCGAAGGCGAAACGAAGCGAGTCATGGATTCCCCTTTCTGTTCCCGCGGGTGCGGGCGCCGGGGGCGATGCACGGCTCGTGCCGTCAGCGCGGGTTCCAAATCACGACGTCCCCGAGGTCCTTGCGCCGAATGTCGGGCACCTCGGCATCCGCGGCCGGGTAGCCCACGGGCAGGAGCAGGAAGGGCTTCTCGTTGGCGGGCCGGTGCAAGATCTCCGACAGGAAGCGCATGGGCGACGGCGTGTGGGTGAGGGTGGCGAGGCCCATGCGGTGAATCGCCGCGAGGAACAGGCCGCAAGCCAGGCCGACGCTCTCATTGACGTAGTAGTTCTTGCTCTTGTCGCCCTCCGGCGAGACGCCGTAGAGCTCCGCGAACACGACCACCAGCCAGGGCGCAGTTTCGAGGAAGGGTTTGTGCCAATCCGTGCCCAGGGGGGCCAGGGCCGCGAGCCACTCCGGGGGCATCCGCCCGCCTTCGTAACTTTCGCGCTCTTCTCGCTCGGCCGCGATGCGGATGGCCCGTTTGATCTCGGGGTCGTCCACCGCCACGAATTTCCAGGGCTGACGGTGGGCTCCGGAGGGCGCCGTCGACGCGGTGGCGATGGCGAGTTCGATGACTTCCCGCGGCACCGGGTCGGCGGCGAAGTGGCGCACCGAGCGGCGGCGGTCCATTTCGGCTCGGAAGGCGCGCCCCCGCGCCAAGGAGTCCGCGAGCGGAATCGGCGCAAAGTCGAGGGGAATCCCGCGGTAGGTCTCAGCCATGGGGGCTCCAGTGGAGGTTGGCGGATGAACGACCGCCCCGTCTTCCGAGGCGACCCAGCGGTCGGCCAGAAGTACGGGGCGGAGGAAGTGGGCGTTACGGGGTGAGCCGGAGCCGGCTTACTTGACGCCCTTCATCTTGAGCTCTTCGTCGATGATCTTGGCGAACTCCTCGAACGGCTGGGCGCCCGAGAGCATGCGGCCGTTGATGAACATGGCCGGGGTGCCGGAGACGCCCGCGAGCGAGCCCTCGCGCATGTCGTCCTTGACCGTCTTGGCGTGTTTGTTCGAGTCCAGGCACTCGTTGAACTTGTTGGCGTCCATGCCGAGGCTGGCGGCCTTGGCCTTCAGCTGGTCGACGCCCAGGCTCTGCTGATCCGCGAACATGGCATCGTGCAGCTCCCAGAACTTACCTTGCTCGTTGGCGCACAACGAGGCCTCGGCGGCCTTCTGGGCGCGCGAGTGCATGGGCAGCGGATACTGCCGGAAGACGACGCGGACCTTGTCCTTGTAGCGCTCTTCGACCTGCTTCATGGTTGGCACCACGCGGCTGCAGAAGGGGCATTCGAAGTCGGACCACTCGACGATGGTGACGGGCGCGTTGGCTGGGCCCATGGCCGGGCCGACCGCGTTGACCTGCACCCGGTAGGGCTCGAGGCTGTAGTTCACCGCGTACCGCGACTCGAGCGAAGCCATGAAGCCTTCATAGGCCTCGCGCTGGCGCTGCTGGCCGAGGTACTGCTGGATCTGGGGCGCCACGGTCTCCTTCGGACGGTTGCCGATGCGCGCCTTGTTCTCCTCGAAGAACTTGTCGACGTCGGCGTCGCTGACGGCCGCGATCTTGGCGTCGACCTCGGCGGCCAAGAGGGCCTCCTTGGTCATGTTGCGCTTGCCGGCTTCGGCCTCGAGAATGCGGTCCTGCACGAGCTGCTTGGTCTTGGTGTCGAACACTTCGTGCTCGCGCTGCCGGAAGCTCGACTCGCACTGGAGCAGCTGCATCTTGGCCTGCTCGAGCTCGTCGGTAGCCGAGGCTTCGACCTCGGCCTTGGTGATCGGCTTACCCTCGACCGTGGCCAGGACCGTGCTGCCGCCGGAAGACTCGGCGGGCTTGGAACCGGTCGCCGCGGGGTCCGCCTCGGCGGCGCAAGCGAGGAAGATCCAGCCGGTCACCGCGATCGTGAGCGTCGCGAGCCCAGCCGCGGCCGCCTTCCCCAGGCGGCTCTTCTCGGTGGTTGAGATCATGTTCTCTGACTCCTTGGTTCGGGGGCGTTCAGTGGTTCATGGAGTCACCGAAATCGGTGACTGCCTAAAGAAGTGCCATTCTAGCAGTCCCTGGGGACACTTCCGTTGCGTGCGGCGGCGGACTGCAAAGTCTCTGCCTGGAGGCCTGGGCTCCGGAGGTTGACTCAAAAGTAAATGACCGTTAATTTACTTTCATGGGTCGCCTCCCTCGGGTCCGCCGTGAACAAGTGCTCGCCGCTGCCCGGGAGGTCTTTTCGGAGCGCGGCTTCGATGCCGCCACCTTGGCGGCGATCGCCGGTCGGCTGGGTGTTTCCCCTGCCGCCCTGCTGCGTCACGAGCCGTCCAAAGCCGCGCTCTTCGCCGCCGCCATGGCGCCGTCCCGCGAGGGGATTCGGTTGCCGATCACCTTCTTGGCCGAGCTAGAGGGGACGGAAGACCCGGCGACCGTGCTGCGCCGGCTGGGTCGCGCCTTCGTGCCCTTCATCGAGGCCCGTCTCGACGAACAGATCGCCCGCTGGATGCACGCCAAGACGGTCGAAGAAGCGCGCGGGTTCCAACCCCCGTTCGATCCCACCGTGCGCCCGACACCGCCGGAGATCGCCCACGGTCTCGTCGAAGCTTGGTTGACCCGGGCCACCGCGGCGGGTCGTCTGCGGGTCGGCGATCCGCGCGCCGCCGCTTTGGCGCTCCTCGGCTCGTTTCACGCCTACGTGATGCTGCACCGGGTGGTTCCCATGATGGATCCGCCCCTTCCTCTCGAACGTTACCTCGACACGCTGGTGGAGCTCTGGACGGGCTCCGGGGCCGCGGGGCAAGGACCGTCGTCATGAAGAAGCTCTTGTTCGCCGGTGTGCTCGCCGGTTTGGCCTTCGGTGCCTGGTTCGTCTACGGACGCGAGGCGCCCTCGTCGGCCTTGGTGCTCGCGGGCTCCCTCGAGGCCCACACCATCGAGGTCGGCTCGTTGGTCGGCGGTCGGATCGTCGCCGTCACGGTGCGCGAGGGCGATCGGGTGGCCGCGGGGCAAGAGCTGGTGCGCTTCGAGAGCGACCTGCGCGACCTCGAGCTCGCCGAGCAGGAGTCGCGCATCGCCGAAGCGCGGGCCACCCTCGCCCGGGTCCAAGCCGGACCGCGGCAGGAAGAGCTCGCTCGCGCCCGCATCGACCATCAAGCCGCGGAGACCGATCGCCGCCGTTTCGAGTCTCTGCGGGACGCGGGCGTCGTGGGGCAGCGCGACTACGACGCCGCCGAGGTGCGGGCGGCCTCCGCGCTCGAGACCCTGCGCCAGGCCGAACGGGGCAGCCGCGTCGAAGACATCGCAGCGGCGCGCGCCGCTCTCGAACGCGAAGAGCGACGTCTCGCGGTGCTGGTGCGGCAACATCGGGAGTTGGTGGTGTCGGCTCCGGCCGACGGCGTCGTCGAGAGCCTGGACTTGCGCCCGGGCGATCTCGTCGCGGCCCACCAACCGGTCGCGTCGCTGCTCGAGCCCGGCCAGCTCTGGGTCCGCGTGTTCGTGCCCGAGCCCCGGCTGGGGGAGGTCCACGTCGGTCAAAACGCGGCGATCACCGTCGACAGCTTTCCCGGGCGTAGCTTCCCCGGGCGCGTGCGGGCGATCGCCGATTTGGGGGAGTACACGCCCCGGAATCTCCAGACCCTCGATCAACGCAGCGACCAAGTCTTCGCCGTCGAAGTGGTCATCGATCCCACGGCGCCCGAGCTCAAGGCCGGCATGGCGGCCCTGGTGCGCCTCGAGGGACTGCTCGGCGGGGCCACGCCGTGAGCTCGGCGAGTCTCGGCATCGAGGCCCAGGCGGTGAGCCGGGACTTCGGTACCTTCCGCGCGCTGGACCAGGTCACGCTGAACGTGCCCCGGGGCGAGATCTACGGCTTGCTCGGTCCCAACGGCTCGGGCAAGTCCACGCTCATTCGCATCCTCTGCGGTTTGCTCGCCCCCACCGCCGGCCAGGCTCGCGTCGATGGGCTCGACGTCGCCACCGAGGGGGAGGAGGTGCGCCGGCGCATCGGCTACATGCCGCAGCGCTTCTCGCTGTACGAGGATCTCTCGGTCGTCGAGAACCTCGATTTCTTCGCTGCGATCTACGGCCTCACCGGGGCAACCTTGCGCGAGCGCCGGGATTGGGCGGTGGAGCTGACCCAGATCGGCCCGTACCTGAACCGGCTGGCGGGTCAGCTCTCGGGCGGCTGGAAGCAACGCTTGGCCTTGGCCGCCGCCATCATGCATCGGCCGCGGGTGATGTTTCTGGACGAACCCACGGCAGGGATCGATCCGGTGGCACGGCGGGAGCTGTGGAACCTGCTTTTCGATCTCGCCGGCCAAGGCGTGACGCTGCTCGTGACCACCCACTACATGGATGAAGCCGAACGTTGCGGCCGGGTCGGGTACCTCTACCTCTCGAAGCTGCTGGTCGAGGGCCGGCCCGACGAATTGGGTGCCTTGCCGATGGTGACGCCGCCGGACTGCCGGCGCGTCGAAGCTGCGTGCGAGCGCGGCGCCGCCGCGGTGATGGGGCGGGCGCGCAGCCTGCCCTACGTCCGGGAGGTCACCATCTTCGGCAACGCCCTCCACCTGCTGGTCAGCGACGAGGTCGACGACGCCCGGCTCGAAGCCGATCTCGAGGCGGCCGCGGGAACCGCCGTCGAGGTGCGGCCCATCGGCGCCACGCTCGAAGACGTCTTCGTACGCCTGACCCGGCTCCAGACCGACAAGGGGAGTGGCCAGTGAGGGGCTTTTGGGCGATCTTCCGCAAGGAAGCCGTGCAGATGGCCCGGGACGCCGGCACTCTGCGATTCGCGTTCCTGTTGCCGGTCTTCCAGCTCGTGCTCTTCGGGCTCATCGACACCAACGTCGAGCACGTGCCGACGGCGCTCTACGACCAGAGCCGCACGGCCGCCAGCCGCGCGCTGGTGGCCGACTTCGTCAACACCGGAACGTTCGACCTCGTGCGCCAGGTCCAGTCCCGGGCGGAGCTGCGGTCGGAGATCGTGGCCGGCCACGTGTCGGTGGGCATCGAGATTCCTCCCGACTTCGCCGAGCGCCGCCTTTACGGCCAGCCCGCCACCGTGCTGGTGTTGATCGACGGTTCGGACTCGACGATCGCCTCGCAGTCGCTGGCGACCGCCAACGGGCTCGGTTTCGCCACCTCGGTGGCGGAGCTGCTGCGCGGCCAGGGCGCCGTCCAGCTGCCTTTCGAGGTGCGGCCGACGCTGCTCTTCAACCCCGACTCGCGAAGCGCCAACCTGCTGATCCCGGGTTTGATCGCCATCGTCTTGACGTTTTCGGGCACCATGCTCACGAGCTTCGCCATCGTTCGCGAGCGCGAGCGGGGAACGCTCGAGCAGCTGATGGTCACCCCGGTTTCGCCCCTCGCGGTGGTGCTCGGCAAGATCCTGCCATACCTGGTGCTGTCGTTCCTCCAGCTGCTCGTGGTCCTGGCGCTCATGGTCAGCGTCTTCCGGGTGCCCATTCACGGCAGCCTCTGGCTGCTGTTGGGTTTGTCGGTGATCTACCTGTTCGCCCTCCTGGCCCTCGGTTTGTTGTTGTCGTCGCGCGCCAAGACCCAGATGGAAGCGACCCAACTCGTCCAAATGGTGCTTCTGCCCTCGATCATGTTGTCGGGCTACATCTTCTCGATTCCGTCGTTGCCGACCGCCCTGCAGTGGATTTCCCAGGTGCTTCCCGCCACCCATTTCATCGCCATCACCCGTGGCATCGTGATTCGCGGCGCAGCGTTCGGCGACCTATGGGAGGAAGTGGTGAAGCTGCTCGTCCTGGCCGCGGTGCTCGTCGCCGGCAGCGCTCGGGCTTTCAAGAAGACGGTGGGGTGAGTCTGCGCCGTTCTTCCCGTATCATCCCCGCCATGTCGACCGATCGAGATGTGGCTGCCACCCTGGTGGCGTTGCGGAGCGCCCAACGACTGACCCAGCGCGACTTGGCGCGCCTCGCCGACATTCACCATACGCAGATTTCTCGCTACGAGAGTGGCCTCGAGCTACCCTCGAGCCGCACGCTGCTGCGCCTCATGGAGGCGTTGGCGGTGACGCCCAAGGAGTTCTATTCGATGGAGGATCTGTTGCGGCGCGCGGTGGCTCGGCGCAGAGGCGAGGCCGGCAGCACCACGACCCTCGAAGAAACCGGACGGGACGATGAAACCAAGGCTCTGGCGGAGGAAGCCGGCCGGCTGCTCAGCCGTGCCGTCGAAATGCACTTCCGGCGGCTCGATCGCGGGTGAGAGGACGGGCGGCCACGGGGGGCCGCCCCTACGGCCGCGCGGTGTGTCGAGAAACTGGGGCGGCTCGGCGTCCAGGTGGTAGGGGCGGCCCCCCGTGGCCGCCCTCTCTGATTCAGGGGCTTGCCGCGGTGGGCAGCTGGATCACGACATCTCCCGGCTTGACGAGGCCGAGCTCCTCGCGGGCCAGGCGTTCGACCAACAGGGAATCCGTCCGGAGCCGCGTGATGCGGGCGTCGAGCTGGTCGAGCCGGCCCTTGGTGGCCACGATCTCGTCCGCGAGCTCCCGATCCCGCGCCCGGGCGCGCTCGAGATCGTGGTAACTCCGGCCGGCCGCGAGCGCGAGCACCACCACGACGGCACCGACTCCCAGCAGGAGCAGGAAGCGCATCCGGCGTGGCTCGCGCGCCACGGTCGACGGTTCGGTCATGGCCGGTGGCGCGGGAAGGCGGCGGCGCCCGCGTAGGCGGCCGCGCCCTCCAGCTCCTCCTCGATGCGGATCAGGCGGTTGTATTTCGCGACCCGGTCGCTCCGGGCCGGGGCGCCGGTCTTGATCTGCCCGGCGCGCGTGGCCACGGCGAGATCGGCGATGGTCGAGTCCGAGGTTTCCCCCGAGCGGTGGCTGATGATGTTGGCGTAACCGCGCCCGCGGGCCAGCTCCACGGCTTCCAGGGTCTCGGTCAGGGTACCGACCTGGTTGAACTTGACCAGCAGGGCGTTGGCGAGGCCGTCTTCGATGCCTTGGGCCAGGATCGTGGGGTTGGTCACGAACAGGTCGTCTCCGACCAACTGGACGCGACTGCCCAGGCGGTCCGTCAGGCGCTTCCAGCCCGCGCGGTCGTTTTCCGCCAGGCCGTCTTCGATCGAAACCAGGGGATAGGCGTCGAGCCAACCGGCATATAGGTCGATGAGATCGTCCGAGGCCAGGCCCGATCGGCCTTCCCCAGCCAGCACGTAGGAGGTGGCCCGCTTGGTTTCCTTCTCGACCAACTCGCTCGCGGCGACGTCGAGGGCGAGGGCGATCTCACGGCCGGGTTCATAACCGGCCCGGCCGATGGCCTCGACCAGCAGATCGAGGGCCTCGCGGTTGGTGCGCAGGTTCGGGGCGAAGCCGCCTTCGTCGCCGACGCCGGTGGCGAGGCCCTTCGACTTGAGCAGGGCTTTCAAGGCGTGGTACGTCTCGACGCCCGCGCACAACGCCTCGCCGAAGCTCGCGAAGCCGAGGGGCACGACCATGAACTCTTGGATGTCGACGGTGTTGTCGGCGTGAGCGCCGCCGTTCAGGACGTTCAGCAGCGGCACCGGCAAGAGCGTCGAAGCCGGCCCGCCAAGGTATTGGTAGAGCGGCAGGCCGGCGGCGTCGGCGGCGGCCTTGGCCATGGCCAAGGAGGCACCGAGGATGGCGTTGGCCCCCAGCCGGCTCTTGTCCGCGGAGCCGTCGAGGTCGATCAGCTGGCGGTCGAGGAGAGCTTGGTCGCGCGCATCCTTGCCGCGCAGAAACGCGGCGATTTCCTTGTGGACGTTGTCGACCGCCTGGGTGACGCCCTTGCCGCCGTAGCGCCGGCCGCCGTCGCGCAGCTCGAGCGCCTCGCGACTGCCCGTCGAGGCGCCGGAGGGAACCGCCGCCCGACCCCAGGCGCCGCCGTCCAGGTAACACTCGACTTCCAGCGTCGGGTTGCCCCGGGAGTCCAAAATTTCGCGGGCGCGGAGCTGGTCGATGACGAACATTCGGGTCCTCGGTCGGGAGGTGGATGGGTGCGATCGGGCGGCCGATCCCGAGAATGATACCGAAAACAATCGTGGAGGCGGCTGCTAGACTGCCGGTCGCGCCCATGCTCGGCCGTGCCGTTCTCGTTCTCGCCGTCCTCCTTGGCGCCGGTTCCTGCCGTCCGGCGGCGCCCCCGCGCCCCAACGTGCTGCTCGTTCTGGTCGACACGCTGCGGGCCGAGAACCTTTCGCTGTACGGCTACTCCCGCCCCACGAGCCCCCGGCTCGAAGCCCTGGCGCGCTCGGCGGCGGTGTTTCTGGACGCCCGGTCCCAGGCCCCCTGCACCTTTCCCTCGGCCAATTCGTTGCTCACCGGCGAGTTTCCCCAGGCCTTCCTGGGTCAGCCCGGGGGTGCCATGGGCATCCCTTCCGAGCGGCGTTCGCTGGCCGAGTTGCTGGCCGCCCAGGGCTACCGCACGGCGGCGGTCTCGGCCAGCCCCATCGTGCGCAAGTCTCCCTCGCGGTTCAATCCCGGGGGCGGCTTCGAACGCGGCTTCGAGCGCTTCGAGGAAGACTGCCTGTGGGGGAACGCCGCCTGCGTCAACGCCGCGGCCCTGCGCCTGGTGGACTCCTTCGCGGCGCCCTTCTTCCTCTATCTCCATTACCTCGACCCCCACGGCCCCTACCGCCCGCCGGCCGACTACGCGCGCCAGTTCGCGCCATCGGGTTACACCGGCGGCCCGGGAGTGGCGGAGGGGGATCCCAATCCCCTGGCCAAGGCGCTCGAAGCCGGGCAGGTGCCGGAGCGCGCGGACCTCGATCACCTCGAAGCGCTCTACGACGACGAGATCGCCTACTTCGACGGCCGTTTCGGCGAACTTGTCGCGGCGCTCGCGGCGCGTGGCAAGCTCGAGGACACGCTGCTGATCCTGGTCGCCGACCACGGCGAGGAGTTCTTCGAGCACGGCCAGCTCAAGCACTGCCACACCTTGTTCGATACTGAGACGCGGACCCCGCTCCTGATCCGGCCGCCGGGCGGGCTCGCCCAAGGCCGCCGGATCGCGGGCGAAGCGGCGAACCTCGATGTCGTGCCGACGGTGCTCGATTACCTGGGTTTGTCCGCCGACGCGGCCACCCTGCCGGGAACCAGCCTGCGACCTCGACTCGAAGGTGAAGGACAAGCCCGGCCGGCCTTCGCCGCCTGGGGCTCGCAACGGGCGGTCACCTTCGGAGGGCGCAAACTGATCTACGACCTCGGCACGGACCGCTTCGCCCTCTACGACTTGACCACCGACCCGGGCGAGACGACGGATCTGACCGCGGACCGGCCCGACTGGGTCTCGCCGCTGCGCCGCCAGCTGTTCACCTGGCTGATCGCCCAAGAAGGCGCCGACAGTCGCCAACGCAGCCTGGAGCAGGGGGCCGCGGCGCGGGAGCGCCTGCGCAGCTTGGGCTACCTGTAGCCTCTCGTGGTATTTTCCCTACCACTTTCTCATGTTCGACGTTCACCTCTCCCTGGAGCTTCTCGAGGCGGTGGCCGATGGCTCACTGTCGCGCGAGACGTTCCAGCAACTGGCTCTCGAACACACCCTCGAAAAGAGTCCCCGGGTGGCCGCCTTGGCTGCCGAGGTGACGGCCGGGGCGGGGACCTCCGCACCCTCCCAACCGCAGGACTACGAGGGCATCCTCGATCGTGTGCAGGCGAGCGCCGGCTCGTGGTTGGCCGTCCGGCGACTCGACGAAAAGGGCGCCAACCTCGACTTCGCCGAGCTTTCCCGGCTGCCGAGCAGCCAGTGGGCGACGCGCATCCAGAGTTCCCGGCGGCGGTTCCGTTCCCCGTCGGTGGCCGAACGTTTGCTGGCGGTCGCCAAGGTCGCCCTGGCCGAAAGCCGGCCGAACGAGGTGCTGGACGCCGCGCGGGCAGCTTTTTGGGTGGCCCGCCGGTTGGCCGAGAGTCACGAGGCCTACGAGTCCCTGCAACGCGAGTTGACCCTGCGCGCGAGCGCCTACGAGGCGATGGCGTCGCGCGCACTCGGGGACCTCGCCGCGACCCGCCGGCTGCTCGACATCGTGCGCCAGGCGCGATCCCGCGGTGAGCTCGGGGGCGACCCCCTGGCGGAAGCCGAGGTGGCGTATTTCGAGGGCCTCGTCGATCGTGACGACGAGCGCTTCGGGGACGCCGAGGCGAACCTCCTGCTCGCCATCACCACCACCAACGCCCTCGGGGCCGAGGCCGAGGAAGCCGAGGCTCGCCTCGCCTTCGCACAAGTGTTGTTGCGCACCCACGAGCTCCCGGAGGCCGAGGAAACCCTACTGCCCCTGGGTACCGAGGAGCTGGCCGACATTTCCCCCGAGACGCTTTTTTCGGCCCGTTTGATCCTCGCGGAGATCCAGGTCCGGCTCGAACGACCGCGCGACGCGAGTGCGACGCTGACCGCCACGCGCGAACTGGCGTCGGCCCTCGGGCCGGTGGCCCAGGGCCGGCTGGCGTTGTGCCGGGGGCTGGTGGCGACCGCCCGCGGCTGGCATCCGGAGAGTGTCCGCGATCTCGAGCGGGCGTTCGAGTTGCTGCGCACCGAGGCGCCGCTGCTGGCAGCACGGGCGGCGGTGATCCAGGCCGCCCTGGCCCGCGCCGCCGGGCGGGACAACGAACTGGCGGCCGCCCGCGAGCGCTTGCGCCACCTGCTCCACCTTCCCGCGGTACCCGCCGCGGCGTTGGCCGAGGCTCTCGGCTCCGACCTGCCGGCCACGGCGGGCCGGGAGTTGCTGGCCGATTTGTCCGCCTACCTTGCCGCCGCCCATGACAGTCCTGGCCTGCCGTTCCATCGCGGTTATCCCGGAGCTTGGTCTGGATCTCGGCCGGGCGCTGGGCCGGGGGCTTGGCGCCCGGCGTGAGCGTTGGTAAAGTCTAGGGTTCCATCCCGGCACGGGCCGGGCGCCCCGCGCGTTGGGTATCACCCCCAGGGTCCTAAAGAGGAGATTCCGCGTCATGCTCAAGGTGTTCCGAGAGAATCTGAAGACTCTGCGCTGGGCGCTTTGGGTCGTCATCGGCATGTTCATCGCCTCGGTCTTCGTCAGCTACGGCATGAACAACCAGCTGACTTCCGACACCGGGCAGGCGGCGGTCACCGTGGACGGCTTCAAGATCCCCATGCGCGAGTGGCAGCAACTGGCCCAACAGCAGGAGAGCCAGCTGCGTGAGATGTACGGCCAGCAGTTCACGCCCGAGATCGCGCAGCAGTTCCAGATTCCCCAGCGCGCGATCACCCAGCTCGTCAACCAGCGCCTGTTGCTCACCGAGGCCCAGCGCCTCGGTCTCGAGGTGACCGACGACGAGCTGCGCCAGCAACTGCGCCAGCAGCTCATGGGTCCCGACGGCAAGATGCTGAGCAAAGAAGAGTACCGCCGGGCCGTGCGGCAGATGGGCTACACGAGTGCCGCCCGCTACGAAGAGAGCCAGCGCGAAGACCTGCTGCGGGCCAAGCTCCAGACCACCCTGATGCAGACCGTGTCGGTCACCGACGCCGACCTCGAGCAGGCCTACCGCGAGCAGGTCGACCGCGCCGCCATCCGCTACGTCCAGGTGCCCCGGTCCAAGCACGCCGCCGACGTCCAGATCTCCCCGGCGGAGGTCGCCGAGCGCTTCGCGAGCACCAAGGATCAGTTCAAGCTGCCCGAGCAGCGCGTGATCGAGTACGTCCTGGTCGACAAGGTCCTGCTGCGCAACCAGCTCGAGGTGCCGGACGCCGATCTCCAGGCCTACTACCAGGCCCACCAGAGCGACCTCAAGAACCCCGAGCGCGTGCACGCCCGCCACATCCTGATCAAGACCGAGACGCGTACCCCGGAGGCTGCCCGCGCGATCCTCGAGGAAGCCAAGCGCAAGGCCGAGGCGGGGCAGGACTTCGCTGCTCTGGCGCGCGAGCTTTCGGAAGACGCCGGCTCGAAGGACCAGGGCGGTGACCTCGGCTACTTCCCGCGCGGGCGCATGACCCCGGAGTTCGAGGGTCCCGCGTTCTCGACGCCGGCCGGCCAGCTCGCCGGACCGGTGACGTCGCCCTTCGGTCTCCACCTCATCCAGGTCCTCGACCACCAGCCCGAAGGCGTGCCGCCCTTCGAGCAGGTCAAGCCGCTCGTGCGTGCCCGCGTGGCCGCCGAGCGCGTCGACGGCGCCGCCCTCGCGCTCGCCCAGGAACTGCTGGCGAAGCTCGGCACCGAGCCGGTCACGAGCGACAAGCTGAAGGCCCTGCCGGGGGGCAACCAGGCCGTGCGCTACGCCGAGTCGAAGGCCTTCTCGAAGGACGAGAACCTGCCCGGCATGGGTCGGACGACGGAGTTGAACGAGGCGGTGTTCGGCATGGCGGCGGGAACGTTGGCGAGCTCCCCGCTGACCACCGGCCGCGGTCCGGCGCTGGTCTTCCTCAAGGAGGTCAAGCCGCCCCGGGTCCCCGAGCTCTCGGAAGTGCAGGATCAGGTGCGCCGCAAGATCGAAACCGAGCGCCAGCAGACGCTGGCCGAAGCCACCGCGGCTCGGATTCGCGCCGAAGTGGCCGCCGGCAAGAGCCTGGACGAAGTGGCCACCCAGCTCGGTCTCAGCGCCCAGGACAGCGGCGAGTTCGCCAAGAACGGCTCGATCCAGGGGCTGGGCTTCGACAAGCCGGTGATCGACGCCGCTTTCGCTGCCAAGGCCGGAGACGTCGTCGGGCCGGTCAAGTCCACCCAGGGCGCGGTGGTCTTCAAGGTCGCCGAGCGCAAGGGCTTCAATGCCCTGGACTTCAACCGCGACAAAGATGGCCTGCGCCAGCGGCTCGAAAGCGAGAAGCTGAATCAGCTGGTCGGCTCGCTGATCCAAGCGCGCCGGCAGGAAGCCGACATCCGGTACGACCAATCCCTGGCCGAAACCTTCGGCCTCGTGAGCAACGAGAAGAAGCCCTCGGCGAACTGAGGGTCGGGGGTCTAAGGCGTCGACGGGGCCGCGGCCGCGCTTTTCGCGTACGTCGTCCCGTCGGCTTCGACCGCCTGGACGGTGCCGTCGGTGCCGAGGCGGAAGGTCGCCCAGCTGGTGCCGTCGAGCTTGCGGCGCCAGGTGATTCGAAAGGTCTCGAAGTGCCAAGGAAGAGCGTCGCCGACGAGGTGTTTGCCGAGATGGGCGACGAGCCGGCCCTCCTCGAGGGTGAAAGAAACTTCACCGAAGAGCGGGTCGGCGTACGTTCCGGCATAAGCGGCCAGGGGTAGGGCGGGCGGCTGGTTCGGCACCCGCTTGGCCTCGAACTCGGCGCGCTCCTTCTCACCCGCGGCCCGCCGTTCGTCGTACAACGCGCGCAGCTCGCCGTTCCAGTCCCGCGACAGGCCGTCGTCCAAGAACTGGTCGATGGCCGAGAACATCAGCGCGTGGCGCAGCTCGGCGTGGTCCTGATTGGCATAGACGGCGACGCCGAAATTCGCGTCGCGCACGAGCCCGACGATCGCCACCAGGCCGTCGATCGAGCCGGTGTGGAAGTCGAGCTTGCGGACCCGGTAATCCTGCTGGAACCAACCGAGGCCGTAGGTCGTCCAATGCGGCTGGGTCTTCTCCGCCGTCGGGTAGAAAGCGCCGGGCTGGATGACGACCTGAGGCCGAAAGAGCTCGGCCACGGTTTCCGCCGACAGCAGCGGCTTCCCCGCGGCGTCTTTGACGCTCGTCGGATCGAGCAGGAAACTCATCCACTTCGCGGCGTCGTGGGCCGAAATCCACACCGAGCCGGCGGCGGCCACCGGGTCCACGACGTCGAGCGTGTCCCACAGCTCGATCACGCCGTCTTCCCGCGAGTGGGGTGACACCCGGTTCGGTGCCGTGGCCGCCTCCGAGCCGAGCGCCACGGTGCGGCTCATGCCGAGGGGGGTGAAGATCCGTCGGCGGAGGAACTCTTCCCAGGACGAGCCGGAAACCCGGCCGATGACGTCTCCGGCCAAGCCGTACATCACGTTCTGGTAGTGGAAACTTCCCCGCACTCGCCCCTCGGGGCCGACCTTGGCGAGCTTGGCGAGGATCTGCTTCCAGTCGAGCGCGCCGCCATACCAAAGGTAGTCGGTGCCCGGGATGCCGGTGTGGTGGGTGAGCAGCTCGCGTACGGTCAGTGAATCCGCGAGCACCGGGTCCGCCAGCTGCAACTCGGGCACGAACTTGCGCACCGGGTCCTCCCAGCCGAGTTTGCCCTCGTCGACCAACATACCAATCGCCGCCGCGGTCATGGCTTTCGTCGTCGACGCTGCGGCGAAGAGGGTGTCGGCATCGACCGGCTCGTTCTTGCCCAACTCGCGCGTGCCGTAACCCTTCGCGAGGGCAACCCTGCCGTCCTTCACCACCACCACGGCCAACCCCGGTACCCCCCAGTCGATCCGCGCCTGGGCGGCGAGGCCATCGAACTCGAAAGCGGGATCGACCGGGGCAGGTTTGTCGGCCGCGGCAGGAAAGGCGAGGCCGACGAGGGCGAGAACAACGAGCAGGTGGCGCATGGCGGGCTCCTTGGTGGCGGTGGTGCCAACAACGCCGAGGACTATTAGCGATCGAGGCTGCAAGCGCAAACAAGGGCGCGGCTCCTGTCGCCCCAGGTCACTCGTCGTTCGTGCCTTCGTTCAGAATGGCCAAGTAGCGGTCGTAGACGAACAGCCGATTGCTCTGCTTGCCCGTCAGCTCCCGCGCGATGCCGAGCTCGACGAGAAGCTCCATGGCGGACGAGGCGGCCGGGAAGGACAACCTTGTCGCCTGGCGAAGGTACGAGAGGGAGACGATGGGGCGGCTCTTCAGGGCGTCATGAACCCTGCAGGGCCTCTTTGGTGAGGAAGTCTGAATAACGATCCGAGCTATTAAGACTTGGGTCACCAAGTCTTAATAAGGCGAAGCGATGACCCCCTCACCCCCGCGCCACGATCTTCTCCAACCCCCCCAGATACGGCCGCAGGGCCGTGGGTACGGTCACGGTACCGTCGGCTTCCTGGTAGTTCTCGAGGATGGCGATCAGCGTGCGGCCGACGGCGAGGCCGGAGCCGTTTAAGGTGTGGAGGTGCTTGGGTTTGCCGGTTTCCGGGTCGCGGTAGCGGAGATCCGCGCGGCGCGACTGGAAGGCCTCGCAGTTCGAGCAGCTGGAGATCTCACGGTAGGCGTTCTGGCCCGGGAGCCAGACTTCGAGATCGTGAGTCTTGGCGGAGCCGAAGCCCATGTCGCCGGTGCACAAGGTCATGCGGCGATAGGGCAGCTCGAGGCGCTCGAGCACCGTCTCGGCGTGGCGGGTGAGCTCTTCGAGGGCGTCGTAACTCGACTCGGCGGTGGTCAGCTGGACTAGCTCGACTTTGTTGAATTGGTGCTGGCGGATCAGCCCCCGCACGTCCTTGCCGTAGGAGCCGGCTTCGCTGCGGAAACACGGCGTGTAGGCGGTGTACCGCACGGGTAGCGCGTCCGCCTCGAGCATCTCGCCGCGGTGGAGATTCGTCAGCGGCACCTCGGCCGTCGGCACCAGGTAGTAGGGGAAACCTTCGAGGTGGAAAAGATCCCCGGCGAACTTCGGCAACTGCCCGGTGCCCACCAGGCTGTCCGCGTTGACGATGAACGGCGGCAACACCTCGGTGTAGCCATGTTCGCCGGTGTGCAGATCGAGCATGAAGTTGATCAACGCGCGCTCGAGCCGGGCGCCGGCGCCGAAGGAGGCGGTGAAGCGGGCGCCGGTGACTTTCGCCCCGCGCTCGAAATCCAGGATGCCGAGCTCGACCCCCAAGTCCCAGTGGGCCTTGGGCTCGAAATCGAAGACTCGCGGCGTGCCGACTACCTTCTCGACCCGGTTGCCGTGCTCGTCGCGCCCCACGGGCACGCTCGCATGCGCGAGGTTCGGGAGCGTCAGCTCGGCGGCCGCGAGAGACTCGTCGACCACCGCGAGGCGTGCCTCGAGCTCTTCGATGCGGGCTTTCGAGTCAGCCGTGGCGGCGATTTCGGCGGCGGCGTCGAGCCCCTGGCGTTTGAGGTCGCCGATCCGCTTGCTGGCGTCGTTGCGAAGGCGTTTCTTGTCCTCGAGCTCGACGAGGATGGCGCGGCGTTCGCCGTCGAGTTCGAGCAGGCGGTCGAGGGTCGAGAGATCGGCGCCGCGCTCGGTGAGACCGGTGCGGACGCGGTCGGGATCGTTGCGGAGGAGGTCGCGGGAAAGCATAGGCGCGAAAGTCTACCAGCCGAACGCGGGCCGAGAGGCGGGCAGGCGGAACCGGGGGTAAGATCCGTAAAACTGAATCGGCCTGCACCGACGTCGACTTGCCGCCTCGAGCGCGCGTGGAAACCCCCAAAGAACCCCTCCCCCTCGTGATCGCCGTGCCCCTCGTCGGAGCGGGCGTGATGGCGCTGTGGGGCGGCGTCGGTCGAGACGCTTCGGCGGCCGTGGAAGCGGCGTTCCTGGCGCTCTTGGTGGCCGGGGTAGGCGCCGCGATCGCCGCCTTGGCGCCACGGCCGGGCTGGGAGGCGGTCGGCGGCACGGTGGCGGCGGTTCTGGCGGGCCTGGCGGTGGCGCCCGGGCCGGTGCGCGGGGCCAGTGTCGTGGCCCTGCTGGCTCTGGCTCTCGCGGCGGCTGCGGCTCGGGCCGTTCCCCGGTCGTTGGGTCTCTCCGGAGAACCGGTGGACCTTCGCCGGGCCCTCGCCGTGCTGATTCCCGTCGCCATCGGTCTCCAGCTCCTGGCGCGCGGCGGCGTGTTGCTCGATCCTCCCGGCCTGCTGCGCACGGGCATCGTCGTCGTGGCTCTGCCCGTGGCGGCGGCCGTGGCGCTGGCGGAGTTGGCTCGGGTCGCGGGCGGTTTACGCGCCCTGGCGGTGGGCGGGGCGTTGTTCGCGGTGGGCGGCGGGTGGTGGCCAGGGACGGTCCTCGCGGCGGGGGTGCTGGCGTTTGGCGCAGCGGTTCGGCCGGCACGGAGGTCGGCCGCGACGCGGACCCCTCTCGAAGCTGACCGAGTCGCGGGCGGCCGCCCGGGCGGGCCCGAGGTGCGCGGGGGGGTCGCCACCCCCCCGCCGGGGCGCCCGGGGGGGGGGGGGGCGCCGGAGGGGGTGACAAGACGGG
>JANRLG010000016.1:0-15175 GCA_033762835.1 Thermoanaerobaculia bacterium
GCTACGATCCGGCCCGCCGCATTGCTGACCGCTACGATCGAGCTGATTTGATCAGGTGCAACGAAAAGAGTATCCCGGGCCCTGCCGTGGCGATCTCTTTGGGAAAGTAGATGGGCGACGTCGGGTCCGAGAACGGAGTCGCAACGGCAGCGCGAGTCGAGTTCAACCGCCACTGCGACCAATTCGTCCCCCGCTCGAATGAACGACCGCTCCAACTCACCGCAGTGCCAGTCGGTGCGCTCGAATAGCCCGTTTACATAGTCCGTTGTCACCCTCCTTCCGCGCGGTCTAAACACAGTGGGGAAGCGACTGACCTTCTGAATCCGCCCATCCTCGTTGTCATAAAGCAGCCTTACCCTGACGCGCTCTCCCTTGGTTGAGGACAATCCTGTACGTCCCATGTCGATTCGGTCGGGAAGGCTCGAGGTTCCATAGTGGAAGCGGCGGCCGAGACCCGACGTCATGTTTCCGTTGCGGTCGTAGTCGAGCCGAAGCTGGGCGCCGGGCCTCGCGAGGTAGGAAACCGCGTGCGGCCCTGACGCCGTCTGGCGATAGAAATAGTTGCCGACCCCTTCCTTGCTGAGGATGTTTCCGTCGACGTCATAGGAGGCCGTTCCGAGAGCCTGGACGTTGCCGCCCTGGTCAACACTTGGCGTGGTCCATGAAACGAGACGATCGAGCCGGTCATAGGCGAATGCCTCGCCGGAACCCGCCAAGTTGTCCCGTCGCTCGATGAGATTGCCGTTGAAGTCGTACGCGAACGCGAAGTCGTGGACGGTCTGGCGGTCGGCGGTGACCAGCTTGGCGGAAGTGAGCTTGGCCAACGTGGGTTCGAACTCGCGAGTCGCGGTGATGCCATTGCCGAGGTGCGAAACAACGACGCGGCCCTGCGCGTCATAGTCGACTGCTTGCCAAACGAGCTGTCTATCGGCTGGCGCGGTGCCGTGGCCCGTCTCGTCGATGCGCGAAAGAGGACCGTGCGGATCGTAGGTATGCTCGATGACGAGGCCGCCGGGGTAGGCGATGCTGAGGACACGCCCGTGGTCGTCATAGACCCAAGCCGTTTCGTAAGTTCGGGACCCAATCCGTAGGCTGGTCTTCTCGGGCCTCCCATACTGATCGAAAGTGTGCGACTCGCGATATCCGTTGGAGCTCGAAGCTGTCACGAGCTTGCCGACTGCATGCGCGCCAGCGTCGAATTGAAACTCCTCGATGAAGTCGCCCTGAACCTCCCGTGTCACCCTGCCGATCTCATCGCGCTCCTGCCGGGTGGTCCTCCCTTCAGCGTCGGTTCTTTCGGTGAGCTCGGCGAAGCCATTGTAGGAGAAGCGCCAGGCGCCCTTGCCCGGATCGCTCAGCCCGGTGAGGTTGCCGTAGCGGTCATACTCGAAGGCAGTCAGAGTTCCCTTGACGTCGATGATGGTTAGGATGTTCCCGTCGGCGTCGTACCCGTAACGAGTGGCTGCGCCGACCGCGTCGATCTCCTCGAGCAGCCAGCCCGCCGCGCTGCGGCGGCGGACTGTGGGCCGCCCTAGGGCATCGATCGACCGCGTCTCAAGGCCGGCGAACTCGGTCCGCAGGACCTGCCCTCCGGGCAGGACAGTCGCGACTCGACGGTCGAGGTCGTCGTACAAGTACCGTTCCCAAAGCGCCGCCGTGCCCTGGAAGTAGGGCCGCGACTGTTGCTCAAGCCTGCCGCGAGCGTCGTACAGCTTGTCAGTCAGAATGTGTCGACCAGCGAAACCCAGGGAGTCGGTGAGCCGCGGGCGACCGAGCACGTCGAAGAGCGTGGAGTGCACGGCGCCGTTGCTCTCGCTGGTGGTGATGCGCATCCCGCCCGGCGGGGGTTCGAATACGTAGCTAAACTCCGAGCGGCCGCGGCCACCGGTGGCGCGCTCGACGGTGCGACCGAATGAATCGTAGGTGATTTGGGTGACGACACCATCGGGTGCCGTGTGCTTGGACTGCAAGCCCCAGGTCGGATCCGTGACGAACATCTCGTGATGCCCTGCGGGATTCTTCGTCTCGCTGAGAAACCCGAGAAAGTCGTAGGTCATTCGCGTGGACCGGCTCTCGTCGCCGGCCGTGACGACGACCTTGGTGGGGAGCCCTCGAGCATCACGCTCGAACGTCGACACGCGGACGCCCGTTGTTTCCGCCTCCAGAGCCTCTTCCAGCAACAGGCCCGCGTTGTCGAATCTCCTCGTCGTCACGTGTCGCCTTTCGGCAGCCGTCTGGCTGCTGCGCCGCGTCTCGTCCCGCGTCGGCAACCCTAGGAACCAAGCGTCCGGGTCGTTATGAAACTGGCTCAGGACATGGCGACGAAGGCCGTCGCTGTCGGCCGCGTCTTCCTCGGTTGTGTTGCCGTAGTCGTCGTACGTGAAAGAGGTCCGGCGCCAGGTGACGGGGCTTCCGTCGATCTCGAAAGTCTCTTGCTGGGTCGCGGCCAGCAATGGCTCGACGGTACGGCCATCTGCGCGGGGCTCGATCCGCCAACGGTTCGTGATCCGCTCGAAGACCGTGCCATCGCGGAGCCGCTCTTCCCTCGCCTGCAGTCGGCCGTCGAGCGGAAACGACTGCAGAAATGTTGAGTCCGTGCGATGCCCGCTGGCAGAGTGTTCGAGCGAGAGGGCACGGAACCCAGCCCACCGCCGCCGCAAGAGATCGGCCTTGCCGCCGATCCAGCGGATAGTCGTAGAGTCCCAACCGCCGATCCCATCGCTCTTGGTAAGCGAGCGTACTCCCAGGGTCGCTGGCTGGACGTCGACGAGCGGAAAGACCGCGTCGAAGTCCCGCTGGTGCAGACCGGGGCCGGCGAGGGAGTGATACTCCACTCGGATCTCTGCTCCCAGCGGCGACTGAACGGCGACTACGCGATCGGTCGGCCTGGTCGAGGCAAGGTTCCAGAGAATCGAGCCCACCATGGGCTTGGCCAGGTAGTCGGCTTTACCGTCGCCGTTGAGATCTCGGAACCAACTCGCGAATCCATGCCAAGAGCCGGAGAAGATCTCGGCTCCGAATGGGTGAAGTCCATCTTGCTGGTAGTCCCGGGAGCTCCAGTGCTCTGGTGTCGTGCCGTCGCCGACTGCAAGGTTCCATGAAATCTTGTCGTCGTGTTTGACTACGTAGTCGGCTTTGCCGTCGCCGTTGATGTCGACTAGCTGCGGCCCGAACATGTCGTCACCATAACCGTGTAGACCGTCCTGGCGCAGGTTGCCTCGCCACCCAATGCCGGTGTTCAGATTCCAGTGCAGAGTGGCACCGTCGGTAGTGACGTAGTCGGGTAGGCCATCCCCGTTGATGTCGGCCAGCGTCGCCAGAGCGCCGACGCGCCCCGGAACGTCCGACTTCTCATGGGTCGGCCCCCAATGAGACGAGGTAGTGCCATCACCGACTGAGAGGTTCCAATACAATTTGCCGTTCGGGCCCGCGTTCGATCTGAAGCTAACGTAGTCGGCCTTGCCATCGCCGTTGATGTCGGCGAGCCAGCTCTTCGCTGGCCTTTGAGAACGGCCATTTACGATGGCCGGATCGCCCATTGGGCTCTGCGTCACTTGCGACCTCGAGGAGGCAAAACTCGACCCGGTGTTCAAGCTCCAATGGATCGTGTTCTGGTGCTTGACGACGAAGTCAGTAAGACCGTCGCCGTTAATGTCCGCCAGCCAGCGCTGGTCGCCTGCCAAGGGGGCGGATGCCGACTGAGTCGAGCCCCAGTTCGAGGGCGTCGTGCCATCGCCGGTGGCGATGTTCCACTGCAAGGCCCCATGAGCGTCGTAGGCGATGAAGTCTGCCCGGCCGTCGCGGTTGATGTCCTCCATCCAGTTCTGCAGACCGAGCGGAGCAAGGTCCCCCTGCTGGCTGAGCGGGCTGCTCCAGTCGCTGCCAAAGTTCAGATGCCAGTGGATCTTGGGATCGTTGTTCCTCGCCACGAAGTCCGGCAAGCCGTCGCCATTGACGTCAGCGAGGGCCACGAACTCGGCTGAGCCGTGAGCAGAGCTCTTAGTCCGGTTCGTTTCCCAGGCCTGGGTGCCATCGTCGGCCCACTGGATCCGAGTCGGCGGAAGGCAGGCGCTGCCGGCGCACTTAGTGATGCGGGTGAGCCGGGATCGCGATGTGGCCTCCGACATCTCATACTCGAGGCGGTATTCCAGGATCTGTTGGTCATCGATCCAGGTTTGGATCGATGCCAATCGCTGATCGTCGACTACGTGGTGACCGGCAACGAAGCTGGTCAATCGGTCCGTCCGAGCCTCATAAACAAAGCGGATCGAATGACGCGGCGCGACCCCTGTGCCGAGATGACCGGTGTAGTCGATGCGAGCGACGCGATGGATACCCGTGAGCTCCTCGTACGAGATAGTCGCGAAGTTGCCGCTGGCGTCCTCGATTCGGCTGAGCGCCCAGAGGTAGGCCGTGGCGAGACCGGGCACCTCGACGCGCGAGTCGTTCGAACCGCCGTAGGTGAGCCGCAGTCTTTGCCTGGTATTCACCACGAAGTGGGCCGGTGCGCCTCCTGCCGAACCCATGGCTTGGGCGCGCAACCAGGTCTCGCTAGCGGTGCGATACATGCTTCCGTCCGCCCCTTGATGACCCGAGACGAGAACGAGGCGGCTGCCGTCGAGGCAAAGTGGATCGGTGCCGTCATACGCTAGCGGCCCGAACTCCACATCCGCCGGCGTGCGAGGGCAGTTGGCGATCACCGAAAGCCCCTTGATGCCCCAGCCCAGGCCGACTGGCCCATTCCCAACCTGGCTCTCATAGCCGAGCGCCAGCTCAGGAAGAAGACCGAAGGGGTCCGGCGGTACCTCGAGCGGCACCGAATACGTGAAGGCGCCCGAGTGGTTCGCGACGTTCTCGGTGCCGAGGTAAGGCCGAAGGTTGATGGGTGAGTCCGACCCGGGCTGTGCCGTAGGCTGCGTCGAGGTGGTCGTACTCGCCGCGATCGGGCTGCTGACAAGTGCCGAAGCCGCCGGTGCGGCTACAGCTGCTGGGGGAGCGTTGGAGGTGGACAGCTCTTCATGGGCTCGAACTGCTGACACGCAGCAAACCAGTAGGACTCCCAGCACAAGCTCTGATTTCACGACACTCTCCTCCTCGCCCCAGCCGCGGAGCTAAGAAAACTAGTGCGGCATTTGAAAAGTTGAAAGCCTATCGACTCTATACCTAGCGCCCCAGAACGTCGAGAACCTCGGCGTTCGAGGATTCTTCGCTCGAAAGGAGGCCTGCCGCGAGTTTGGACAGGCTGGTCTTTCGGGTCATTACGGTGCAGGCCGCTCCATGCTGCGGCTAGCCCTCGTGTCTCTCCCTGTCCCGCCCTGTCCCGTCCTGTCCCAGCACCTTTGACCCGCCACCCGCCCCTGGTCTATCCCTTGCGGCATGAACGCCGCCGCTGCCCCCTCCTCGACCCCCACCCGCCTGGCCCCGATCCACCTCCGAACGCTCGAGGAGGAGATCCGCCGGGCCGGCCTCTTCGACCTGCTCGCCGATGAATCCCTGACCGACCTGGTGGTTAACGAAGACGGCTCCGTCTTCGCGTCGGGTTTTGAGGGCTCGCGCTGGTGCGGGCGGCGGGTCTCTTCCCTGGTGCTGGAAGGGTTGATCGGGACCATCGCCGGGCTTCACGGCCAGGTGGTTCACGAGGAGAGCCCGATTCTCGAGGCGTCTTTGCCGCTGCCCGTGGCCGGAGGGCGCATGCGGGTTGAGGCGATCTTGCCGCCGGTCTCGGCGGCGCCGATTCTCTGCCTTCGTCGGCCGCCTACGCGGATTCTGCGGCTCGAGGAGCTGGAGGCGTCGGGTTCGCTGCCGGGGGCGGCGCGGGAGCTACTCGAGCGGGCGGTGCTCGATCGCAAAACGATCCTGATCTCGGGCGGCACCAGCTCGGGCAAGACGGTCCTCGCGTCGGCGCTCCTGAACTTCCTTCTCGACGCGTCTCCGGCCGAGCGGCTGGTGATCGTCGAGGAAGGTGCTCGGGAGTTAATGCTGCCGCCGGCCTCGAACGTCAATCGGCTGCTGACCTCCGAATCGGGTGGGATCACCATGACCCGGCTCGTGCGCGCGGCGCTGCGGTTGAACCCGGACCGGATCATCCTCGGTGAGCTGCGTGGCTCCGAAGCCGTCGACTACGTGCGCGCCTCGAACACCGGCCACCCGGGCAGCGTCTGCACGCTCCACGCGAACTCCGCGCCGGACGCACTTCACCGGCTGCACGACCTGGTCACCGAGTCCGGGGTCGCCATGCCGTTTTCGCGGGTGGTGTCGGCCGTCGACCGCGTCGTGCACGTGCAGCGTAGCGGCCACCTTCGCTTCGTCGAATCGATCTTCGAGCCCGATCCGCGAGCGCAGCCGGGCCAGCCCGCGGGCCGCACCCTCTTTCACCGTCGATCCGTGACCCCCTGAAAGGAGAACCCCATGCGCCGTCTGCTGACCCTCGCCGCCCTCTTCCTGGCCCCGCTCGCCCACGCCGGCACCACCACGGGCAACCTGCCCTGGAATGGCATTCTGGACACGCTCAAGACGAACATCACCGGCCCCACGGCCACGGCGATTCTGCTGATCGCCATCGCCGTCGGCGCCCTGTACTGGGCCTTCTCGGACGACAACCGCGGCGTGTTCCGCATGCTGAAAGGCGTCGTCGCCATGGGCATCGTGATCGCCCTCGGGACGCTGCTCTCGGCGCTTGGCGTCACCGCGACGGTGATGTGAGCACCAAATGCCGACCAAGCTCTACCCGTCGCTCGTCCGGCCGGTGCTGGTCTCCGGCATCGAGCGCGAGCTGGTGATTCTGCTCGTGGCGATCGTGCTCGCGCTCGTCTTCGCCTTCCGGCCGAACTCGACGACGCCAACGCTCGCCGCCGGCATCGTGCTTCTCGGCTTCCCGCGCCTGCGCCGCTGGAATCGCGCCGATCCCCAGGCCTTCGCCGTCTTCCGCCGGCACGTCCAGCGCGCCGGCACCTACCTCGCGCGGGCCCGCTTCGGCGACCTCCGACTCAACGCCCCGAGGACCTTCTGAACCCATGCTCGCCCGCCGCGCCGAGAGGGCGCTTTTCGACTTGTTGCCCTGGGACCGCTTCGCCGCCGACGGAGTGTTGCGCAACGTCGACGGCGCGCTGACCAGCTGCTTCCGTCTCCGCGGCCCGGACCTCGCGTCCGCCACCGAGGCCGAGCTCGAGGGCCTTTCGAACGCCCTCGTTCGCGCCCTGCGCCCCCTCGGCGACGGCTGGATCGTCTTGTTCGACCTCTTCCGCGTCCCCGCAGCGAAGTATCCCGGCCCCGGAGCGTTCCCGGACCCTTTCACCCGCGAGCTCGACGACGACCGTCGCCAGGCCTGGGAGCGGGTCGGCGAGCACTTCCGTTCCGAGCAAGTGATCGCCTTCACCTGGCACCCGGGTTCCCTCGAAGAGTCCGCCGCGCTCGAGGATTTCGCGACCCGCGTCGGCGAGGTCACCTCCGTGCTCGGCGCCGTGCTCCGCCTCGAGCGGCTCGACACCCGGGAGGCGGCCAACCACCTCTATCGATGCCTCACCGGCCGGCTGCACCGGATCAATGTCCCGACCCACCACGCCGTCTCGCTCGAGGCGCTCCTGGCCGCGGGCGATCTCCACGCCGGCACCGAGCTGCGTTTCGCCGAGACCCACCTGGTGCCGATCGCCATCGCTGGCTTTCCGGAATCGGTCTCGCCGGGCACCTTCGACTTTTTCCACGAACTCGGCTTTCCGCTCCGCGCCACCTTCCGCTTCCTGCCCTTCGACCCGGCCACCGGCCGCAAGGCCCTCGAACGCGCGCGCTCGCGATGGTCCACCGCCGGTATCCGGATGAAAGACGTTTTCGCCATGTTGACCGGCGGCGTCACCCAGAAGCCCACCTTCGGCGACCGCGTGGCGCCGGCTCTCGCTCAGGACGCCGACGACGCGCTCTTCGTGCTCGAGCGCGAGCAGATGCCCTTCGGCCAGCTGGCACCGGTGATCACCGTCACCGCCGAGGACCGCGCCGTTGCCCTTCAGCGCGCCGGCCTCATCCTCAAAGAGCTCCGCAACCGCGGCTTCGGCGCCTGGATCGAGGAGACCAACGCGCTCGAGGCCTACCTCGGCACCCTGCCCGGCGAAGGCCGCTCGAACGTCCGTCGGCCGATCGTGTCTCTCCGTGCCCTCGTCGACCTCGCCCCGGTGACCTCCGTTTGGGCCGGCCCCGAGCGCCACCCGCACCCGCGCCTTCGCCAGCACCCGCCCCACGTCGTCGTCTCGACCACCGGCTCGACGCCCTTCGCCCTGAACCTCGCGGCCCAGGACGTCATGCATACCCTGATCGTCGGACCCACGGGCTCGGGCAAATCCGTCCTGCTGAATCTCCTGCTGGCGCAGTGGTTTCGCTATCCGGACGCCCAGGTGTTCAGCTTCGACAAGGGCCGCTCCCAGCAGGCGCTTGTCCACGCGGCTGGCGGCGAGCACTACGACCTGGCGATCGGCGGCGAAGCCGGTGCGCACTTTGCCCCTCTGGCTCACCTCGATTCGCCCCAGGACTTTCAACGCGCCCACGACTGGCTTCACGACCTGCTCGCCGCCGCCGGCCAGGAAGTCGGACCCGCCGAGCGCGCCAGCCTCGCCAAGGCCCTGCGCCACCTGGCCGAATCCGAAACCCGGACCCTCACCAACCTCGCCGTCAAGCTTCAAGACCGCGATCTGCGCCGCGCCCTCGAGCCCTACACGCTCGGCGGTGCCTACGCTGAGCTCTTCGATGCCGAGCGTTCACCCATCCGCGAAAGCCGCTTCCAGGTGTTCGAGATGGAAAGCGTCTTGCCCCTGAAGCGCCGCGTCGTCGCGCCGCTCGTCATCCACCTCTTCGCCGAGCTCGAGCGCCGCCTCGATGGCCGACCGACCCTCCTCGCCATCGAAGAAGTCGCCGGCTACCTCCACGACACCCTCTTCGCCGAGCGCTTTCAGTCCTGGGTCCTCGAGCTGCGCAAGAAGAACACCGGCGTCGTCTTCGTCGCCCAGAACCTGACGACCTTCCTCGAATCCAGCCTACGGAACGTCCTGCTCGAGAACGCCCCGACGCGGATCTACCTGCCCAACCCAGCCGCCCGAGAACCCGCCGTCGCCGACGCTTACCGCGCCTTCGGCCTGAACGAGCGGCAGATCCAGATCCTCGCCACGGCGACGCCGAAGCGGGATTACTACCTCGTGAGCCCGGATGGCTGCCGGGTGTTTACGCTGGACTTGGGGGAGAAGGCGCTGGGGGTTTTGGGGCGGGTGGGCGGGGCCGGCGGCGAGCAATTCTGAAGGCGATTCGCGTTCAAGTGGCGGTCGGAGTAGGATCGAAGCCACATTCCCAGGTTTCGAGGTCCCGAGAGGAGAGTTCACGATGCCCGTCTGTGCGAAGTGTCATCTCGATCCTTGCCAGTGCGAACCGCCCGACCCCAAAACCCCGGATACCTGGCCGCCTGCTGAGCCGCTGCCACCCACGGAACCGGTGACGCCGACGAAGCCGAGGTAGGAGCGCGTCCCTGGAACCGGCGAGTCTCCCCGCGCCGTCCCCGGGGTTTGAGATCGCCCCTCTCATGGCGCTCGAGTACGAGGCCGTCCTGGTTCACGAGGGGCGGCTGCGGCCGGCCTGAGCCGGCTGGGAGAGTTCCCTTCATAGGTATCGGCAGTGGAGTGGATGCTCCCGAGAGCGATCAAGGCGGCGGTCCACGGGTTTGCCCGGGTCGTCCTGATGGCCTTCGTGGTGACGTCCTGGAGACAATGGAATCCCCGTCGGGTTCGCAACGCCGTGGAGGCCGAACTCGACATCTGGCAGCTGGTGCTCGACCCCCTGTGCAGCGACGAACCCTCGAAGACCGAGCCGCAGCCGATGGTCACGGAGTGAGGCTCCACCTCAATGCACCGGCCGCGCGAAACACCCCATCACGATCGTCCCCAGGTCCGCGCACGTCGCCCCCACCTCGCCGCACAGGCCGCGGGCCTGGGGGTCGAACAGCTCCACTCCGGCCTCGCACACTGCGCCATTTTCGAAGTCCGGACACAGGGGGTAGACCGACTCTATGAAGTAGCTCCGGCCGAAACGGAGATCGAGGCAGAAACTGCCGTCGATCGCCGGGGTGACGTTCCCCAGGGACACGGTGGCGCCCGTCGCGGGATCGACCGTGAACAAGGGCAAAGGCTGGGTGACGGGACCCTCCGGGAAGCAGACTCCTTCCCATTCGAAGCGCCCCACCACGCAGGCAGTGGTCGTGATCGTGATCGGGCCGACGGAGGTTTCCCCGGCGGGGACTGGCGGTACCTCGGCCGAGCGTCCACCGGCACCTTCTCCGCTGGCTTCGCAGTCAATCCTCTCGGCCAGGGTCGGGACGTTCGGGATGTTGAAGCTGCCATCGACGGCCGTGACCCCCGCAACCCCTTCGCAGACCACCTCGGCTCCGCCCACGGGGTCTCCGAAGATCGTCTCGACGGAACCAACGACTGTGGTGCCTGGATCATCGACCAGGGGGTAAACAGCGTCGGGGCTGCTGCCGAGCTGGCCGAACCGGTCTTCGGCCGTCGCTTCGAGCTGAATCTCCGTGCCCACCGTCGGTACGTCCAGGACCAACTCCCAGGGTGGCGCCGCCTGACTCGCGACCTCGACGCCGTCCAATCGCAATCGGACGATAGCGGCTGGCGAGTCGTCCACGACACCCACGAGGACTCGTCGCCGGCTGCCCGCCACGAGCTCCGAACCAGGGGCCGGATCGACGATCGCCACGCGAGGTACTGGATTCGGAGTCACAGCGAAGCTCACAACCTCGCTGGTGGACTGGCTGAGATCGTCGACGGCGATCACCTCGAGCGTAACCGAGGTGGCGGCCGGGGGTACCCGTAGCCGGCCACTGAATGGCCGTCGATTCAGAGTGGCCAGCGGCGCGCCGTCCAGGAGGACTTCGACCCGGAGGACCCGGACGTCGTCCGAGGCGTCTACCGAGTAACGGTATTCTGCGCCGCCCACCAGAGGTTCCGAACCTACCGTGGGCTCGAGAAGCCGCACGGCGGGAAACACGTCCGGCAGAATCGGCACCACCAACTCGTTCGAGACCGTCTGGAGGCCGCCGTAGTCTTGAGCGATGGCCTGAGCGCGCAGCTCGGTCGCCCGCGGGACGGTGACCTCGAGACTCCATGGCGACTCGAAATCGGTCCCCACCACGACGCCGTTGACTTCGAAGGACACGCTTTCGACGCCGAAGTCATCCGTGGCCCTTGCCTGAAGAGTCAACCGCCGCCGCTCCCTGACGGGCTCGGTGCCGGTCAAGGGCAGCAGACGCACTTGCGGAGGTACCGGGGCCGGATCTTCCGCGCGGGCGTATTGGCCGATCTGGAGGACACACGAGCCCCAGTTCTCGAAGCTCTGCCAGCTGCGCGAGGCGACCACGAACACGTACCCCTCCTGAACGGCGATCGCTTGCCCCTGGAGATCGCCGGGGAACGTCAGCAACCCGGCAAACCCGGGTGCCGGTCCGGCGACATTGAAGATCGGAACCGCATTCAGGTAGAGATAGTCCGCCGCGAGGGCGAAGGCGCCCTCGATTGCCACATCCTTGAGGCCGAACTCATCACTGGAGCGACCGGCCAAAATCGGAGTATCAGCGAGGATCGTGTCCACGACGGCCAGGCCCCCGACTTCGAGGGCACCGTCCGCCACGTAGGCGAAGCCTTCGCGCATTGCGAGATCGTCCGCGCTCGAGCGGCCTTCCGCGCGGGTGGGAATGGTCTCGACCAGAACGGGGACCGCCGGGTCCGACACATCCACCACGTGGACGCCGGCCGCCCCGGCCGAGACCACTACCCGCGCCCCGTCCACGGCGACTCCCCGCAACGGCCCCGGCAAGCTCAGGTAGCCCAACGCGACCGGCAGCGAAGGATCGGAGACGTCGATGACGGTGAGTTCCGCCGGATCGACCGCGTAGACTTGGTTGGCTGCCACGGCCAGATCCCGCGCCGGCCCGGCAAGCGAAATCGAGCCGAGGAAACTTGGGCTCGCGGGGTTGGTGATGTCGATCGCCTGAAGGCCGCCGTCCCCGGCCGCTACCCAGGCGACGTTACCGGCGACTTGAACGTCGAACGCACTCCCCACGAGGCGAAGGGTGGTGATCTGCCGCGGGGCCGTCGGGACCGAGGCGTCCACTACGTGCAGACCCGCCCCACCCGCTGCCACGTACACCGTAGTGCCCGAAACAGCGACGCCGTTGGCCGCACCGGTCAACACGAGCGAAGCCAGGGCGCGCGGCTCGAAAGTCTCGACCCGCACTCGAGTCTCCGCCGAACGCCCTCCCGCGGAAGCGGTCACGGTCGCCGTTCCGGCCAAGCCAGCGAAGATCTGTCCAGCTTCTACCCCAAAGTTCGCCACGGACAGGTTCGACGAGGCGAAAGTCGTCCCGAAGCGGGGTTCGAGCAAGTCGAGCTCCGTGTCGTCCGTCAAGCGCCCGCGCACTTCGACCGTGCGGGAAGCCTCGGTGGCCACGCTGTTGAAAACGATCGTCACTTCGCCCGGAATCACGGCCAGCTCCGCCAAGGCCGCCGCCAGGTTGAAGCTGGCCCGGTCCAGCGGATCACTCGCCGTAGCCACCTCGAGCCCATCGCGGAACAGGTCTCCGTCGGTGTCGGCGAGCAGCGGATCGGTGCCGCGAACGTTGACCTCGTCGCCGTCGAGCAGCGTGTCGCCATCGGTGTCGGGGTCGAAGGGGTCGGTGCCCAGGTTGAGCTCGTCGCTCGTCGCAAGAAGGTCCCCATCCGGATCTTCCGCGCCGTCCACCGGGTCATTGGGATCGAGCCCGTTCGCGATCTCCACGTCATCCGGAATGCCGTCACCATCCGAATCGCCGGCAAGGGCCACCTGCAAACGAAGGACGCCGAGAGCACCCTCGTGCAGCGCGGAGATCAACACGGTGCCGCTCGAAACCGCGGTGACCCGGCCCGCCAGCGACACCGTTGCGATCCGAGGATTGCTCACCGACCAGCTCGTACCCGGGTCGCCGGCCACCTCCGCAGTGCCGCCGCCGCTGAAAGCCACTTCGGCTTCAAGGTCCACCGACTGCCCCGCGGACGTCAGCACCACTCCGCCCGGGGCGGAGAGAGTCAGTCGAGCCGGCACCGGAACCACCGCTCCGAACCGAATCTCCGGCACCTCGAGAATGCCGTTCGCCGGCACCGCCACGAAGTCCGACTGCCCACTGCGAACGGTGCCATCCGCCGCCACGCAGGTAGCGCGCAGACGGACCGGCCCAGCCCCCGCCGGAACGTTCGGCAGCACCCACACCCCCCGCTCATCTGCCGTCACCGTGCGGTTGAGCGCGGAGACGGTGCAGGTCGGGTCGAGCTGGGCCGCGGCCGGAAGGGCGGGGAGAAGCGCGAAGGCGAGAACCAGTGCCTTGTGTGTCATCAGTCACGCTCCGGGATTACGCGAGAATCTGCGTCGAACGGCACCGCACACGGTGTGAAGCCACTGGTTCTTGTCATCTCGTCCTGCCAATATTGCCAGCTCGAGTTCAAGACAGGCGTGGGTCTTGTGACGAGCCCTGTCGTTACGGCTCGACCCGGGTAGATCGTGAAGAGCCCAGTGGAACTCGAAGGCTAGCCAGTGAATGTCTGCAAGCGTGGACCGATCGAGAGCATGCTCGTCGGCGAGTGCCGTAGTCAGCGACTCGAGCGCAGAGTTTAGGCGGTAGGCGCCGCTTGCTGGACTGGGTGAGATCCGCCTGGCTTCCTGGAGTGCCGTCAGAGCAGCCTTCCGGTCTACTTCGACTCGGGGGTTCTCAAGAACCCGACCGGAGGACAGGTCGAACCTGAGGGTGTTCGTACAACTCGAGTCGCCCTCGAGCGCCACGATCACTTCCGAACCCTCCCTCATCGACGCGGTCAAGCGGGAGTAACTGCAACGATCTCTCCTGCTTGCCCAGCTACTGGATGCCTCTTGCTGAGCCTCCCACTTACCACTGGGTGTTGGCCCCAATCGAGAGAACTTGACGATCCAGCGAGCACCGTCCTGGGCTAGCTGGAGCACGATGACCTGACCCCTGAGGTCTCCGGGCAACTTCTCTACGAGCTTCAGGTCGACGACCGCTTCGCCGAAACTCTCGAATCTTGACCACTTCCACTCGGGCCAAAGCACTACCTTCGGCTCTGACTTCTCGACGAGAGCGTAGTCCTTGACGAATCCGCCTCGGGCCTGCACTACCAACTCCAGATCGAAGTCCTCACTTCGCTCCGGAAAGTCGCCAGGAGCGAGGCTTCCAGATTGGGCTGAGCTGGACTCTAGTAGACCGGAAAGCCACACTCGAAGATCACTCAACAGAACGAAGTCGCCGGAAATCACTCGCTCCTGTCCGAGAAATGTAGACTGCACTCTTTGACGAGAATGCAGGCCATCCGGGAGAGGCTTCGCGTACGCGAGGTGTCCAGGCTCGAGGATCTCTATTTCCGTCTTCGGCGACTCGGCGAGCGGAAGGCGGTGTATCTGGAACACTGTGCCCAGCTCCGGCCTCACCGGCTCCGCAAAAGTAAACTGGCCTCTCGAATCGGCATATATCAGAACAACAAACTCGTCGCCGATGCCCTCAAATCGCACCTTTGCGGATGGGTCCCAGTCAAAAATTAGCTGAGGGGGGCATGTTCCCCTCAACGTCTCCGTGGTCCGAAACTGAGTGAGCTCGCTCCGCTCGAACAGTGCATGAGGTGCGACGGCCTCCGAACGCACGCGGCAAACCCCCGTGGCCGCGAGCACAAACTCGGAAAGGCCGGTTACTAACTGCGGAGTGAGATCTACGGGCAACGAGCGGTAAGACTTGGTGCTAAATGTTCCCGTACAGAGACTGTATGCCACTGTGAGCGGCGCGCATGCCGACGACGACGAATCCAGTTTTATCGTTAAGTCGTCCTCCACCAGGTCGAGATCGAGGGTTTCGATCTTACAGTTCTTTCGAGGGGAGAAGCGGAAGACCTTCGGAAGGACCTGGGAGCTCAGCAAGCCTTCCTCAAGGTGTTCAGTCTTCACTGTTGTCATCTCAAAATAAGGCACTTCCGCGCCCGGGTCGGCAGTCACGATTACCAACTGTTTCCTGTGAGTATCGCAAAGTAGCCGAGCCAGACCGAAAGGGTCACCCAACTGGGCAGGAGTTCCGCTGCGGGAGATCTCAATGAGTGCAGCTTGGGCACTC
>JANRLG010000017.1:0-15476 GCA_033762835.1 Thermoanaerobaculia bacterium
GGATCGTCGTCAGACTCGCGACGAAGCCATCACGCTCCTTCCGCTCCAAGCCGAGGGCTTGGTGAAAGAGATCCTCGAGCAGTTGCCAGTCGAGCTCGCGCATCGAAAACCGAGTCGGGCGGTGGCGAGGGCCATCACCGCCCGGTCCGACCTTGGTCAGTCGATCCCTACATCGCAGATCGGGCGCTCGTTGACGGTTTGCAACGGACGGCTGTTGCCCTCGGGGAACTCCGCTCCGGAGAAGAGGTCGACGAAGGCCGCGATCTGGCTCGCCGACATCAGGATCGGCTGCGCCAAGACCGTCCAGCGAACGCCCTGGCGGCAGTCTGGGGTGGTCAGAGAACCCGGGTAGTTCCAGCGGGTCGTCCGGTTAGCCGGCAGGAGCGCGGCGAGGTTCACGGCGGCCGTCGTGTAGCTAAGCCCCGATTCGTGAGGGAGATGGGCGAAGATCGGATTCATGGCGGAATTGTAGCTGCCTTGGCGGATGAAGACCCCGACGACGGCGAGCTGTCCGCTGGCGTTCCTGTGCACGAAGTGCATTTCGAGGGGAGTCCGCAAGCCGTCCACGGCGTGCTCGCTCGGCGTGTGCCAGTGGAACTGGATGAGGTTGTAGCGCTGACCGGCGAGGGTGATAGTGCTCGCGGTCCCACGCGGCGTCGCCTGGATCGACTCGCCGGTATGGAGCAGATCGAGCACGTGGCTTCGATAGCTGAAGGACAGGCTAGCGGCGCCACAATTGCCCGGTAGGTCGTCCGTGGGCAGGTCGATCGGGCTTTGCTCTTGCCCTTCAGCGCAGAGGGCGTAGCTCGGGTCGATACTGCCCCAGTGCTCAGGGCCGAATTCTCCGTGGTACCCCCAGGGGGCCGCGGCGAAGATCGGGACTGGCAAGATCAAGCTGAGGGCGAGGACGAAGATCGGGAGATGGGGTCGGTTCGCAGACATGGGCGCTCCTTCGCGAGGGTCAGTGAAAAGAAGTCGCCGGTCGGCAGGTGACCGGCGACCAAACCACATGCGGTATGGAGTCATGCGCAGAACCGAATCGGATCGGCTCATCTCAACCGATGGAAGCGGTGGGTGGGGAGGGATTCAGACCGGAAGGTCGGCGACTGGGTCGCCGCCGAGTTCACGCCGCAGCCAGGCGGTGGCGAACAGCAGGTCCCGCTTGACGGTTGCCGGCGACAGCTGAAGCAAGGCGCCGATCTCCGGGACGGAGCAGCCGGCCAGATAGCGCAGCTCGAGGACGCGCGCTTTGCGGGCGTCGACCAGGGCCAGGCGCTCGAGACCCCGATCCAGATCCAGCAGATCCGGCGTTGGTTCGACTCCCCAGCTGTCGAGGCCCGAGAGGGTCAGCGGTTCGATTCCGCCGCCGCGTTTCGACGCCTGGCGTCGCCGCGCTTCCTCGACCAGGAACTGACGCATGGCGCGCAGGACGACACCGAAGAAATGGCGGCGCGACTCGAGTTGAATCGGGCCATCGCCGAAGAGGCGCAGGTACACCTCGTGAACGAGAGTGGAGGGCGAGACCGCGGAGGACCGCTCGCGTGCCAGCAGTCCGCGGGCGAGTTGGCGAAGCTCCGCGTAAACGTGGCTGGCGAACTTCGCCCCCGCTTCCTCGTTCCCCTTCTGCCACTGATGGAGAAGGACCGTGAGCCCAGGCTCCACCGCGCTGTTGCCTCCGTAGGTAGTCGTCGAGAGTTTACGCGGAGCCTCCCCGGACGGCAACTCCGACCGCACGCTCTGAGAGATAGCTGGACCCTGACAGATTCGCGGGGGGATTTTTCGTCTATGGCCTCAGGGAGGAAAGACGACGATGAAAATCCGCACCGCCTCGATGGTTCGCGAAGTACCCCTGGAGGAACGCCCCCGCGAGCGCCTGCTCGCCCACGGCAGCGAAGCGCTGTCGGAGATCGAGCTGCTTGCCGTGTTGTTGCGCACGGGCCGGCCCGGCGTTCACGTCATGGACATGGCCTGGGATGTGTTGGCCACGAGCGGCGGCCTGCTCGGCCTGGTGGGGGCCCGTTTGGGGGACCTGCGTCGCTGTGGCCTCGGGCCGGCCAAGGCCGCCACCGTGTTGGCCGCAATCGAGATCGGCCGCCGGTTGGCCAAGGGCTCCCTGCCCGAAGGGGACCCGATGGCCAAGCCCGAAGCCGTGGCCGCCTACCTCACCATGCGTTACCGCCTACGCGACCAGGAGGTCATGGGGGCGCTGTTTCTGAATATCCGCAACCGGCTGATCGGCGAGGCCGAGATCTTCCGCGGCACGCTGTGTCGGGCCGCCGCGGAGCCCCGGGAGGTGCTCAAGGTCGCCCTCCAGAAAGGCGCCGCGGGCATCGTGTTGTTTCACACCCACCCGAGCGGGGACCCGGCGCCATCGCGGGAGGATCTCGACTTCACCCGCCACATGGCCGAGGCGTCGCGAATCCTGGGCATTCGGCTGGTCGACCACTTGGTGATCGGCGCCAACGGGCGCTGGTCGTCGATCCGCAAGCGGCAGCCATGGTAGCTTCCCGGTCCCGATCGGGAGGAGCCCATGGACGACATTCGACCGCTGACCGCCACCGGACCCTTGGAGTTCGGCATCGCCGCCGACGGCTTCGTCCGTTGGGCCCTCGTGGACCTGGGCGCGATCGTCGAAGAAACCCGCGACCGCCTGGACTTGTCACCCATCGCGGCGGCCGCTCTCGGGCGCGCCGAGGCAGCGGCGGTGTTGCTGCTGCGCTTGGCCGTGAAGGCTCCGACGCGGCTGCTGCTGGAGATCGTGGGAGATGGTCCGCTGCGTTCGGTGCTCGCCGAGGTGGACGTCGAAGGCCACTTGCGCGGCACCGTGGGCCACCCGCGGGTGGATCTGCCGGCCGGTCCGGGGGGCAAGCTCGCGGTCGGTCCTGCCGTGGGCAAGGGGCTGCTGCGGGTGACTCGGGAGAGTGTCGGCGACGTGCGTTACAGCAGCCAAGTCGAACTCGTTTCGGGTGAGATCGGCCTCGACGTCGCTCACTATCTCGAGCAAAGTGAGCAGACGTCGTCGGCGGTGCTCGTCGGGGTGCTGACGAAACCCCAGGGTGTCGCCGCCGCGGGCGGCATGATCGTCGAAGCGCTACCTGGTGCTCCCGACGAAGCTCTCGCTCGGCTCGAGGCCAATCTCGCCGGCCTGCCCGGCATCAGCCTCCTGCTCGAGCAAGGCGGCACCTCTGCCGTGCGCGAAGCCGTGCTCGCCGGCCTCGATCTCGAGATCGTCGACCAGCGCATTCTCCGCCACGCCTGCCGCTGCAGCCGCGAACGCATCCGCATCCACCTCGCCCAACTCACCCCCGAAGACCGCGCCGAGCTCCGCGCCGCCGACGATCACCTCGAAGCCGGCTGCGTGTTCTGTGGGAATCGGTTCCGGTTCGGGGAGGGGGAGCTGGGGGGCTGAGGCTCCGTCGGGGAATGATCACGGAAGGATCGCAGCCAGAAGCCGCCGCCCCGCCGTCTCGAGATCCCCCGAAAGATCGAATCCCACGGAGCGCACCCGCACCGGAGCGAGCGAGCCGATCGTGACGTCGTAGACCTCTTGCCGAGCTTCCGGGTAGACCAAGAAAGCGTCTGAGCAGCCGAGCTGGGCGGCGTAGGCGTGGATCTGGTAGAGGTCGGCGCGAGTCACCTTGTCGCCGGCTTTGTACTTGGTGTCGAGCACAGCGATCGGGTGGCCGAGATTATCGCGGACGACGAGATCGGGGTTCAGGTCGACCGGCGGTTCGCCCGGGAGCCATAGGGGCGCCTGGGTCGAGAGGTGAAGGCCGGCCGGCAAGCGCGCCCGGAGCCAAGCGGCCACGAACTGCTCGAAGAGGCTTTCGGTGTTGACCGCGAACGGGATCATCCAGTGTTGGCCCCGGCGGTGGGCCGGGCCGCTGGTTTCGAGGAAGAAGCGGCAGAGGGCGTGGAGGGTTCGGTAGTCCTCGTTCAGCCGGTGGTAGACGCGGCCGACGCAGTCCGCGGCCCGAAACGGGCGCACATCCGCCTGGTGGGAGAGGCCGCGGAAGGCCTGGCGGACGACATCCTTGGAGCGATCGGTGACGAGTCCCGAAAGCGCGATGACCCGAAGCGTCCAGGCGAGGATGCGGTTGTCGTCGATGTCGGTCGTCTGTTCTTCGAACCGGCAGGGGAGTGAGAGGCTCTCGGGCTCCCGGAGGTGGGCAGAGACGTCCAGGCGTCCACGCAGGTATGGCAGGCGATCCGCCGCCGGTTGGTAGCTCCGCACCAATCCGCGCCGCAAGCGGTGGAGCACCCGAAGAGCCAGAATGCGCGCCAGGCGCTCGTAGACATCTTGCAGATTGGTCAGTTCCTCGAGCCCCTCGAAGGCCTGGAAGTTCGCCCCCCACGCCCACTCGAGCATGCGGAAGAGGTTGTGGATGGGGACTTTGGGCTCGATGTAGAGGCTGTGCCCCGGGCCGAGCGGCAGGATGCCGACCCACGCGGTGGCCTGAAGCTGCCAGCCACCCCGGCTTGAGCGAAGGACTTTGACCCGCTTGTCGTACAAGCGGGCGACCCAATCGGCCATCTCGCGGCTGAATTCCTGCCGCGGCAAGTCCCGGCTGCCCCGTTCCGCGAGGTCGATCCGCTGTCTAGCGAGGTTCAAATGAGCCCCTCGCGCACCTGCTGCCAGCGGAAGCCGGCCAGTGTTTCGGGCCGATCGAAGAAGTACTCCTCGAGGAACGGTTCGATCTCGAGCTCCCAGATATCTTCGAGATGGTCCGCGAGGTCGGGGAGGAGAAAGAAGCTGACGCCCAGGTGGTAGTGCGCGTCACCGATCGCCAGGTTGATGCGGTCGAGGAGGCCGATGAGTCTCTCGACGATCGCTTCTGCCGTGCCGGCCTGAGCGTGGAACTGCCGCAACGTCTCCGGCTGGGGCGGCACGCGCAGGAACGCGAACCGCCGCCGGAGCGCGTGGTCGACGAGGGCGATCGACCGATCCGCCGTGTTCATGGTGCCCAGAATGACGACCTGCTTCGGAATCGAAAACGGCCGACCCGAGGGCAGTAGGATCGACTGGTCGCGGTACTCCAGAAGGTAGAGCAGCTCGCCGAAGACTCGAGCGAGGTTGGCGCGGTTGATCTCATCGAGGATCAATACGGAAGTGCCCGCGTGAAGCTGCGCCCGATCACAGAACTCCACGAACCGCCCACGACGCACCTTGTAATCCAGGCCACCCGCGGCCGACCGTTCCGGCCGCAGGCCCTCCATGAAGTCCTCGTAACCGAAACTCGGGTGGAACTGAAGCGTTTCGAAGATGCCGTCCGCCCCGCCGACCAGGTGCTCGGCCAGGGCCTTGGCGACGTAGGTCTTTCCCGTCCCTGGCGGGCCGTAAAGCACGGCCTGGCCCTTCCGCCGGATGGCCCGCAGCCAGCGCTCCAGGGTCTGGGTGGGGAGGTGGGTTCGGGCGGCGACGGCGGGGAGGGGGAAGGCGGGGTGGGGAATGGCGGGTGGGGTTGGTTCCTCTTCTTTGGGAGACTCACCGTCGAGGGTGGCTCTGACGGAGGCCTGAGACGGCACTTTCGCTTTCCCTCGGAGGTCGTTCTTCTGCTGCTCGGAGGTTCCGGCCCGTACCACCGGCTGGGTGCCTTCGTGCTCGACCTGGTGCGCCACCCAGACGATCGACTGGAAGTCGATCCAGTCCCTGGCTCCATAGGGTCTCAAGCGCTCCATGACTTGAAAAGCCAGCGCGTGGATCCGCGAATAACCACCCTGAGAGGGTCGCCGTGGGTAATTTTCCGGGCCGACTAGGCCGAAGAGCCATTCGATGACGGTAGGTTTTACGAACAAGAATCGTTTGGGCTCGAGCAGGAACGGGAAATAGGTAACAAAGGTCCATTTGACGAGTAGGCCGTTCTGCTGAGCCCAGTCAACGAAACCTCCGACGCGGCGTTCCGGCGACAGCGACTTGTCGATGAGGTGTGAGAATTCATCGACAAACTCCCACTGTAGGGCCTTCTCACTCACCTGGTAGAGAATCGACAAATCCCCGGACTTAGCGCCAAGAAAGAGCAGATTGGTGGTCAGCGAGCGTAACTTCTGCTGGAGGAGGTCGAATCTCTCATCCGAGCTCATCTGGAGGTAGCTCGGTGAATGCGAGAAGGCCCGGGAGGAGAGGACGCTGGCCGCCTTCTTCGACGCCTCCCGCTTGTACCGTACCTCCTCCTCCTGAAACCGCGAATCATTCACCCCCTCCCACCCGGGATACCGCTTCCGCACGTTGCCGACGATCCGGTCGATGACTTCCTGGCTGACGGCCATTCGGGAATCCTGCCTTTCGTGAAGGCTTGGATTCTATGGTGGTGAGAACCCTCGTAACGAACGTCGCTGCGAACTCGGGCGCTTCGGGGCGGCACGATTCGGGGGACAATGGCCCCTCGCAAAAAGACCCTAGAGCGGGCATGCCCGGGGAGTCGAGATGATCGAGCAAGAGCCGGAGTCGGCGGTGGAGGAGAAGACTGCGCCGCGGGGCACCACCAGCCGCTTTGCGCGGTTTCACAGCCAGACGTTCGAGATGGAGCTGCTGGTCTCGGGTGCCGTGACCTTCGCCCTGCTCCAGGTGTCCCAGTGGCTCAGTGGCCAGTTCGAACGGGCGATCACCTACCTCGACGGCAATCTGCGGATGTTCGTCACCTACGGCTTCGTTTACGTCTCGCTGGCGGTGGCGGCGCTGGTCGTCTTCTTCGCCGGCAACCTGCTGCTGCGCGCCTTCTGGATCGGCCTCGTGGGGCTCGAGAGTGTCTTTCCGGGCGGGGTCGATTGGGACCGGCTGAAGGTCGGCCGCCATTCTCGGGAGCAACTCCGAGCCCACACGCCGGCCTTGTCGACCACCATCGAGCGCCTGGATGACGTTTGTAGCCTGGCGTTCTCCTTGGCCTTCACGATCGTCCTGACCTTCGTTTACTCGATCGTGGCCTTGGGCGCCGAGCTCGCCCTTGCCTGGGGGGTGACTCGCGTCACCGGCGGTTCCCTCGACCGCACCTTCGGCGTGCTGCTGATGGCCTTCTTCGCTTTCACCGTGGGCGTTCCGCTGCTCGACCGGTTCGGCGGCCACCGCTTGGTGTCGGGCTCCCGTTCCGACCGGATTCTCGCGCTCCTCGTGCGGGGGAACCTGGCGATTTCTCCCTTGCGCCTCGTCGGCGCCACCTCCCTCGTGCTGCAGAGCCGGCTTACCGAAAAGCGCAGCAATCTCCTGATCCTCGGTTCGATGCTCTTGGTGGCGGGCGGCTTCGTGTTCTCGCTCTTCCTGCGCGAAGGGCTGATCGGTCTCAGCAGTACCGTCTACGTGCCGCGGGACGCCGGAGGAGCCGGTGTCGACGCCAAGAGCTACCGTTCGAATTGGGGCGTGGACGACTTCGGTGAGGCCAACTGGCGACCGTCCATCGACACCGACCTCGTGACCGAGCCGTACCTGCGCCTGTTCTTGCCCTATCGGCCGTTCAGCCACAACGCCCGCATCGCGGCGAGCTGCCCGGAGCTCGCGCCGCTGCGTCCCGACGGTTTGAGCTTCGGGCGCCCCGGTGACCCGCCGAGTCCGGAAGTCCTGGCTCGCAGCGTCGAGTGCTTCGTCGGCCTGTTCCGCATCGAGCTCGACGGTCAACCCTTGAAGTCGCCACGCTTCGACTGGTTCACCGAACCCACGCACCGCATCCCGGGAGCCTTGGCCTACCTCGAGGTCCGCGACCTCCCCCCGGGCCGGCACGAGCTGCGCATCGACGCGCCGCGGGGCCTGCCGCCCAAGAAACCCGGCGACGAAGACGTGCGGCGCACGGTGACGATTCCCTTCTGGCGCTGAAGCCTTCCGGCGAGCCTGCTACAATCCGCCGTTCTTCCCGCGCCGCGGGGCATCGACGAGCACTTCCCATGAGCACTTTCTACGTCACCACGCCGATCTACTACGTCAACGATCTGCCCCACATCGGGCACATCTTCACGACCGTGGTGGCGGACACGATCGCCCGCTACCGGCGCTTGGCCGGTGACGACGTGCGCTTCTTGACCGGCACCGACGAACACGGCCAGAAGATCGAGCGCGCGGCGGCGGCCCAGAACGTCACGCCGATCGCCCTCGCGGACCGCGTGGTCGAGCGCTACCATCAGCTGTGGCGCACGCTCGGCATCACCCACGACGACTTCATCCGCACCACCGAGGGGCGCCACAAGGCCGGTGTGGCGGCCATCATCGCGCGCCTCGAGGCCGCCGGGGATCTCTACGTGGCGCGCCACGAGGGGTGGTACTGCACCGCCTGCGAGACGTACTACACCGAAAAAGAGCTGGTGGGCGACGACAAGCGGTGCCCGGATCACGACACGCCGACCGAGTGGAAGAGTGAAGAAAACCTCTTCTTCCGACTGTCGAAGTACGCCGAGCCGCTCTTGGCCCACTACCGGGAGCATCCGGAGTTCATCCAGCCCGACAGCCGGCGGAACGAGATCCTGGCGTTCGTCGAGGGCGGGCTCAAGGATCTTTCGGTATCGCGTTCCAACGTCGCCTGGGGCATCCCGTTCCCGGGTCACCCAGGGCACACCGTCTACGTGTGGCTCGATGCTCTGTCGAACTACGTCACCGCGCTCGGTTTCGGCCAGGCCGATCGGGCGCTGGCGGATCGTTATTGGGACGGCGGCGACGTGCGCCTCCACCTCGTCGGCAATGACATCCTGCGTTTCCACTCGGTCTACTGGCCCGCCTTCCTGCTCTCGGCCGGTTTGCCGTTGCCGACGACGGTCTGGGCTCACGGCTGGTGGTTGCGCGATGCCCGCAAGATGTCGAAGTCCTCCGGCAACGTGGTGCGGCCGGATCACCTGATCGAACGTTTCGGCGCCGACACGCTGCGTTACTTCCTGCTGCGCGAGATGGTCTTCGGCCTGGACGCCACGTTCTCCGACGAGGCGTTCGTAGAGCGCTACAACGCCGACCTGGCCAACGACCTCGGCAACACCGTGAGTCGGCTGGTCACTCTGGCCAAGAAGAACTTCGACGGCGCCACGCCGCCGCGGCCGGAATCGCCGGGGCCGTTGGCCGAGGTCGCGGCGCGTTCGGTGGCGGAGTACCGCGCGGCGTTCGACCAGCTGGCCTTCTCCCGCGGGCTCGAAGCCCTCTGGCGCCTGCTCGCCGAGACCAACGGTCGCATCGTGACGACCGAACCGTGGAAACTCGCCCAGGACCCGGCGCGGCACGGCGAGCTCGTGCAAGTTCTCTGGGACGGGCTCGAGGCCGTCCGCATCGTGGCGGCCGGGCTCCTGCCGGTCATGCCCGAACTCGCGGCGCGGGTGCTCGCCGCCGTCGGTGCCCCGGTGCCGACCACCCTCGAGCACCTCGCCTGGGGTGGCCTGCCCGCCGGCGCGCCGCTGCCGGAAGCCGGCTCGCTCTTCCCACGCATCGACAAAAAAGCGTTCCTGGCCGAGCTCGCTCCGGCCGCTGGAGGTTCCGTGACCGAAGAGGCCGCCAAGCCCGCCGAATCCACCGCTGCCCCCGAGGGTGTGGCGCTCATCACCATCGACAAGTTTTTCGAAACTCGCCTGCGCGTTGCCACCGTGGTCGAGGCCGAGGCCGTGCCGAAGTCGAGCAAGCTCCTCAAATTGCAGGTCGACCTCGGCGACGAGCGCCGGCAGATCGTGGCCGGCATCGCGGCCCAGTACACGCCGGAGTCCCTGGTCGGCACCCAGGTGGTGATCGTGGCGAACCTACAGCCCGCGAAGCTCATGGGCAACGAGTCCCAGGGCATGGTGCTGGCGGCCTCCATCGACGGCAAGCCGGTGTTGGTGCGGCCGGAGGCCCCGGTGCCGAACGGAACTCAGGTGCGGTAGGAAGAAAGGACACCTAGGACCTTAACGACGCCAACGACCAACGACCCGGGCTCGCTTGGGCGGGGGAATCGTTTCAGTCCTTGGTGTCGTTGTTGTCCTTCTCCCCATGTTGATCGACTCCCACTGCCACCTCCAATACCTGACCCCCGAGGAGCGCGAAGAGGCCCTCGACAAGGCCCGCGCCGCGGGGGTCACGGGCTTTCTGGTGCCGGCCGTACGCCTGACCGACGCCCCGGACCTGGTGGCCTTCTGCCACCGTCACCCGGATGTCTGGTGTGCCATCGGTGTCCATCCGCACGACGCGGCCACCTGGTCAGCCGGAGATGAGGAGCGCCTCGCCGGCTGGTTGGCAGACGAAAAGGTCGTGGCCGTGGGGGAGTGTGGGCTCGACTTTTTCTACGACCATGCCCCGCGGGACGTGCAGGCCGAGGTGCTCCGCGCCCAGTGGCGGGTGGCGATCGCCCACGATCTGCCCGTCATCGTGCACAACCGGGATTCGAACGAGGCCATGCTCGAGATCCTCGCCGAGCCCGAGTTCGCGGCGCTGAAGGCCGACTTCCACAGCTTCGCGGGCGGTCCGGAAATGGCCCGCGTGCTTCTCGATCGCGGCTTCTACTTGGGCTTCTCGGGCATGGTGACCTTCAAGCAAGCCCACAACATCCGCGAGCTCCTCGCGCTGACCCCGAAGGACCGCCAGCTGGTCGAAACCGACACGCCGTATCTCGCCCCCGTGCCCTACCGCGGCCAACCCAACCGCCCGGCCTACGTGGTCGAAGTGGCGAAGCGGATCGCAGAGGAGACGGGGGAGACGTATGCCGAGGTGTGCGGCAGGACGGGGGAGAATTTTCGGCGGTTATTCACACCACATTCCCCACCTCCACGAACTCCACCGTGATCCCGAACGTCGCCGCCAGGTGCTCACCGAGAGCCTGGATGCCGCAGCGTTCGGTGGCGTAGTGGCCACAGGCGAGGTAGTGGATGCCGGCTTCCTTGGCGACATTGGTGACCCATTCGCTGATTTCGCCGGTGAGAAAGGCGTCGCAGCCATCGGCGATGGCGCGGTGGAGATCGCGCTGGGCGGCGCCGGAGATCAGGCCGACCCGTTCGATGAGTTGGGGACCGCTGCCGACGACCAGCGGTTCGCGGAGGTAGAACTGTCGGCAGCGGTCGACGAACTCGGTGGCCGGTAGCGGCTCCGGGAACCGGCCGCGGACTCCCACGCTCTGGGCCTCGTACTCTCCCCACGGGGTGATCTCGGTGAGACCGAGAGCCCGCGCCGCCACGGCGTTGTTGCCGAGACCGAGGTGGCGGTCGAGCGGCAGGTGATAGGCCAGCAGGTTGATGCGGTGATCGAGCAGTGCCGCCACCCGACGGAACTGGAGCCCCACCAGGAGCGGCGACTGGCCGTGCCAGAACAGGCCGTGGTGGACCAGCACGGCGTCCGCACCCCGCCGGGCCGCCTCCTCGTGCAGCTCGAGGCAGGCCGAGACGCCGGTGACGATCTTCGTGATCGTTCCCTTGCCCTCGATCTGGAGACCGTTCGGACAGTAATCCCTGCCGACCTGGGCGGCGAGGAGAGCGTCGAGATGGCGGACGAGGTCGCTGCGGGAAATCGAACTCATGCCGGGGATTGTAGCGGCCTCGCCGCCGTCGTCTCGAGCACGTGGCGCGCCATGCTGGTGGCGAGCTCGTGTTCGCCAAAGAAGACGAGGACGTCTTCGCGGGCGAAGAGCTCGGCTTCCTCGTCGCCGTGGGTGCGGAGGACGATCTCAATCTGCGGGCGCAGCATCCGAGCGATCTCGATCATCCGGCGGGCGGCCAGGGAGTCCGGAGCGGCGATCACCAGCAAGCGGGCGCGGGCGATATGGGCTTGGATCAGCACGGCCGCTTCGGTGGCGTCGCCGAAGACCGCCGGCACTCCCCGCTCCCGGAGCAGCTCGACGAGCTCGCGGTGCTGGTCCGCCACGACCAGGGAGACACCCTGGGCGAGCAGCGACTCGGCGATCCGCCGGCCGACCCGGCCGTAACCCACCAGGACCACGTGATCCGTCAGCCGCTCGGCGTCGATGCTCATCGGCAGATCGGCCAGCGGATCGGGTGAACGTTCGAGGCTGCGGGCGCGCGGCGAGTTCCCGCGGATCCACCGCTGGAGCGGCTCGACGGCATAAAAAAGGAGGGGATTGAGGGCGATAGAGAGCAGGGCTCCGGCCAGGATCAACCCCAACCCCTCCCGCGGCAGCATGCCGAGGCCGACACCTAGACCGGCGAGAATGAACGAGAATTCTCCGATTTGTGCCAGGCCCGCCGAAACCGTCAGCGCGGTGTTGAGTGGGTAGCGGAAGCCGAGGACCAAGGCGAAGGCGGCCAGGGACTTGCCGATCATCACAATGGCCAGCACCGTCAGCACGTGCAGGGGCTCGTCGAGCAGAATCCGCGGGTCGAACAACATGCCGACCGAGACGAAGAAGAGCACCGCAAAGGCGTCGCGCAGCGGAAGCGAGTCGAGGGCGGCGCGGTGGCTGAGGGCCGACTCGCCGAGGACCATGCCGGCGAAAAACGCTCCCAGCGCGAAGGAAACGCCAAACAGGGCGGTGGCACCGTAGGCGATGCCGATGGCGGCGACGACGACACAAAGAGTGAAGAGCTCCCGCGAGCCCGTTTTGGCTACCTGCCACAACACCCACGGAAAGAGCCGGCGGCCGACTCCCAGCATGAGCGCCACGAAGACGGCGACGGAGCCGAGGGTCAAGGCCAGGCTGATCGCCAACCCAGACAGCCCGCCGTCCGTGGCCTGGCCGGAAAGCAGACGCGACAGCGGCGGCAAGAGCACCAGGACGAGGACCATGACGAGGTCTTCCACCACCAGCCAACCCACCGCGATCTGCCCGTTGGTGCCTTCCAGTAGCCCCCGTTGTTCGAGGGCGCGCAGCAGCACGACCGTACTGGCGACCGACAGGGCGAGGCCGAAAACCAGCCCGCCGGCCCAGCTCCAACCCCAGAACCGCGCCACCGTCATGCCGAGGCCGGTGGCGACGGCGATCTGAAGCAGGGCACCGGGCACCGCGATGCGCCGCACGGCGACGAGATCCTCGAGCCGAAAGTGCAGGCCGACGCCGAACATCAGGAGCATGACCCCGATTTCGGCGAGCTGACTCGACAGCTCGACATCAGCCACGAAACCCGGTGTGGCCGGACCAATGATGACGCCGGCCAGGAGATAACCCACCAAGGCGGGCAGGCGGAGCCGGACGGCTAGGAAGCCGAGCGCGAGGGCTAGGCCGAAGGCGACGGCTAGAGTGGTGATCAATCCGGTGTCATGGGGCAAAAGCACGCCTCCTCGGCTCGTTCGGCAAACCCGAAACTACCAGACTTCACTACCGAGGACCGGCCGCAACGAAAAACGGGCGCCCCTCGCGGAGCGCCCGTCGGGATTGTCCGATCGCCGCACGGTCAGTGACGACGCGGTCCGCGATCACCGCCGCGGCCGCCGCGGTCGCCACCGCGACCCCCACCTCGGCCACCGCGGTCGAAGCCGCCGCGGCCGCCCTCGGGACGGTCACCGCCCGGAGGACCGGACATCTCCATGCCCTCGTACTGGGCCGGATCGTAATCCGGCGATTCCATGATGACGGCCTTGCGAGACAACCGGACCTTGCCCTGCTCGTCGATCGAGATGACCTTGACCGTCATCTCGTCGCCTTCGCGGCAGATGTCGGTGGTCTCCTTGACCCGGTAGGGCGCGAGCTCGCTGATGTGCACCAGGCCATCGGTCCCCGGCATGATCTCGACGAAGGCACCGTAGGCCTCGACGCGGCGCACGGGGCCGGTGTAGACCTTGCCGATCTCGGGCGTCTCAGTGAGGCGTTTGATGATCTCGATCGCGCGATTGGCCGCGGCCTGGTCGGGCGAGGCGATGACCACCGTGCCGTTGTCCTTGATCTCGATCTCGCAGCCGGTCTCTTCCGTGATCGACCGGATGGTCTTGCCGCCGGGTCCGATGACGTCGCGGATCTTCTCCTTGGGCACCGAGATGGTGTAGAGCCGGGGCGCGAACTTCGACAGATCCTCGCGCGGCGCGCCGAGGGCGGCTTCCATCTGGTCGAGCAACCAGAACCGACCGCGCTTGGCCTGATCGAGGGCCTGGCCCATGATCGCCTTGGTCACGCCGCCGATCTTGATGTCCATCTGCAGGGCGGTGATGCCCTCGCGGGTGCCGGCGACCTTGAAGTCCATGTCGCCGTAGTGATCTTCCTGGCCCGCGATGTCGGACAGAACCGCGAAGTCCTGGCCTTCCTGGATCAGGCCCATGGCCACACCCGCCACCGGTGCGAGCAGCGGCACACCGGCGTCGAACAGCGCCAGGGAACCGCCGCAGATGGTCGCCATCGACGACGAGCCGTTGGACTCGAGGATCTCGGAGACCAGGCGGATGGTGTAGGCAAAGTCCTCGGCATGGGGCAGGAGCGGCGTCAGCGCCCGGCGCGCGAGCACGCCGTGGCCGATCTCGCGCCGACCGGGGCCGCGCAGGGGCTTGGCCTCACCGACCGAGAAAGGCGGGAAGCTGTAGTGGAGGAGGAACTTCTGGAGGGTTTCGCCCTCGTACTCCTCGATGATTTGAGCGTCCCGGCTGGTGCCGAGGGTGGCGACCACGAGGGCTTGGGTTTCTCCGCGGGTGAAGAGCGCCGAGCCGTGGGTCCGGGGCAGCACGCCGACTTCGATCGTGATCGGCCGGATCTCGTCGAGGGCGCGGCCGTCGAAACGGGTGCGCTCCTTGAGCACGACCTCGCGCAGCCAGAACTCCTCGAGGGCCGAGAAGATCTTCTTGGCCTTCTCGCGCAGGTCGAGCCCTTCCGGGGAGTCGGCCGGGAAGTTGGCGTCGAGGTAGGGGTCGCGCACCGCCTTGACGGCGTCGCGGCGTTCGAACTTGCCCTTGGTCTGGAGCGCCGCCTTAAGCGGCAAGCCGATCTCCGACTTGATGCGGTCGTACAGCTCCTGCGAGTACTCGGGCGTCGACTCCCAGGTGGGCTTCGACTTGCCACGCTGGCGGAAGAGATCGTGCTGGGCCCGGATGATCTTCTGGATCTCCTCGTGGGCCTTCCAGATGCAGTCGAGCACGACGGCCTCGGGGAGCTGGTTGGCGCCCGCCTCGACCATCACCACCGCCTCTTCCGTACCGACCACGACGAGGTCGAGATCGGAAACGTCGCGCTGGCTGTTGGTCGGATTGAACACCACCTCACCCTCGATCAGGCCTACCCGAAGGGCGCCGACCGGGTTGTAGAAGGGGATGTTCGACAGCACCAGAGCCGCGGAGGCGGCGTTGATCGAGAGGATGTCGGGATCGTTCTCGCCGTCGGCCGAAAGCACGTTCGAGATGATTTGGGTCTCGTACCGGTAGCCTTCGGGGAAGAGCGGACGCAGGGGGCGGTCGGTCAACCGACAGGTGATGATTTCCTTTTCGGTGGGGCGTCCTTCGCGTTTGAAGAAGCCGCCCGGAATGCGGCCACCGGCCGAGGCGCCTTCCTTGTATTCCACGGTCAGGGGCAAGAAGTCCTTGCTCGCCCGACCTTTGTCCATCACCACCGTGGTCAGGACCATGGTGTCGCCGAGGCGCAGGGTGCAGGAGCCATCGGCCTGGCGCGCCATGCGGCCCGATTCGAACG
>JANRLG010000018.1:0-4123 GCA_033762835.1 Thermoanaerobaculia bacterium
GGGTCAAGAACAATCTGCAGGTCGTCTCGAGCTTGCTGGATCTGCAATCGGCGTCGCAGACGAGTCCGGAGCTGCGGCTCCTGCTGGGCGAGAGTCGCAACCGCATCCGCTGCATGGCTCTGATTCACGATCAACTCTGCCGCACGGTCACGAGCGGCCTGGTCAATCTCCGCTCGTACCTTGGCGAGCTCACCCGCGCTTTGGCCTGGAGCCGGGGAGAAACCAGCGAGCGTATCGCCATCGAGGCCGAGGTCGCCGAGGTGACCTTGGGACTAGACCAGGCCGTGGCTACCGGTTTGATCGTCAACGAGCTCGTATCGAACTCTCTGAAGCACGCATTCGGCCCCGCTGCGCCAGGTCGCATCGTGCTCCGGTTGTGGCCCACCGAGGCGGGCGACGCGTTGATTCTCGAAGTCGCAGACGACGGTTGCGGCTTCCCCTCCGGAGCGGAACGGACCGACGGCTCACTCGGGCTGACCCTCGTCGAGGCCTTGGTCCGGCAGCTTCGAGGCACGCTCACGATCGATGGTACGCGAGGCACCACCACCCGCATCACCTTTCCCCCATCCCCAGAGGTCTCAGCCCATGCCGCGTGAAACGGTGATGATCGTCGAAGATGAAGGCATCGTGCAGCTCCACCTGCGGCGCATCGTCGAAGCCGCGGGCTTCCAGGTGGTCGGGCTCGCACGGACCGGTCTCGAAGCACTGGCGGTAGCCGCCGAGCACAACCCGGACATCGCTTTGCTCGACATTCGGCTCGATGGTCCCCTGGACGGCGTCGAAACGGGGCTCCAGCTGCGTGCCGCTGGCGACACCTCGATCGTCTTCGTGACCGCCCATGCCGACGAGGCGACCCTGAGCCGAGCGAGTGCGGCGTTGCCGCTCGGCTACGTCGTGAAGCCGTTCGAAGCCGAGGACGTACGGGCAGCCTTGGTTACCGCGGCGGCCCAGCGCTCAGCCCTCTCCGGTGCCTTCGAACGGACGCCGACAAAGGACCGACTGCTCGCGTCGGAACCCGCGCAGAAGTACGGCATGAAGGGCGAGAGTCCGCTGTTTCGCCAACTGCTCCGGCAGATTCGGGAAGTGGCGAGGGGGCCGTGGACGGTGCTGATCCAGGGCGAGACCGGCACGGGCAAGGAGCTGGTGGCCAAAGCCATCCACGAGGCGAGCCCGTGGCGACAGGGACCCTTCATCCCCGTGAACTGTGGCGCCCTCTCGGAGTCCCTCGCGAGCTCCCAGCTTTTCGGCCATCGCCAGGGTGCCTTCACCGGCGCCGTCCGCGATCATCGCGGCTTCTTCGAGTCGGCCCATGGCGGAACGTTGTTTCTCGACGAAGTGGCCGAGTTGCCGCTGTCCATCCAAGCGAGTCTGCTGCGCATTCTGGAAGACCGCCGGGTCCAGCCCTTGGGCAGCGCGTTGACCCGCAAATTGGACTTTCGGCTGCTCGCCGCCACTCATCAGGATCTGGCGGGGCAGGTGCGGGATCAGAAGTTTCGGCAAGATCTGTTCTACCGCCTGCGAGTCGCGCGGGTAACCGTGCCGCCCCTGCGCCAGCGGCCCGAGGACATCCCCTGCCTGACCCGACACTTCCTCGCCGAGTTGGCCGACCTACAGCCCGTGCGCGGGGTTTCGGCCGCTGCCTTGCGCTGCCTCGAGTCCTACCCGTGGCCCGGGAACATCCGCGAGTTGCGGAGCGCGATCGAGTTCGCAGCCATTCGCTGCCCAGGGGATCGGCTGGGTCCCGCGGATCTACCGCCCGAGATCGGCGGCGCCGTGATTCGCCCGGAACGGGGAGAAGAGTTGGACTTGGCCGAAGCCCTCCGCCAAGCCGATGGTAATCACTCCCAGGCGGCGAGGCTGCTGGGCATCAGTCGGGCCACCTACTACCGGCGCATCGGACGGCGTTCGCAGCCGCAAGCGAACTGAGACACGGCGAGACACAGCGAGACAGCTCCTGCATACCACTTCCGAGAGAGTCTCGGCCTGGCGCCGGTGAGATCACCTGAGCCAGGCCGAAGTCGAGCTGCGAGAGCCGTGGGCGGATGCGGCTTAGAGGCAGAGTTCCATCACGGCGGCGAAGAACTGATTCTGGGAGGCGAGGCACTGGCCACCGGCGCCCGTGGCGGCGCGCAGACGAGCGGTTTCGGTGCCGCCGGTGCTTTCCTTGACCTCGGTCGAACCCTGGCTGCCCGTTTCGAAGCGGATGTCACCGTTGGCCGAGAAGTGGCTCTTTTCGACTTTGAGCCCGCCCTGAGCGCCACCGAAGGAGGAGCGCAGGGTAATCGAGGCGACGTCGAACATCCGAACCTCGACCGCTTCCATCTTGCCGAGCCGGGACGCCCCGGTGCCCGCTTCGATCACGACGGCCCCGGCCGCGGTTACACCGGTCGGCGGGCCGGCGGTGACTTCTTTCAGGGAGAGGCCCGACTCGTCCCCTGCCAAGCGCACGCCGAGCGAACCGGCCATGAGGAAGTTGACCTTGTCGAGACTGATCAAGCCCTTCCCTCCGGAGCCGTCGATCTGGACGCTGCCCCGGGTCGAGAGCACACCGACCTCCTCGACCTTGAGCAAACTGTCCGCGCCGGTGAACGACACGGCGAACCCATTGGGGGCGAGCACGGCCACTTCGCTCAGTAGGCCAGTGAACTTGCGGCCCCCGCGGATCTCGACGGAGGTGGCGGCGCTCAGGGCGTAGGTAGGCCCGGGGAGTAAGCGCTCGATCATCAGCAAGTTGGCTTCGGCGCCGACCTCCATCACCAGACTGCCGGTCCGCGCCTGGAGGCTCGTTTCGACGGTCTGGAAACCGCTGTTGAGACCCGTCAGAGACACCGATATAGCGCTCGCCGACAGCAGCGTCCGCACCATCTTCACTTCGGCCTTGACCGTGCTTTCGAGGGTCAGAGGGCCGGAGAAGGTCAGGGAAACCGCCTCGAGCTCGAGGCCGGCACCGATCACGATGCGGCAGGGGGAAGCGATGGTGGCCGAGCCGTTGACGATCTTGGTCGACTCGTTGAGAACGACCACGTGACCCGCCTGAGTCTCGCAAGCCTGGCGTAACTGCGCCGCCGTGAGATCGAGCGCCTGGGCCGGCGCGCCCGCGCCAATGGCGACGAAGGTGGCGGCCAGGAGAACACGAGGGAAGGACTTCAAGAGACCAAGCTGAGTAGCCATAAGTACACTCCTCTATGTTTTGAGCGGGCCTTTTCCGGCCGCGAGGCGGAGTGTAGGAGGAGTCCCCAGCTTTCATTCCATCTTCATAAAGTCCTTCATGGGGTCTTCATGTTGCTCGGGCACTTGCTGCTCGCGAACGCGAAGGCCCGATACTCCACCTCCAACCCGAGTTGGAACCCAACTGGGGTCGCGGGGCGTGTTTTTCGCACCTCGAAGGCTTTTGAAATGAGTCGGTTGGGCCGGGAGACAAAAAAAGGGCGGAGACCTCCTGAACGTGGCACGGCATGCGCCGGCATGCCGGCGCAGAGTAGACGGCAAAGCGTTAACATGGTTGACTTTAACGTCAGTTGGGTTTCTTTGGCACGGCATGCGCTCGCAGGACGGCGCGGTCATTTTGGAACCCAACTTGGAACCCAAATCGGCGCCCGTCAGGGCTGCCAAGAGGAGTCGACCACGATGCCCACGACCACGCTGACGGATCGTATGTTGGACCGGACCTCGAGAAGCTCGGGGCGAGTCGAGTTCTGGGACACCCTCGTCCCAGGCTTTGGAGTTCGGATCACCGCTCACCAGAAGAGCTTCTTCTTTTCCTTCCGCTCGCCCCAGGCGAAGACCGCCGACGGCAAACCGGTCCGCCGTCGTGTCTCGGTGGGTGAACACCCCAAGTGCCGCCTGGCGACGGCGCGCACGAAGGCCGCCGAGATCCGGGATCAGGTAGACCAGGGGATCGATCCCTACTACGTCGAACCGGCCGAGCCGCCACGGGTGTTGACCTTCGAGGCGTTGGCTCTCGACTACCTCGAGCGCTACGCGAAGAAGAGAAAGCGCTCGTGGAAGAACGACCGCGCAATCGTGCGCAGAACCTTGATTCCGGCGTGGAAGGAGCGGCTGGTGGACACAATCCGGCCGAAGGAGGTCAAGGGCTTGCTCGAGCGCATCTCGGAAAATGCGC
>JANRLG010000019.1:0-36349 GCA_033762835.1 Thermoanaerobaculia bacterium
GCGGCGGCGCCGGCTTCGCCGGAGGCACCGGCCTCGGGGCTGGCACGCTCGAGCCAGCGGAGGCCCACGACCGTCACCGCCCAAGTGAAGCCCGCCACCGTCGCCAGCAGGTTGCCGAGTCCGGGCGCGGGCGCGGTCGCCGCGGGATCATCGACGCCGAGCACGATGGCGGCGAGGCCGGCCGCGGTCAAGGCCAACCAGGCCAGGTCCCGCCGGCGGACGGGCTCGGCGAGGAAAAACGGCGCCAGGAACAGCACGTAGAGCGGCGCCGTCGATTGCAGGAAAATCGCCGAGGCCGCCGTGGTCAGCTTGTTCGAGGTGGCGAAGAGCACCGTCGTGGCGGCGTAGGCGAGCCCGACGAGCAACGTGCGCCGATCGAGCCGGCGCAGCGCTCCCGGCACCAGGACGGCGAGCGTCACTCCCGCGAGCGCGGCGCGCAGCCCGGCGACTTCGAGGCCAGTGAACGACGTCGCCTTGATCGCGGCCCCGCCGGTCGAAAACAACAGGGCGGCCACGAAGAGGCCGAGGTGGGCGCTGCCGCCGTCCTGCGGGCGTTCCGACGCGGTCAGGCGCTGCCTCCGCCGCGACTCGGGCGGGGCTTCTTGGCCTTCGGACCGGAGGGGCGTTCGACTTCGAGGGCCATCGGCGAGTCCGCCCCGCTGACTTCTCGGACGCGGAACTCGGCCTCGTACAGATCGAGCAGCGCGAGCAGGAACGAGCCGATCACCGGGCCGATCACGAAACCCGCGAAGCCGAACATGCCCAAGCCCCCGATCGTCGAGAAGAACACCAAAAGGTCGTGCATGCCGGCCTCGGCGACGACCAGTCGGGGCCGCAGCAGGTTGTCGATGTTGACGATCACCACCGTGGTCACGATCAGAATCGTGACCCCCTGCCAGACCTGCCCGGTGGCCAGTGCAAAGATGGCCGCCGGGTACATCACCAGCCCGACACCCAGGACCGGAATGATCGACATCACGATCATCACCACCGTCCAGAGAATCGGCGAGGGGATGCCGCAGATCCACAGGGTCAGACCGCCCAAGGCTCCCTGAATGGCGGCGATCACCAGGGTGCCCTTGACCGTCGCCGAGGTCACCGAGACGAACCGTTGGATCAACCGGTTCTCATGGTCCCGGGGCAGGGGCACGGCGTCCTTGATCTTCTGCACCAGGCGCGGACCGTCGAGTAGAAAGTAGAACAACGTGAAGAGGGTGACGAAAAACGTCCAGATCAGCTGCACGGTACCGCTGGACGTCTTGTTGAGCAGCCAGCCGGCGGCGGTGCCGGCGGAGTGGCTGGCCTGCTCCAGGATCCGGTTCCAGTCGAGACGATCGAGCCCGAAGCGAGAGAACCAGGGCATGGCCCGAATGCGTTCCTGGACCCCCTGCTGGCCGCCCTGGAGCAGCGCCTTGACGTCGTCTTGGACGCTTTCGTAAAACCCCACCGCCTCGCGCGCCACCATGTCCCCGATGCCGATCAAGGGTGCCACGACACCGATCAAAAGCAGCAGACAGGTGGCGATCGCCGCGAGCGCGCGGCGACCGCCGAACAGGCGCACCAGGCGCTCGAAGAGCGGGTACAGGACGGTGGCGAACACCGCCGCCAGCAGTACGGGCTGCATGAAGCCGCGGATCATGTAGAAGAACAGGCCCGCGACGAGCAGGACCAGGATGAGCAGGAAATAGCGGCTGAAATTCGAGGGCTTGACGTCAGGTGCGGTCATGGTGGTCAGGCAGCATATCCCAAGGAATTTGGCGGTGAGGAAGACTCGGCGGTAACGTCTGCCTCGTGACGACAGCCTGGGTTTGGGAACTGGGCGACGGGCCTCCGCACCGGCGCAGCGACCGGTTGGCGGTGGAGGAGGCGTTGGTGATCCGCCTGCGGGCCGGTGACGACACCCGGACCCTGGCCGTGACACTCCGTACCCCGGGCGCGGACGCCGAACTCGCAGCCGGATTCTTGTTCGCCGAGGGGGTGGTGCGCGAGCGCCACCTGGTGGCCGCCCAGCGTGCCGAGCGAACGGTGACACCGGACGGCAGCGTCGAAGATGTCCTCGAGGTGACGCTGGCCGGCCGGCGGCTGCCGGACGTTTCGCGGCTCGACCGCCACGTCTTCACCTCGAGTGCCTGCGGGGCCTGCGGGCGCACGGCCTTGGCCGCCCGGCTGTTCGACGGCGCGTCGCCGCTACCCCCGACGGCGCCCTTGGATCCCGGGATCTTGGCCACGATGCTCGCGGGGCTGAGCGCGGCCCAGGCCAGCTTCGCCGCCACCGGTGGGCTTCACGCCGCGGCCCGCTTCACCCGCGACGGCGAGCTCGTGGCGCTTTATGAAGACGTCGGGCGTCACAACGCGCTCGACAAGCTGCTCGGCCGCGCCTTCCTCGACGGCGAACTCGAGCCCGGCAGTCCGGGATGGGCCGACGCGGTCGTCGTGGTCACCAGCCGGGCAAGCTTCGAGTTGGTCCACAAGTGCGTCATGGCCCGGGTGCCGGTGCTCGCGGCGATGTCCGCGGCCAGCTCGGCGGCGGTGGAGATGGCCACGGCCTGGGGGCTGACGCTCGTCGGCTTCCTGCGCCCGGGTCGGGCGGTGGTCTACGCCGGGGGCGAGCGTCTGGGACTCGCGGCCCAGGAGGAAACATGAACGGCAGACTCTGGATCGGACTCTGCGGGCTCCTCGTGACGGCCTGCAGTGGGCTCCGGCCACTGCCGGTGACCGTGCCGCCGGGGCCGCCGCCGCCGACGGTCGCGGCCCTCTGGGCTGATCTCGACGCGGTGCCAGCCGATTCGGGGCGCTCGGAAAGCGGCTTCCGCAGTCTCGTCCGGCTGACCCAGGGAGAGCTGCGCGAACGCCTGCGCAACCAGGACCCGGCGCGTGCCTGCGGCGGGCCGGTGCCGCCGGGATTCGCGCCCTTCGAGGCCCCGGCACCCTCGCCCGAGCGGGCGCCGCTGGCGGGCTACTTCCGGCCGCCGGCCTCGCCCGACGCGCCGCTGGTGATCGTCGTTCACGGTCTGTACGACGACAAACACGTGCGGTACGTCCAGATCCTCGCTCGCGCCCTGGCCGATGCCGGCTTCGGCGCCCTGGCGGTGGACATGCGCTGGCACGGCTGCCGGATGGCCGATCTGCCCAGCCTCGGCCCGGCCGAGGCGGCCGACCTCGGCGCCTGGAGTGATCTGCTGCGGGCGCGGTACCCGGGCCATCCGGTCGGCCTGGTCGGCGTTTCGTTGGGCGGCCTCGCCGTGCTCCACGCCGCTGGGGACCCGGCAGCGCCCGAACGCTTCGCCGCCGGAGTGGTGGCGATCTCCCCGGCCGGGGCCCTCGAGCGCACGGTGCGCCGGCTCGACGACCGCAACTACCTGCTCGATCGCGGCGGCTGGAAAGGCGTCGACAAGTTCTTCCACTGGGCTCTGCGTCGGCGCTGGTTGGCCCTCGGTCAGGAGGGTCCGGCGAGCTTCGGCGGTTTCCTCGACTTCCTCGCCGCTCGGGACGGCGTGCCGCGAGCCGAGTGGCTGGCCGCCCGCGATCCTGCCGCGCAGGCTCGCCGAGCCCAGCGCCCGACGCTCGTCCTGGGCAGCTTCCGCGACGGCATCGTCTCCGAGCTTGCCCTCGCGGACCTGGCGGCGGTGGCCCGGGACAACCCCTGGGTGCACGTCATCGAGACTGCCGAGGGGGGCCACGCCGGCCACCTGGGAACCCTGCCGCGGTTCTCCGGCGAGCTGCTGGTGCGATTCTTCCGCGCGAGCGCCGAGGTCGAGTTACGCCACGGAGGCGGCTAACCCGACCTGCCAAGATTCACGACGGCTCGAAGGCGAGGACGGGTGGCTCTGGCGGCGCTTCGGGGCCGAAGTTCGCGGGCGGTGTTTCAGTCTCCTGCCGTCCGCGGGCGGCCGAAATCAGGCGAATGGCCTGGTCGTACAGCTCCTGGGCCTGGCCGTGGCTCGGGCGGGTCATGGCGGCGCGCGAGCGGAGGCCTTGCACGGTCACGGTCCAGCGCGGGACGACGAGTGCGATGAGGGCGAGGACCAGAAGCAGGGCCGCGAACGAGAACGGCACGAGGGAAGCCCAAGGATTCTGCTTCTCGACAGCGAGAAATAGGCCTCCCATGCCGGCGAAGATCAGCCCGAAGAATCCCGCCAGGACGGCCCCGGCCCAAGCGCGCGCGGGGTGGAGGGTGACCATCAGGACTTCGTCGAAGAGGATCCAGCTCCGCCGGAACGAAATCAGGCTGCGCTCGTCGACTTCGAAGCCCTCGGGGCGAACGTAAACCTCGTGTCGGATCAGCACGCTCGCGCGCTTGCCGAGAAACGAACGCTCCGGCGTTTCGGGCGTCACGACTTCCCTCCCGCGGCGATCAGGGCCAGCATTCCGAACAGGAAGAAGAGTCCGCCGAGGGTGACCAGGGAGCCGCAGCCGATGGCGAGGCCACTCGACACCAACCCCGGGCCGTCGCCACCCTCCCGCTGCCGTTCGCGCAACCCGAGGATGCCGAAGACGATCGCCGCGGGCCCGAGAATCGGGGCGCAATAGACGATCGTCGAGCCGAGCACGGAGAGCCAGGCGAGGCCCCGGAAGTCGGCGCCGCGAGTCTTGTGCAGGCGCAGCTCCTGGCCGGCCGCCAGGCGATCGAAACACGGTGCGCACAGCTGGCGATCCTGCAGGTCGATCCGGCACAGGCCGCACATCACGACGCCGCAGCGGTCGCAGTGGTCCACCGCGGCATTGCCGGGGTGGTAGGCGCAGGGGTTGGCGCCACCGGGCACGGCGTGGACCGGGGTGGCCGGTTCGTCGACGGCCGCCGGCCGCGGTTCGAAGGACGTGGCTTCGAACGGCTTCGCACAGTGCGGACAAACTTGCGGTCCGGCCACCAGCCCGGAGAGATCGAGACTCTTCCGGCAAAACGGGCAGCGCGGTTTGAACAGCGGCTGGGTGACGACCAGTCCGGTCACTCGTCGTCTCCTTCCCAGTCGATGACCCGGCTGCTCGCCACCATGTCGTGCACCGCCGTGGCCTCGGGAGTGAAGAAGGCCGGGATGTAGTCGACCAAGCCCAGGCAGGACAAGAAACTGAAGACCTGTTTGATACCGGCGCGGCCCGCGGCTTGCCCGCGGCTGACCGGGTGGCCCTGGGGCGTCACCACCTTCAAGCGCATGGCTCGTTTGCCCACGGTGTAACCGAAGCGCGAGATCATCAGCCACTCGTACAGGAAAGTGATGCTCAAGCTGAGGCCGACCAGCAAGAACTGGGCGGCAGTGAAGAAGAGCCCGGTGAGGGCGCTTTCGAACGAGTCCTGAGCGCCCAGGGCCACTAGCATGCCGAGGACGATGAAGATCAGCGCGTAGAGCGGGATGGCGAGCAGGATGCCGTCGATGACGATGGCCACGAACCGGCGGCCGGGGCTGGCGATGGCCAAGCCGGTGGCGGCGCGACCGGACCGCAGGTCGAGCACCAGCTGCTCCTTGCACCGGCCGCAGTACAGGAGCCCGCCGACCAGTACCTGACAACTCGGGCAGATCACGCGGGTGCAGCGCACGCAGGGTGCGAGCTGGTCCTGAACATCGGGATGATGGGTGCAGGTCATCGTGAAATCCGAGAGGGATGGTAGCAGTCCCCTGAGGGCGTCACAACCGGGTTATGCTCGCTTCGAATGGCGCCTTTGGTTTCGGTTTGTGATCGCCACCCCGAGCGTCCCGCTCTCGCCCAGTGCGTGGACTGCCGCCGGCCGATCTGCGCCGCCTGTTCGACCCGCTGGGAAGGCCTCCATCTGTGTGTCGACTGCCTGGCCCGCCGGCGAGAGACGGTGGTCGCTCAGGGGTCGGTCTTGGGCTGGTTGGCGGCGGTGGTGTTGATCGTGGGCCTGGCCCTCCTCGCAACCTTGGGCCGGACGTTGGCCGGAGTGCTGTTCTGGGTGATGCGGTGAGTTTCGAGACGCGCAGCACGGTGACCGGGCTGATCGACGAATCCTCCCGGCGGGTGGTGCGCGAGTTGCCCCGCGAAGCCGGGTGGTTGCTCCTGGCGTCGTTGCCCCTCCGTTTTCTCGAAGCCCAAATGTTGACCCGGGCGGCCAGCCTCGAGCCCGAGGCGGGCACCCAAGGCGCCTGGGCCTACCTGGGTACCTTGTCGTTCCTGGTCACCTTGGCCCTGGTCCCTGCGCTGTGGGCGCGGCTGGTCTTCGTCCACGCGGCGACTGCGGCACGCGCCGGCCGATTCCGTGAGGAAGCAGGCCCGGTGCGCCGGGTGCCGCGCGTGCGGGCCGCGAGCTTCGTCGGCGCCCTGGTCTTGACGCTGGCGGCCCAGGCGCTCCTCTACTGGGGCGCCGTGACGTTCCTCGCCGTGGCCTTGGCGCTCGTCTTGGCGGCCCTCGCCGCGGCGGCGGCGCCCTACTTCCAGGACGTCGAGCCGTGGCGGGCGTGGCGGGAACTCGGCCGCTCGGTGCCGCCCTTCCGGATCGCCCTCGGGCTGGTGGTGATCTTCACCCTGGCCCTCGCGATCGTTCTCATCAATCTATTCGTCGGGTTCCAGTTCTTGTCGTGGTTGGCCACGGCGGTGGTCCCCGGCTTCGACGAAGCGTGGTGGAGTGCCGTGCTGGCTCCCGGTAACCAGGCCTTCGTTTACCTGCTGTGGGCCGGCGGCCTGCTGCTGGTCGAGCCGTTCTGGCTGGCCGCCTGGTCGGCCGCGGTCGGGGACCGTCGGGCGCGGGACACTGGGGACGACTTGGCGGCGTGGTTCGGCGAGTTGCGCGTGGCGGGCCGGGAGCGGGCGTCGTGAAGTCCTTCGGCAGACTCCTCCTGGCCGCGATTCTGGCCCTCACGCTGGCGTCTGTGGCCGCCGCGGAAACCGAGTCGCTCGACGGTTATCTGGCGGCGGTGACGGCACTCGAAGGGCAACTCGAACGTGGGGATTTGGCCGCGGTGCAGCAGGGCGCCGCGGCTCTGCTGACCACCACGGTCGAAGTCGGCGGCGCGACTCTGGTGCCCGACCGCGGCCTCTTCGAGCCCCTGGCCCAAGCGCCGGACCTCGCCGCGGCCCGCCGCCTCGCACCGCGCCTGGCCGCTTTGCGACGTGCCCTGGCGGCGCTGCCGGGGCACTCCGAAACCGCTGTCGACGACGAACTCCTGCGCCGGCTCGCGGCGGCCGAAGCCCGTGACACGCCCCGCGGCGACAACTTCGACATCGCTGCCGAGGGCGGTTTTCTGCAAGCCCTGGACGACCTAGTGCGGCCGATCGTCAACTTTTTGGACAAAGTGGTGCGGGAATTTTGGGAGTGGCTGACGGACCTGTTCCGTCCCGACAAAGCGGCAGGAGGATGGCTCTCGGGCCTGCCGCTGCCGTCCCTGGTGACCGTGCTGGTGGGCGTGTTCGCCCTCGCCTTGGCGTTGCTGGCCGTCCGTGCGTGGCGCGCGCGACGCCGACCGGTGGCCTCCCTCGCCCCCGCCGCCGCGGCGCCGTTGGCCGAAGACGACGACCCGATGTCCCGCGACGCCGGCGGCTGGCGCCGCTATGCCCGTGAGCTGGCCGCTGCCGGCCGTCATCGCGAGGCGATTCGTGCCTGGTACCACGCCGTGCTCGTCGCCCTCTACGGCCGCGGCTTCGTCAGCTACCGCAAGGGGCGCACGAACTGGGAAGTGGTGGCGGCGCTGTCGCCCGGCCTCGGCCTGCGACCGGCGTTCATCGAACTCACACGGTTGTTCGACCGCGAGTGGTACGGGTTACGCCAGAGTCCGCCGGAGGCCCTCGGGGAGGCCGAGGACTTGGCCCGCGGGCTGCTCGGTGAGCTCGAAACCGGAGGTCGCGAGGCGTGAGGGCGTCGCGATCCCTCCGCTGGCTCGTTGCCGCCTCCGTGGCCTACCTGGCGGTCACGCTGCTGTGGTCCGCCCACGAGGCACCCCGGCGCGGCGACGCCTTCGCTCCCGGGTCGGTGTGGAGCACGCGGCCGGAGGGCTGGTCGTTGGCCTTCGGTTATCTCGCGGAGTCCGCGCGCCGCCGCGGAGCACCGCCCGTGGTGGTGCTCGATCGCCCGACCGCGGTCACCGAGTTACCGCCCGAGGGCGTCCTCTTTCGTATCCAACCGCACGGGATCTCGGCGGCCGAGAAAGCCGCGGACGACGCTTGGGTCGCGCGCGGCGGGCGCCTGGTGTTGATCATCGACCGGGCCTTCGCCGACTTCGAGGTCGTGACCGGAGGGCTCGGTCCGCGCGTCGCGCGGAGCTTTCCCTGGGGCGGCAACTGGCGTTACCGGCCGATCCCGCCGCGGGGACTCGCGGGTTCCGAGGCGCTCGCTCTCGGCCACACCCTGTACGCCATCGGGCCGGTGCCGCTCGCCGTCCGGCGGCTGGTCGGAGCCGGGGAGATCTTCGTCTTCGCCTCGCCCGAGGCATTCTCGAACGCCGGCCTGGGGCGGGCCGATCACTTGGCGATCCTCGCCGAGTTGGCCGGGGACCGCCCGGTGTTCTTCGACGAAACCAGCCACGGCACGGCCCGCGGAGCCCGCGTCCTCGCCTTGCTCGGCCGCTGGGGGCTGACCCCGGCCTTCGTGGCCCTGGGGTTTGTCGCCGTCTTGTACCTCTGGCGGGCGGCCAGTCGCCTCGGCCCCGCGGAGCGCGACCCGGGGGAGAGCCGCAGCGACGCCGTGGACCTCGTGGATTCCCTGGCCGATCTCTACGGCCGGGCGCTCACCGGCAAGGATGCCGTGGCTCTGTATGCGGAGGGGCTCGCCCGCACCGTCGCGGTCGAGACCGGCGCGACCGAGGCCGCGGCCCACGCCCGGGCTCGCGAGCTCGCGCCCGCGGCTCACGACCTCGACGGACCCAAAGACCTCGGGCGGCACGAATTCGCGACCGCCTTGGACCAGCTCAACAACGCTTACGATCGGGTGGAGCATGCGCGACATCGCTGAGGTTCACGCCAAGTGGCAAGAGATCAAATCGGGGCTCGACCGCGTCGTGCTCGGTCAGGAGGAGGTCAAGGAGCGTCTGCTGGTGTGCCTGCTCGCGGGCGGGCACAGCCTGCTCGAGGGGGTGCCGGGCACGGCCAAGACGCTTCTGGCCCTGACCTTGGCCCGGCTGGTCGGCGGGCGTTTCTCGCGCATCCAGTTCACGCCGGACTTGATGCCGGCGGACCTCGTGGGCACCAACGTCTTCGACCCCAAGAGCCAGGAGTTCACCTTCCATCCCGGGCCGATCTTCACCGACCTGCTGCTCGCCGACGAGGTCAACCGCACGCCGCCCCGGACCCAGGCGGCCCTGCTCGAGGCGATGCAGGAACGGGCGGCCACCAGTGACGGCGTGCGCCGGGTCATCTCGCCGGTGTTCACCGTCATCGCGACCCAGAACCCGGTCGAGTTCGAGGGCACTTATCCGTTGCCCGAGGCCCAGCGCGACCGCTTCCTGCTGAAGATCCGGATCGGGTACCCCGCGGCCGAAGTCGAACGCGCCATGATCGCGGCCTACGCCGCTGGGCGGAAGCTCCACGAGGACGTGGTCGCCGAGTTACAACCGGTGATCCACCCCGACGAGCTGCTGGCGGCCCGGCGGGTGGTGGCGACCGCGGTGCGGCTCGAAGACGGCCTCGTGGCCTACATCCAGGCCGTGGTCGCGGCGACGCGCCAGGACGAGGCGGTGCAGATCGGTGCCGGTCCCCGGGCCTCCTTGGCGCTGCTCGAATCCAGCCGGGCTTTGGCACTGCTGCGTGGGCGCGATTTCGTGACCCCGGACGACATCAAGGAGATGGCCACGCCGGTGCTCGATCACCGCTTGATCCTGACTCCCGAGGCCGAGATGGAGGGGGTCGAGCTGGGCCACCTCCTCGGCCGCATCTTCGAGCGGGTGGAAGTGCCGCGGTGAGCCGACGCGGAGGCTGGCGACCGGGCAGCAAGCTGCTCCGTGCCGCCGTGGTGCTGGCGGCAGTCGTGGTGCTGTTGCCGCTTGTGGGCGGCGGGGCGTTGGCGGCCCTCGGCTTGGCGGCTGGGCTCGCCGTGCTCGGCGCCTTGGTCCTCGTGGACTCGCGGTCCTTGGTCCAAGTCCAACCGCGGCTCGAACGCCCAGCCAAGATCGCTCTGTCGCTCGGAGAGGCGGAGACCGTCTCGCTGCGGCTGGTGGCCCCGGTTCGCCAACCCCTGGGGCTGGTGCTGCGCCAGCGTTGGCCGTGGTTTCTCGAGCCCCCGGCGAGCCGGATCGAAGCCCGGCTCGAACCCGGTCGCGAACTCGATCTCGAGTTGCCGGTGTTCGCCCGCGCCCGCGGCGAGGCCGTGCTCGAGGAGCCTTGGGTCGCGCTGACAGCCCGCGGTTGGCTCGAGCGGATCCTGCCGGTGGTGTCCGAAACGCCGGGCGGCTCCACTCTCGCCGTGCTGCCGAACCTGAAAGCCGTGGCGCGGCATCACGCCCAGCTCGACCGCCTGTTCCTGCGCGGCCTCGGCCACCGAGTGTCGCCACGGGTGGGCAAGGGCCGGGAGTTCGAACGCCTGCGCGACCACGTGACCGGTGACGAGCTGCGCGACATCGCCTGGAAGGCCTCGGCCCGCCACGGCAAGTGGATCACCCGCGAGTTTCGGCTGGACCGCTCCCAGGACATCCTGGTGGCGATCGACCGCGGCCACCGCATGGCCGCCCGGGTGAGCGGACTCGCGCGGGTCGATCACGCCGTCAACGCGGCCGTCTTGGTGTCGTCGATCGCCCACCGGTTCGAGGATCGGGTCGGGCTCGTCTCCTTCGCCGACGGCGTCGATTCCGGCCCGGCCCAGGGCCGCGGCGGCAGCCATTTGCGGGCCATCACGGGTTTTGCGGCGGGCGTCGAGGCGGCCTATCGCCACACCGACTATCCCGCCTTGGCGGCCCACGTGCGCCATCGTTTGCGGAGCCGAACCCTGGTGTTGGTGGTGACCGCGTTGCCCGAGCTGGGCGAAGAAGGTTCCTTGCTGCGCGCGGCCGGTCTGCTGCTGCCGACCCACTTGCCGCTGTTCGTGGTGTTTTCGGACCCGGCGCTCGAAGCCACGGCCAAGATCCGGCCGGCGGATCGCTCGGAGTTGCTGCGCACGCTGGTCGCGCGGGATCTCTGGTTGGCCCGCCGCAAAACACTGGCGGAGCTGCGCCGACGCGGTGCTCTGGTGGTCGAAGCCCTGCCCGGAGACATCGGTGTCGCGGCGGTCAACGGGTACCTCGAGGTCAAGCGGAGGCAACTGCTGTGAGCACCGAGGTCGAGCGCTTCTTGGTCGACGGCGAGCGGCGGTGGTCGCGGCTCGGGGTCTTGCTCGACCGCGCCGAGGCCGAGCCCGCTCGCGAGCTCGGTCGCCAGGGCATGCAGGAGCTGGTGCAGCTCTACCGCGCCACCGCCTCGGACTTGAACCGGGCGCGCTCGTTGACCGCCGACCCGGAGATCCTTGGCCGCCTGAACGCCCTCGCAGGACGCGCCTATCGCTACGTCTACCGCGGCCGGCCGGGCGGCCGCCGAGTCTCCTGGGCGCGGTTCTTGACCGGTGAAGTGCCGGCCGCCTTCCGTAGGAACGCGGCCGTGGTCTGGTTGGCGGCGGCGGCGTTCACCGCCGGGGCGTTGTTCGGGTTCGGGGCGGTGCTGTGGCAGCCCAAGGCAGCGGTGGACCTGGTGCCGGCGCAGTTCTACTCGGAGAGCCCGCGGGACCGCGTGGCGGAGATCGAGGCCAAGGAGGAGCGCATTTCGAAGGTGGAGGAGGCTGCCGTCTTCGGCGCTGAGCTCTACACCCACAACATCCAGGTGAGCTTTCTGGCGCTCGCCCTGGCCGCCCTGACGCTGGTCGGGGGGCTTTGGGTGCTCTGGTACAACGGCGTGATCCTGGGGGCGGTGGCGGCGAGTTATCTGGTCGCGGGCGAGGGTACGTTCTTCGTCGCCTGGGTCGGTCCCCACGGTGCCCTCGAGTTGCCGGCGATCGTTTTCGCCGGGGCCGCCGGCTTGGCCCTGGGCCGGGCCCTGCTGCTGCCCGGAGAACTGTCGCGCGCGGAGTCGGTGCGACGGGCCTTTCCGGACCTGTGGCGGATGATCGTCGGCGTCGCACTGATTCTGGTCTGCGCCGGCCTCATCGAGGGTTCGTTCTCCCAGTTCTCCGCCAAGACGGTGCCCTATCCGCTCAAGATCGCCGTCGCGGCGCTGCTCTTTGCCTCGCTGCTGTTCGTGCTGTTCGTGCGTCGCCGGCCGGAGGGCGAGTCGTGAGGAGCGCTCCTGCCCGGATCGTGCTGACCCCCGAGCACGTCGAAATTCGCCTCGAGCCGGCTGGGCTCGGGCGGCGCTTCGGTGCGGTGGTGATCGACGGCCTGCTGATCCTGGGCATTCTCGCCCTCAGTCAGAAGGTTTTCCTGTTGTTCTTCGGCGCGGGCATCGGGAAGGCGCTCCAGGCCACCGCGAGTTTCCTGGTGATCTGGGGCTACCACGTCTTCAACGAGGTGCGGTTCCAGGGACGGACGCCGGGCAAGCGAATGCTCGGCCTCCGCGTCGTGGACGGGCGCGGCCTGCCGCTGACCGTGCAGCAATCCTTCGTCCGCAACGTCGTACGGGTGCTCGACTTCCTGCCGCTGTTGTACGGCCTGGGGGGCTTCGTGGCGCTGTGGGACCGCGACCACCGGCGCCTCGGGGACTTGGTGGCCGACACGTTGGTGGTGCGCGAGGACGTCCCGTGGAGCTTCGTGCGCCTGCCGTTCCCACCCCTCGACGGTGAGCTCGGCGGCCCCGCGGCGTTACGCCGGCTACGCCACCGCTTGTCGCTCGAGGAGCGGGAGTTCCTGGTCGCCCTGTCGTTGCGCGCCGACCGTCTCGACGACCGTGCCCGCTTCGACCTCATGGCCGAGGTGGGCGGACACTACCGGGAGAAGCTCGGCTTGCAGGTGCCGCACCTGTCGGACGAGAACCTGGTGCGCGCTTTGGCGAGCGCGGCTGTCAAAAGGGAGTGACCGCCGGGAGCCCGCCGGCCCGGCCGCTCCTCGGGCTCTCCTCACCCCTCGCCGTTCTTCACCGCCACGTACGTCCCCGCCGAGATGCCCTGCAGCAGCAGTAGCTGGTTGCCGATGTCGGGCAGGCTGAGGGTGGTGAGTGCCCGGTAGGCGAAGTAGACGCCGATGACCACCGTCCAGGCCACGAATTGCAGGCGACCCAGGCTGACGCCGCCGGTCGAGGGATCGAGCAGCAAGTCCTTCCAGAAGCCGAGGAACTGTTGCACCAAGCCACCGCCTTGGGTCGCTCGGGCCGCCGCCTGCTGGTTCTCCATGACGCCTCCGAGGACCCCGGTGACCGAGGACAACCCGAGCAGGACCAAGACGTCGCTCGACAAGGTCGGAGGGAAGCCGGTGACCAGCAACACGAGCGCGAAGCTCGTCAGTATCAGGTAGAGCCACCAGGCCGCCTGGGTTTTCGACAGGCTGAAGGGCCGGTTGGGCGATGGGTCCCGCAGCAGGCTCGTCCGCTTGCCGAGCCAGACGAGTACGACTCCGAAGCCGATCGCCAGGGCCAACCAGAGGTTCCGGAGGTTCCGGCGCAGGATCAAGAAGGTGGCATCGAGGGCCTGGGCTTGGCCTTGGCCGGGCACCAGGCAGTCGGAGTAACCGACGCTCACCGCCACCCGAACCGTGGGCTCGTCGAGCACGTCCGTGGTGCGCGCGACCCAGGCCCACACCGGCTGGGTGTCGGCAGTGATCGGCAAAAAGAAGCGCAGGTGGGTCCCCCGCGGATCGGGCCGTTGGTCGATGGCGACGGAGCCGGGCAGTACGACCCCGTCGAGATAGACCTGGAGGGGTTCGCCGGGCTGGCTGGTTCGGCCGGCGGGGCATAGCTGGTCGAGATTCTCGACCACCATCTCCATCTCGTGATTGGGCGCCAAGGCACCCGGGCTTTCGGGCAGCCGATCGACGGCGGTCACCGCCACGACGCGCGGCCCGTCGGCGAACGCGGCCCCGGTCCACACGGCCGCGAGGACGAGGGCCCAGAAGCGGGGGGAAGTCATGGTCGTCTCCTCTCTACCCCAATGGAAAGGGGCGGGTTCCACAACCCGCCCCAGAAGTCCCGTTCGAAGTCGTCAGCCGCCCAAGGAATCGGGTGGCTTCTCGATGTGCCCGGGTACTGTCATCACCTTGTAGAAACACCAGCCCGTGAGGCCCCACACGAAGGCCGTCGAGAGCAGTAGGAACGTCCATCCACCTGGCGTCATGGTGCGCCTCCTTTCGTCAGTCTTTGGGCGGGAACTTGCCGTCGATGTCGAGACCCTGGGCGCGCCAACGCTTCTCGCCGATGCGCGTGCAGACCACCAGGAAGATGATCGTCCCGATGATCAACGCCATCGAACCCTGGCGCAGCGGCTCGTCTTTGATCGCCTGGATCCAGTTCGGCAGGTCCTTCCAGCAGAAGGACAACACGATGAAGCCCAGGAACGCGGGCGTGATGTACTTCAGGATGAACCGGAAGATCCTGGGGATACGAATCTGGGCTCCGCGATGGGCCTCCTCGAGGCCCTTGTCGATGCCGAAGACCCAGCCGAACACGATCGCCTGGACGAGCGCCAGCACCGAGATCAAGAAGGTACCGACCCAGTCGTCGAGCACGCCCAAGAAGAAGCCGCCCTTGCTGTAGTACATCACCAGGAAGGAGCCGAACAAGCAGATCGAGACCATGAGCACGGTCGCCTTCTGACGAGTCAACCCCAGCGACTCTTGGAGGAACGCCAGCGTCGGCTGGTACATCGAGATCGAGCTGGTGATGGCCGCCAGGAACAGCATGAAGAACCAGATGGCACCGATGATGTTGCCGAGCGGACCCATGTGGGCGAAGACCACCGGCAGGGTGGAGAAGCCCAGGCCGAAGGTGCCGGTGGCGACGGCGGCGATGGTGCCCGAGGTGCCCAGGAAGATGAACGCCGAGGTCAGCGTGATCATGCCGCCGAAACCGACCTCGAAGAGCTCGTTGGTCGCCGAGGCGGTCAGGCCCGACAACACCACGTCGTCGTTCTTCTTCAGGTAGGAGGCGTAGTTGATGATGACGCCGAAACCGACCGACAAACTGAAGAAGATCTGGCCCGCGGCGGCCAGCCACGTCTGGGGTTTCCCGAGCGCGGAGAAATCCGGGTTCCACATGTAACCCAGGCCGTTGATCACGTTCTGCTCGGGGAGAGCCGGGTCCGGCGTGCCGAGGGTCAGCACGCGGACGAGCACGATCAAGGCGCAGATCGCCATCGCGGGCATGGCGTAGGTGACGAACTTCTCGATGCCCTTCGACAGGCCGCGGTAGACGAGCAGGATGTTCACCGCGAAGGTGGCGATCCAGAAGATCAAGGTCTCGAGCCCGGTCGTGAACAACTCGCCGTTGACGGCGGTGCCCGTGAAGTCGTTGTAGAACTTCGAGGCCGCGGCCGTCTGCTCGGCGATCGGAGCGCCCACCGGGACGCCGATGCCGCCCGTGAGGTAATGCCAGGTGTAACCCAAGCACCAAGCCTCGATATAGGTGTAGTAAAACGACACCGCCAGGGGGATCAGCACGCCGAGCACGCCGAGGTAGCGCCACAGGGCGCCGCCGCCGAAGGCGCCGAGCACCGAGGGCGACGAATGGAGGCCCTTCCGGCCGCCATAGCGGCCCATGGTCCATTCCGCCCAGCCGATCGGGATGCCGACCAGCAGCAGGGCACAGAAGTACGGAATCATGAACGCGCCGCCGCCGTTCTGGGCTGCCTGACCGGGGAACCGCAGGAAGTTCCCCAGGCCCACGGCCGAGCCGGCGACGGCGAGGATGACGCCGAGGCGCGATCCCCACTGTTCGGTTTGTTGCGACATAGCCTTCGCTCCGTCCTTTCGACAGGAAACGGACGTCCCCGCGGCGCGCGGTCGTCCGACGGGTTCACCCCTCCGAGGATCAGAAAATCGGGCGGAGCGTACCATCTCGGTGGCCGAGACGGTAGCCTCCGGCCACGCGCGGTCGCGTCAAAAGAGAATCAGGGCGACGCCGGCGACCATCACCGCCACCGCCAACCAACGCGCGACCGGAACGTGTTCGTCGAAGAACGCGGCACCCACGATGACCGACGCGAAGTTGCCCAAGCCGCGTTTGGTGGTTTCGATCACCGCCACCGAGGCGACGGCGAGGGAAGCCAGCTGGAGCGCCAGGGCCACGGCACTGGTGAAGATCGAGATCACGACCAAACTGGGGAAGGCGAGCGCCGGGCGCACCGTGCCGAGCCGACCTTGGACGGCGAGCACCAGGCCGAGGCCCAGAGCGACGCCCAGCGAGAGCACCACGCCGTGGACCTGCGGGCTCGCCTGCGCGATGGCCCGGCCATCGAGCGGCGGCGTCAGAGACCACAGGAGCGCCACGCCGATCATCATCAAGGCCCCGGGTTCGAAACGCCGGGCGAGGGGAATGCCCGCCGCTCCGGCTAGATTGAGCGCCAAGGCCCCGGCGACGACGAGCACGATACCGAGTACCTGCTGGCCGCTGGGGTGTTGACCGAGCAGCGGAATCGAAACCAGCGTGGCGAAGGCCGGCGTCAGCGACAGCAGGGGAATGGTGAGGGATAGGGGCGACACCTGGATGGCCTTGATGAACAGCGCGTTCGCCACCAGATTGAGCGCCACCGAGCCCAGGGCCCAGGGCCAGTAGGCCGCGGTGGGCATCGTGAGCACACCGTCGTAGTGGGCCCAGAGGACGAACAGCGGCACTTGGAGGGCGGTCAGCAGAAAGACCAGGGGGATGGCGTCCACTTTGCCGACCAGGAGCTTGCGCACGAGATCGAATGCCGTCCACGCCAAGGCGCAGCCGACGACGAGGGCGATGGCAGTGGGACTCAGGGCGAGGGGAGTGGCCACGGGGCCGCGAGCCTAGCGGATTTCGTCACGGCGAAGCGAGCAGCGGGCGGTCGGGCAGGGCGGGGATCTCGACACCGAAGCTGTCCCGAGCCAGGGCGGGAAGGTAACCCGGGTGGGCCAGCAGGCGCTCGTGGAAGCGCCGCAGCTCGGTCCTCGCGGGGGCGACGGCGTCGCGCAGGGCCAACACTTGGAGGGCGCCCACTAGGTAACTCGCCTTCTTGGTCGGGTGCTGGAGGTGACCGCTGACTTCGCTGGCCGCCGCGTCGGTATCCATGAGCAGCCGTTCGGTGTAGAGCCGGCGGGCGTCTTCGGGGGTCAGCCTGCCGCCGTGGAGTCTGGCGTCGATCTCGGCGCGCAGGGCGCGCAGGAGCAGGAGGACCAGGGCCCCCATCTCCCGCGCTGGGTCCCCCTGCCAATAACCCTCTTCCCACAGCAGGATCTCGGCGTACTGCGCCCAGCCCTCGTGGAAAAACGGCCAGCGCCCGGAGTCGTTGCCGGCTTGGCCGGCGCGGGCGAGGGCGAAGGCCACGTGGTGGCCGGGGTAGGACTCGTGCACGGCGATGGGCGGAATACACACGCGGCAGTGGTTGCGCCGGTACGCCGCCCCCGGCGCCGGACCGGAAGGACCTCCGCTGCGGCGCTCGAACGACCTTTCGGTCGTCTGCGCTCCTCGCGGAGAGTTTTCCAGACCGGCCCCCCCCGGCGGCGTTGGAGGATTGGGTGGGGCCAGAGTTATGCCCAGGGTGCCGTCGCCGCGGTTCATGGCCAGGGGAAAGAGGCGGCGTAGGCTGGGGTTGGCGATGGCGAAGACCTGGGGCTGGGACGGTGGCAGCGGGACTAGATCGTGGGCGCGGCAGAAGGCCTCGGCGCGGGCGTTTTCGTCGCGGTAGGCGGCGAGCACGGCCGCGTCGTCCGCGGGAGTGTCCTCCCGCAGGCGGGCGAAAACGGTGCGCCAGTCGTCGGCGGTGGGATCGAGGAGCCGCGCTCGTTCGCTCAGGCGCTCTTCGAGGTCGGCGGCGATCCGGCTGGCTCGTTGGGCGAGTTCGGCGGCGGCGATCGGGCCCCCGGCCTCGCGGGCCAGGAGCCGCTCGTAGGCGGGGAGGGTCAGGGGGCGTGGAGCGGCGGGCGGAGCGGTCGCGAGGTTTTCGTCGGCGTCGCTCAACCCCCAGCGCACGGCGGCGGTGGTCGCAGCGACGAGGATCAGCAGGCCGACGAGCCGACGGATACGCGGAGCCATGGCGGAACGTTACCACCCGGATCGTCTGCTACAGTGCCGCCACCTTGTCCCTGGGTGCCCTCGATCTGACGGTTCTCCTCGCCTACTTCGCCGCCGTCGTGGCGGTGGGCTTGGCTTTCGCCCGGCGCTCGGACGGCACAGCGGCGGACTACATGCTGGGCAGCAAGGACACACCTTGGTGGGTGATCCTCGCTTCGATCGTCGCCACCGAAACTTCCACGGTCACTTTCCTCTCGATCCCCGGCTTCGCCTACGGGCGGGATCTCACTTGGCTGCAGATCGCTCTGGGCTTCGTGATCGGGCGCTTCGTCGTGGCCCACCTGCTCCTGCCGGGTTACTTCCAGGGCACCCTGTTCACCTCCTACGAGCTCCTCGACCGGCGCTTCGGAGTCGCCACTGGGCGGACGGCTTCGATCCTGTTCTTGCTGACCCGGACCCTCGCCGACGGTCTGCGGTTGTTCCTGACCGCGCTCGTGGTGCAGGAGATGACCGGCTTGTCGCTCGCCGTGGCCATCGTGGCCACGGGCCTCGTCACCATGGCGTACTGCTACGTCGGGGGCTTGCGGGCCGTGCTGTGGACGGACTTCGTACAGCTGATCGTCTACTTGGGAGGCGCCGTGGCGGCCGGGGTAGTGCTGATCGAGCGCCTGCCCGGAGGGTTACCCGGGCTCTGGCGCGACGCCGAGGCCGCGGGCAAACTGAGGATCTTCGACTTCGGACTCGACCTCGCCAATCCCTACGGTTTTTGGGCTGGGCTCTTGGGCGGATTGTTTTTGACTTTGGGTTCCCACGGCGTCGATCAGATGACCGTGCAGCGCTTCCTGGCCGCGCGCAATCTGCACGACGCGCGACGGGCCCTGACCACCTCGGGTTTCGTGGTCTTCGCCCAGTTCGCGCTCTTCCTCGTGATCGGCGTCGGTCTGTGGTCCTTTTACCAGCACTTTCCGCCCACCGTTGCATTCGAGCGCCCCGATCGGGTGTTTGCCCGCTTCATTCTCGACGAGCTACCGGTGGGCCTCGTGGGCCTGTTGTTGGGAGCGCTCTTCGCGGCGGCCATGTCGACGTTGTCGTCGTCGCTCAACTCCTGTGCCACGGTGGCGGCGCGGGATTTTCTGCGCTTCCCGAGCCCGGAACGCGAGCTGGCCGCCACGCGGTGGTTCACCGTCGCCTTCGCCGGCGCCCAGATCGCCGTGGCCTTGGCCGGCCAGAACTTGGCCACTTCAGTGGTCAACGCCGTGCTCGGCATCGCCGGATTTTCGACCGGCATCGTACTCGGGGTCTTCTTCCTGGGTCGCTTCGTGCCCCGGGCGGGCGGCCGTGAGGCCTTGATCGGGATCACCTGCGGCTTCGTCGGCATGACCACGATCTTCTTCGCCACCGACCTCGCTTGGCCCTGGTACTCGCTGGTCGGCTCCCTGGGGACTCTTGGCGCCGGTGCGCTTGGGGCCCGGCTACGGAAGGGGAGTCTTCGGGCGGCCTGAAGCCCGGCTGCCGCCTTTTCCTTTATACTGCCGATCACTTTGCGGTCCGATTCTCTCTCTGCGATGCCATGAGCTCGACGCCGCGGCTGGGCCGCTTGAAACTGGGTCACGTGTTGTTCGTGGCCTTGCTGCTCTCCGGCATCATCCCCTTGGTCGTTTCGAATACCTTGCTGGTCCGCCAGACGCGGGCGCAGCTCGAGGAACGCGAACGTTCCGACCTGACGACCGCGGCGGACGCCCTGTCCCGCGAGGCGGATCAGATTCGCCGGGCGATCGTGGTCTTCGACCGCCTGGGCCGTACCCTGCTGCTGGCGACTGCACCGCGGCCCGCCCTCGAGGCGCTGCGCGAACCCTGGATCGAGCCCGTTCTGCAGCGCCATCGGGAGTCCGAAGTGGGGCTCCAGGCCCTGCGCGTGCTCGATGTCTCCGGCCGAGGGGCGCGCGCGGAGCCGGTAGGGCTACCGGCGAGCGTCGAGCAGCTGCGCAGCGACGCCTTTCAGGGCGCCCTCGCTCGCCGCGGGCCGTCCTACCGGTTCGTCGACCTCGGTTCGCGATCCGCTTCCGGCGCGGGTGTCGGGGTACCAGCCGCATCGGTGGCAGTGATGGTGGAACTCGAGGGTCGGGCGGTGGTCGTCGAGGGGCTCGTGCTCCTGCCGCTGTTCGACGAGCTTTCGGAGTTTGCCTCCGGCGCCGAGTTCTTTCTCCTCGATGATCGGGGCGAGGTGCTGTGGTCCAAGGGCCGGGGCTCGGTGCCTTCGGACCGCACCATCCTGTCCGCTCTCGCCGAGTCACCCGGCGGCATGACCACGGAGTACGAGATCGCCACCGGGGGAGAGAAGCAGGAGATGCTCGCCCAGGTGCTCAAGGTCCCCGACACCGGCTGGCGTTTCGTGCTGCAGAAGCCGAAGTCCCAGGCCTTTGCGGCTTTGGACCGCATGGTCCGCAACGCCGTCGCGGCCACTGCCTTGCTCGTCGCCCTCGCCTTGGTCGCGGGCGCCGCCGCGGCCCGTTGGTTGTCGCGCCCGATCCAGCGTTTGGCCGAAACTTCCCACGAGATCGCCGAGGGCAACTTCGGCGGGCGCGTCGAAGTGCCGGGAACGTTGCCCAAGGAGCTGGCGGACTTGGCCGACGACTTCAACCGCATGTCGGGCCACGTGCAGGACCACGTCGAGCGGTTGCGTCAGGCCGCTTTCGCCAATCGCGACCTGTTCATCGGCTCCATTCGGGCCTTTGCCGCCGCCATCGATGCCAAAGATCCTTATACCCGCGGTCACTCCGAGCGGGTCGCGGCGCTTTCCCGAGCGATCGCCCGCCATCTGGCCCTACCCGAGGACTTTCAGCAGAAGGTCTGGATCGGTGCTCTGCTGCACGACGTCGGCAAGATCGGCGTCGAGGATCGCATCCTGCGCAAGGACAGCGCTTTGACGGCGGAGGAGTTCGAGCAGATGAAGGCCCACACGGTGATCGGGGCGGAGATCCTGATCTCGATCGAGCCTCTGCGCGAAATGGTCCCGGCCGTGCGCTGGCACCACGAGGCCTGGAACGGCCGCGGGTACCCAGACGGCAAGAAGGGCGAGGAGATCCCGCTGATCGCCCGCATCGTGGCGGTCGCGGACACCTTCGACGCGGTCACCACCCATCGCCCCTATCAGGCCGCCTACAGTCTCGACCAGGCCATGGACACGGTGCGGCGCCTGGCGGGAGCCCGTTTCGATGCCAAGGTGGTCACCGCATTCCTGCGCGCCCACGACAACGGCGAGATCCGCCTGCCGGACCCGGGGCCGCCGCCGGAACGCCTGATTGCCGGAACTCACCGCCTGCCCGTCGGGGCGCTCACTTGAACTCACCGACTAACGAGGAACCGATCGCCATGCCCTATGACTTCATCCTCGCGCGCCTGCTCGCCCAAACCGACGGGGCGGCCGGCGTGCTGTTCCTCGACGACAGCGGCGAAACGGTGGACCTCGCCGTGTCGGACTTTACGCCGTTCCAGATGAAGGTGCTCGGGGCCTACCTGGGGATCCACTTGCGCCAGCTGCGCCGCGTGCTCGAAAGTCTCGGTGCCGGGGCGCCGCGGGAAGTCCACATCGAGCGCGAACGCGCCCACGTCTACGCCGTGCCGATGAACGACGGCTACGCCGTGGCCCTCGTTCAACATCGACCGGGTCTATCGGCCGTGGCCCAGCAGAACCTCCACGCCGCGGCGCGGGAACTCGAGCAGTTGTGACTCAGGCCCGCGCCCAAGGAAACGCCATCACCTCGGCCAGTTCCCGGGCGCCGCGAGCGACCATCACCAGACGATCGAACCCGAGGGCGACTCCGGCACAGGGCGGCAAACCAGCGGCGAGAGCAGCCAGCAGAGCTTCGTCGAGCGGCACTTCCGGTAGACCCTCGGCGGCGCGGAGCGTGAGATCACCAACGAAACGGCGGCGCTGCTCGGCGGCGTCGCCGAGTTCGTGGAAGCCGTTGGCGAGTTCGATACCCTCGACATAGACCTCGAAGCGCTCGGCGACCCGGGGGTCGTCCGGCCGCAACCGGGCCAAGGCCGCTTGGCTGGCGGGGTAGTCGGTCAGGTAGGTCGGGCGACCGTGGCCCAAGTGGGGCTCCACCACCAGGCTGACCAGCAGGTCCAGCCAGCCGTCGCGGTCTTCCCCCAGCTCCGGCACTGACCCGAGAGCCGTCCGGGCGGCCGCCTGCAGGTCGGCCACCGGCGCGACCAAGGGATCCAGCCCCACGTGGCGCAAGAAGGCCTCGCGGTAGGTCAAACGCTCGGCCGGCGGCGTCGCGAGCACCCCGCCGAGCAACTCGTCCATCTCGTCCATGAGCCGGTGATGGTCGAATCCTGGGCGGTACCACTCGAGCAAGGTGAATTCGGGATTGTGCCGGCGCCCGGCCTCGCCGTCCCGAAACGCCTTGGAGATCTGGAAGATTGGACCCGAGCCCGCCGCCAGCAGGCGCTTCATGGCGAACTCGGGTGAAGTCTGGAGGAACCGGGTCTGTCCGGTGGGCGCGCCGGGTCCGCGGAAGACGGTCGAAAACGAGGCGAGCCGCGGGTCGGTGACCGGCGCGCTCGCCAGGAGCGGTGTTTCGACCTCGAGCACGCCACGATCGGCGAAGAACCTCCGGATGTCGGCCAGCAGCCCGGCCCGGAAACGGAGAGTCTCGAAGCTCGCGGTGGGCTGCCAGGAGGCGGTCATAGGAGCGGTTGGATTTCGGCCGAACTGAAGTTCGGCCGCTACCTCAAGAAAATCAATGACTTCCGGGTGTAGCGGCCGGCCTTCAGGCCGGCCGAAATCCGGCCGCACGCGCGCCAGCTCACTCTTTGGCGCGGGACAAATACGAGGCGGTGCGGGTGTCGACCTTGATGATGTCGCCGATCTGGATGAACAGCGGCACCTTGACGACGGCGCCGGTGGCCAGGGTGGCGGGTTTGGTGCCGCCCGAGGAGGTATCGCCGCGCAGGCCCGGGTCGGTCTCGACGACTTCGACGACGATGTGGTTCGGCGGCGATACCGAGATCGGCCGGTTGTTCCACAACACGACCGCGCAGGAGTCCTGCTCCTTCAAGAAGCCCGCGGCGTCGCCGACGCTGTCCTTGGCGACCGAATGTTGTTCGTAGCTCGCCGGGTCCATGAAGTGGAAGTCGGTGCCGTCCGAGTAGAGGAAGGTCATGTTGGTTTCGACGACGTCGGCGCCTTCGATCGTTTCGCTGCCCTTGTAGGTGCGCTCGGTGACGCGCCCGTTCAACATGTTCTTGATCTTCAAGCGGGTGAACGCCTGGCCCTTGCCGGGCTTGACGAAGTCCGCATCGACGATGTTGTAGGGATCGCCGTCCACGAGAATTTTGAGTCCCACGCGAACGTCGTTGAATCCATAAGTCGGCATAGCTTCCTCGTATCGTGCTGGCGATTCGTTACTTGCTGGGGGCGGTGCGAGCCTGAGAGACTAACCTTCCAATGATAACGCGAAGCGCGGCCCAGCCCGCAAGCCACCCCGTTCCGCACTGGCAACGGCTCCTCGCGGAAGCGGTCAGCGACCCGGCCGAGCTGCTCGGCCTGCTGAACCTGCCGTCCAGCTTACTGCCGGGCGGGCAGGCGGCTGCCGCGCTGTTTCCCCTGCGCGTCCCGCGCGGCTTCGTGGCCCGGATGCGCCCCGGCGATCCCGCGGACCCCCTTCTGCTGCAGGTGCTGCCGGTGGGGGAGGAGGCCCTGACCGTTCCGGGTTTCGGCCCGGACCCCCTGATGGAAGCGGCGGCGACCGCGGAGCCGGGGTTGCTCCACAAGTACCGCGGCCGAGCGCTGCTGATCACGACCGCGGCCTGCGCCGTGCACTGCCGCTACTGCTTTCGTCGGGAGTTCCCCTACGAGGACCATCAAATCGGCGCGGAAGGCTGGCGTCCGGCCCTCGAGTACCTGGCACGCGACCCGTCGATTCGCGAAGTCCTGCTCTCGGGAGGCGATCCGCTGGTGCTTTCGGACCGGCGACTGGCCGCCCTGGCCGCCGAGCTCGCGGCGATCCCGCACCTCGAGCGCCTGCGGATCCACAGTCGGACTCCGGTCGTGCTTCCCGAACGCCTCGACGATTCGTTTCAAAGCTGGATCGGAGCCACGCGGTTGAAAACCGTCCTGGTGCTCCACGCCAACCATCCGCGGGAGCTCGGCGATGAGCTCGCCCGCGGCGTCGCCCGACTGCGTGCCGTCGGCACCACCGTGCTCAACCAGTCGGTCCTGCTGCGCGGGGTCAACGACGACGTCGACACCTTGGCCGAGCTGTCCGAGCGTCTGTTCGATCTTGGAATCCTGCCCTACTACCTCTACCTGCTCGACCGCGTGACCGGCGCGGCCCACTTCGAGGTCTCCGAGGAGCGGGCGCGCGAGCTCGTCCGCGGCCTTCAAGGCCGGTTGCCGGGTTACCTCGTCCCCCGGCTGGTGCGGGAAGTGCCGGGCGAGGCCGCGAAGGTGCCCACGGATCTGCGGTGGTTCGGTTAGGCCGGGACTGGCAGTAGTTCGGTCTTCGCGCTCCGAGCAAGGGTGGTCCTGCGCAGGAACGGCAAGGCACAGTGTCCCAAATCTTCGGAGAGAAGCACTATCCATGTAGTGAAGAGTTGAAATGACGAAAAAGTCGTCGATGCGCGGCCTATTGCTGCCTGGCTCGTTTCGAGGCAGGCGTGGGCCGGCTCCTCTTCACGAGGGAGGACTCTATGACCAAGTCTCGGTTCCCACTGGCGGTGCTGGCTCTGCTCTTGGCTCTGCCCGCGGCGGGCCTGGAGCGCATCGCCCCAGGTTTCGACCTCTGGGTCACCCCGGCGGACGGCTCTTCCTACACCGACTTCGCCGCTCACCCGATCCCGGCCGGCTTCTTCTGCCCCGGCTCGGCGCCGTTCACCGGCAAGGTCGCCATGCGCGGACGGCCGATGTCGAAAGAGCTCGGCGCCATTGACACGGTGGTCGAGCGGCTCGACGAAGGTGTCTTCGATGCCAAAGGCCGAGCCACGGTGCGTCTGCGCTTGAAGGCCATCCAGCTGGAAAGCCTCAGTCCGATCCGGACCTCCTGCGGTGACTTCCAATTGCGGGCGCACCTCGAAGGTGAACAGCCCATCACCTCGATGGTGGTCACCAAGACCAGCGCCGACGCCGGTTTCCTGCGCTCCACTCTGGCGCTCAACCTGCGCCTCGAGTTCGTACCCATCGGCCGTCAGGGCGCAGTGCTCAGCCTGAGCCAGGCGGTTGCCTTTCCGCGGTCTGCGCCCATTCCGTGGGTGAACGTTCCCGATGTCAAGTACACCTCGAGCGCGGCTTGGCTCGACATTTCTGGGGACGGCAAGGCCGACGCTCAGATCCCGCTCGGCGGTACGTTCCAGGTCGGTTACCACCCTGATCGGACGGTGGCCTATTGGGACGGGCACTGCCAGATTTCGGAAGGTACCTGCGATGAGAACCACAACGTGATCCCCTGCCCTCCCTACGAGATCTGCCCGATCCAGGACGCGCGTTAGGACTCCTCCTCGCCTTCGGCCCGCCGGGGTGTTTCGGCCCCCGGCGGGTAGCGAACTTCAAGGATCCGCCGATACTCCCCGCTCCGCAAGATAGCCGAGCCAGCCGTCTTCGTCGAGCACTTGCACCCCCAATTCCTGGGCCTTCGTCAGCTTCGAGCCGGCGTCTTCACCGGCCACGACCAGGCTGGTCTTCTTGCTCACCGAGCCGGCGACCTTGGCGCCGAGGCTCAAGGCGAGGGCTTGGGCATCCTCCCGGGTGAAGCGAGACAGGGCACCGGTGAAGACGACGGTCAACCCGGCCAGCGGTTGCTCGCGGGGAGTGTCAGAAACGGGTAGCTCGAGCGGCGACACCCGGCCGGCCAGCAGGCGATCGAGCACTTCGGCGTTGTGAGGCTCGGCGAAGAAGCTCGTGATCTGCTCCGCCATGCGGGGGCCGACTCCGTCGACCTGCTGGAGGGCGGTGAAATCGGCTCGGCGCACGGCTTCGAAAGTCCGGAAATGGCGGGCGAGATCTCGCGCTACGGCGGTTCCGACTTCGGGAATCCCCAGGGCGTACAGGAATCGCGCGAGCTCCGGCGTAGCCGCGCGCCGGATGCCAGCGACGAGGTTCTCGGCGCTCTTCTGGGCGAAGCCGGGGAGGCCGACGAGGTCCTCCGCGGTGACGTCGAAGAGATCCGGAAGCTGCCGGACGAGCTCTTGAGACACCAGGAGCTTCGCCGTTTCGTCCCCGAGCCCTTCGATGTCGAGAGCGTTTCGGGAGCCGAAGTGAGTCAATCGCCCGGCGAGTTGGGCCGGACACTCGAAGCTGTTCGGACAAACGCTGAAAGGCCCACGCTCGATCAGCGCGGTCGCACAGGAGGGGCACGTCGCGGGGAGGCGGAATTCGGGACCGCGGTCCCGGTCCTCTTCGGGCAACCGCTCGATCACCTGGGGGATGACATCGCCGGCCCGCTGAATGCGCACCAAGTCCCCTTCGCGGATGTCCTTGCGCGCGACCTCCTCCCGATTGTGGAGCGTGGCGCGCGACACCGTGACGCCGCCCAGCTCGACCGGCCGGAGCATCGCAACCGGGGTCACCACACCCGTGCGCCCGACCGAGGCGATGATGCCGAGCACGCGAGTGACTTCCTTGCGCGGCGGAAACTTGAAGGCGAAGGCCCAGCGCGGATGATGGGCGGTGGTGCCGAGCTCCTCGCGCAAGGCGAGGGTGTCGAGCTTGACCACAATGCCGTCGATTTCGTACTCGAGGTCGTCTCGCTGGGCGCCGATCTGGTCGTGGAAGGCGAGGACATCGTCCGCTAGGCTGACCGCTCGGCACAGAGGGTTGGTCCGCAGGCCCCAGGCTGCGAGGGCTTCCAGGGTTTCGGTCTGCGAGGCCAGCGGGCTGCCGCCCTGGCAAAGCAGGATGTCGTAGGCATAGAAGTCGAGCGCGCGTCCGGCGGTGATCTTGGCGTCGAGTTGGCGGACCGAGCCGGCGGCGGAGTTGCGCGGGTTGGCGTAGGGCTCTTTCCCCTCGGCCAGGAGCCCCTCGTTCAGGCGTTCGAAAGCGGCGACCGGCATGACCACCTCGCCGCGAATCGCAAGGAACTCGGGGATGGGCCGAGTGTCGCCCAGCAGCGCCAAGGGGACCGCGGCGATGGTCCGCACGTTGTCGGTGACCCCTTCCCCTTTGCGGCCGTCGCCGCGGGTGGCCGCGCGGGTCAGCCGACCCTGTTCATAGACCACTTCGATCGACAGGCCGTCGAGTTTGGGTTCGACGACGTAGCGCACGGCCTCCTCGCCAAGTGCTTTGCGCAACCGGTCGTCGAAGCGCAGGAAGACCCCCGGGTCCGCCGACGAGTCGAGGGACAACATGGGGGCGGCATGTTCGAGGGTTGGGAAAGCCTCGAGAACCTGCCCGGAAACCCGCTGCGTCGGGGATTCGGGCGACACCAGATCGGGATGTGCCGACTCGAGCGCGACGAGCTCGCGGTAGAGACGGTCGTATTCATCGTCGGAGATCTCCGGGTTGTCGAGGACATAGTAGCGATAGTCGTGGCGGCGGATCGCTTCGGCGAGCGCCGCGATCCGAGAGGCGGTCGAGTCGCGTGTCATGGCGCGCAAAGCCTAGCAGGGACCTGCCCGCCTAGTCGGGGCGGTGTCGTCAGTTCCAGCGAAGGCGAGCGCGCCGTCGGCGCTGCGGGCGCCGGTGAGCCGAGAGGCTTGGCTGATTGGCAGGTTCCATCGCAAGGTCGGGAGGCTGCTCGCGATACCCCGCAGGCCACTAGCTCATCGCCGCCACGCTCGCGAGCTCTCGCTCGAGGTTCGCGATGTGCGCGCGGGCGCTTGCTTCGAGGGCGGCATAGCTGGCCCGGGCGCTCTCTTCGAGTCGCGCGTACTCGCCGCGAACCCGCTCGAGCTCGGCTTCTAGACTCCGTGCGTAGTCGGCCGCGGTGGCCAGGGACTTGCGCAGCTCGCCGTGCTCGAGATCGAGCTGCTGGCGATAGTGCGGCACGTCCGGCGGGTCGCCGTGGACGGTGGGGAAGTGGGTGCCTGTGAGTTGGTTGACGGTGCGACCGTCCAAGTAGCAGGCAGTCATGGCGCGGCGCGGGACGGACGAGGGGTTGACGCCCGAGCGGTGGATCAGCCAATTGTGGAGCAAGACGCCATGGCCGGCGGGGACCTCGAGGGAGTGGATCCGCTCCGGCGAGCAGTGGCGCTCGACGTCCTCGGGGCGCAGATTGCTGCCCTCTTTGGTCAAGAGTCCCAGCCGGTGACTCTCCGGGATGACCTCCATGCAGCCGTTTTCGCGCGTGGCCGGGTCGAGGGCCACCCAGATCGTGACCAACGGGTCGCGGTCGAGTTTCCAAACGTCGCCGCCGTCCTGGTGCCACGGCAGGTAGGTGCCCTGGCCCGCGGGTTTGTTCATGATCATGGCGCGGAACAACGCCAGAGGCGCGTGCGCACCGTACTCGTGGGCGCAGATCTCGAGACAGACGGGATGGAGCACGAGTTTGACGAATAGGTCATCGTGCTCGAGGCCCTGGATCTTGCGGTAGAGCAGCGTCGGCCGCTCGAAGTGGTCGACGATGCCGGGCAGCTCCTCGTAGGCGCCTCCGGTATCGAGCTGAAAGGCGATCTTGTCGTTGCTCACCCGACCTTGAGCGAGGTCGTCGGCGCGCTGTTTCAGAGCCTCCACCTCCTCGGGGGGCAAGAGCTGCCCGAGGTGCAGGAAGCCGTCTCGCTCGTAGTGGTTCCACATGTCGATCGTCGGCACGTGCTGGCTCCTTTGCCATGGCTCCCACGCGACGGCCAGGTGGCCGTCGCCGGTGTCTGGGACTTCTGGGGACGACCGGCAGTGTAGCGTGAAAACGGCTCTATTTGGAGTCTGAACGGGTCACGTGACAGGTTACGACCCCATCGACAATCAGTAGCGAATTTGCTCTAGTTTCGAGGGCAGAAGGGTCATGAAGATCGCGTCGAGATTGGAGAAGTCGCCGAGTGAGCCTGAGTTTTGTCGCTGTCCTCCTCGTTGCCGCTCAGGTCGCTGAGCCAGTCGCCGTGAACCCACCTTCGTGGGTCAAGATACGAGACCCCGTCGGCTCGGGGTTGCCGCCGGTAGGTAAAGCCCACCCCACGGACCCTCAGCTGGTCAGCTGCTTGGAGGCAGGCCTGATTCCGGAACACCAAGCGGCGCTTGCGGACTACCAGTTCCTTTTGGTTGCCGAGCTTTCGATCGACGAGACCGGCCAGGTGTGGCGTTTCCGCGTTCTTCGCAAGCCTCCTGTCGGCCTCGAATTCGAGCGGCAGTTGGCGCAGGCTCTAGCAGAGTGGCGCTTCCGACCTGGTCAGGTCGACGACCGCAACGCGGCGACCAAGGTCGTGGTCACGCTTCCAAAGAAGAGAGGCTCGATGGCGACAAGGGCCTGCCCTAAGCTCCTGGAAAAGCGCCCTCCGCCGGGCTGTCGCAGAAGCGATTGAAGAGGGCGGCCACGGAGGGCCGCCCCTACGAAAGCAGACTTGTTGGGTGCTAGCACCGCCAGGAACGATTTCATTCCGCGAGTGAGTTCATTCGTTCGCGGCGTTCGCTGGCCTCAATCCCAGTTCGTCGTGCCGCCGCTCTCGAAGCCGTCGGCGAAGATGACGGTGCCGAGCTGGCCGTTGGGGTGGAGGTTCTGGGCTTTGAGGTCGCGGAGGGTGGCGTCGTCGGTCCAGGCGAAGACGAGCGAGCCGTCGGCGGTGCGGGCGCTGGCGAGTCGGGAGGTTTGGCTGTCGGCGCTTTTGACCGTGACAACCGCGGGCGACCACACCGGATTGCCGGCGGCGTCGAAGCGCTCGGCGCGGATGGGCTGGTCATCGAAGGCTTCTTCCGTCACCCAGGTCACCACCGGTTGGTTGCCGACGAGGTTGGTTTCGATCTGCGAGATGTCCTCGGCACCGAGCGGAAGGACGACCAGGCCGTTGGTGCCCCACTGGCGGGTGCCGGCGGCGTCGAAGCGCTGGACGGACAGGCCGATCTGGTTCTGGAGGGAGTTCGTCTAGCGCCAGAAGACTTAGGTGTCGCCGCTGCCGTCATCGAACTCGGCTCTCGGCGAGCTGCGCAGCTGGGCAGCGTTGGTCGAAGCCTCCACTCCGTTGTGGGCGAACACCTCGGCCCCCGCCGCGGTGACCCGCTGGACGCGCACCTGGAGGCTGGGCGACGAGGTGTACCAGGCGAACACCGCGCCGCCGCTGCCGTCGGGCAGGAATTCCGGGAAGTTGCCGAATTGCAGCGTACCGCCGGCTTGGTCGTAAACCGCCAGCGGGTTGGCACCCCACAGCGGCGCGCCATCGGCCGCGGCGAGCTTCTGCGCCCACAGGTGGCGGGCCGGATTGGGTACGAACGACACGATGCAGTGGCCGGCCTCCGCGGGCCGCAGATCCGCGATAAGGAAGCTGCCCGAGGTCGGGTTGAGACTGATGCCGGCGCCCCACAGGGGTGCGCCCGTGGCGCCGTCGAGCTTCTGCGCGCGAATCTGATTGCCGGCACTCCAGGCGACCACGACGTGGCCGTCCGACGTCCCCGTGATCCGCGGCGAGTTGGCGTCGTCCGTACCGGTCGAAACTTGGAGCCCCGGGGCCGCGGCCCACAAGAACGTGCCGGTGGGGGAGACCTTGGCGGCGAACACTTGGACGACCCCGGCCACCTCGTGACGATAGGCCAGGAGCGCGTGGTTCGTGGTGTCGATAGCGAGGCCATAGTCCTGCGTCGAGCTGAAGTCGCGGTCGGCCACCAGCACGCCGTTGGGCGCGAAGCGCTCGTCGCCCTTGGCATCGAAGCGCTGAAGGCGGACGTCGTAGCCGCCGCTGGCGTTGTCGAACCAACTGACGTAAACCCCGCCGTCCGCGGTCGCCACTACTTTGGGCTGGACCTGCTCACTGGCGCCGTTGGCGACCACGAGGTTCATGGCCGGGTCACTCGGCCAGAGGGCGAAAACCGGCGACGCGGCGAGGGCGAGACCCGCCCCGAGCAAGAGACGGCGAGCGAGAGGGTTCATAAAGGACCTCCAAAGGATGTCGGCAGTCTATCCTCGATGACGATTTCGCCGGTCGCCCGTTCGCGGTAGGATTCGCCCCCCCCATGGCAACCCCGCGCATCGCTCTCGTCACCGGCGCCTCGGGCGGCATTGGCGCTGCCTGCGCGCGAGCGCTCGCGGCCCAGGGCCACCGCGTCGTCGTCACCTATCAGCGCGCCCAGGAAGCGGCCGAAAGCCTGGCGGCGGAGATCGGCGGCGCGGCCTTTGCGCTCGATCTGCGGCAGAAAGAAGAAATCACCGCCCTTGCACGGCGGCTCGAAACCGACTTCGGGCCGGTCCAGATCCTCGTCCACAACGCCGGGGTGATCAAAGATGCCCTGCTGCCGTTCCTGACCGAGGACGACTGGGACTTGATCCACGACGTCAATCTCAAGGGACCGTTCCTGCTCACCCGCGCCCTCGTCCGCGGCATGCTCGCGCAGCGCTGGGGGCGGGTGATCGCCATCGCCAGCGCCAGCGGCGTCGGCGGACAACGCGGACAGACCCACTACGGCGCGGCCAAGGGCGGGCTGATTACCTTCACCAAGGCTCTGGCGCGGGAGGTGGCGCGCTACCAGGTCACCGCCAACGCCATCGCCCCGGGCTACATCGACACCGAAATGTTGGCCACCATGCCGGCGGATCGTCTCGCCGAGGCGCTCGAACCGGTGCCCTTGGGCCGCCTCGGGAAACCGGAAGAAGTGGCGGCCCTGGTGGCCTTCCTGGCGTCCGAGGAAGCGGGCTACATCACGGGACAAGTGGTGCGAGTAGACGGCGGTTTGCTCATGGCATAGCATGCCGCGGCCATGACGGAAACCACTACAGAGGCCGAGCTCAAGGCCCGGATCAAGAAACTCATCGTCGACCGCCTCAAACTCGAAGTGAACCCCGCCGACATCGGCGATAGCGACCCTCTCTTCGGTAATGCCGCCAACAGCCTCGGGCTCGATTCCATCGACGCTCTGGAGCTGGTGCTCGGCATCGAACAAGAATTCGGCGTCAAGATCGAAGACGAGGAAGTGGGCGTCGAAGCCCTTTCTTCGGTCGACGCCCTGACCCGCTTCGTTCAGACCAAAACCGCGGCGTGACCGGCCGTCCGCTCGCGCTGCCGCACCGCTTCCCGTTCCGGTTCCTGGAACCGGTGGGGGAAGCCGGTGTGGCGTTTCGCGTGACCGCCGGGGCTAGACTGCCCGGTGCCGCGGCCCTCGACCGCCCGTTCGCTTTTCCCCTGACCCTCGCGGTCGAGGGACTCGCCCAGGCCGCCCTGGCGCTACTGCCTCGGGAGGACGGCAAACCCGGCGGCATGGGCTCCCTGGCGGCCATCGACGGCGCCGAGCTGCGCGCGGAGATTCACCCCGGCGACGTGCTGGTGGCCGAGGTCCAAGTCCTCGGCCGCTTCGGCCCCGCCCTCAAAGTTGCTGCCGCCTTCACGCGCGATGGCGAGCGCGTGGTCGTGGCGAGCCTGCTACTCCACGTCGACACGTTCTGAGCCACAATCCCGGTCGTGACGCTCGCACGTCGGCTCCTGCTCTTCACCAAACCTGCCGTGCCCGGCCGGGTCAAGACGCGCTTGCACGGGGCGCTGACCCCCGAGCAGGCGGCGGAGCTCCATCAGGCTTTCGTCGACGACGTGCTCGAGCGGCTCACACCAGGGGCGTTCGAGCTCGTGATCGCGTGGGCGCTGGCACCGGGAGAAGCGGTGCCGGAGACGCACTGGCCGAGTGTGGTCCAGCGCGGCGACGGTCTCGGGGACCGCTTGTTCACGGCGCTGGCCGACGCGGCCCGGGGCGGTGCCACGGTGGCGGCCTTGGGCAGCGACCACCCGACGTTGCCGCTTGCGATCGTCGAGTCGGCCTTCGCGCGGGTCGAGGCCGGGGCGCCGATCGTGATCGGCCCGAGCCTCGACGGCGGCTACTACTTGATCGCCCTGGCGCCCGCGGCGGTGCGCCCGGAGCTGTTTGCGGACATCGCTTGGAGCACCTCCGAGGTGCTCGCGACGACCCTCGAGCGAGCCGCGGCACTCGGCCTGCCGGTGGCGCTGCTGCCGCCAGGGGCGGACGTCGATACACCGGAGGATCTCGCGGCCTTGGCGACGGCGCTCGGGACCCAGTCCGAGCTCTGCCCGCGCACGCGGGCGCTCCTGACCGCCTGGGGCCGGTTGGCCGAGCGGGAGGTCGTCCGATGAGGATCTTGACCAGCGCCGGAGCCCGTGCTTTCGACCAGCGGGCCATGGATCTCGGGCTGCCGAGCCTGGTGCTGATGGAAAACGCCGCGGTGGGCCTGGCGGACGCCATCGGCGAGATCTTCCCGGCGGTGCGCGAGGTGGTGTTGTTTTGCGGCCCGGGGGGCAATGGCGGCGATGGCCTGGCCCTGGCTCGCCAACTCGCCACCCGTGGCTACACCACGACGTCCTACCTGGTTTTCGGCGGTCGAGAGGCCGCGGGTGACCTCCGGATCCAGCTCGAGGTGGCCCGGGGGCTGGGGCTCGAGCTCGTCGAGCTCGCTCCCGACGCCGAGCCAAGCCGGGCCTTGGCCGCGGCCCGGCGTTCGGATCTCCTCGTCGACGCGCTCTTCGGGGTCGGGCTCACACGCCCCCTGGCCGGCCTCGAGGCGCGCCTGGTCACGGCGCTTTCGAGCATCGACGTACCCCGGTTGGCGGTGGATTTGCCGAGTGGGTTGTCCGGTGATCACTCAACGCCCTTCGGACCGCACTTCGTCGCGGACTGCACGGTCACCTTCGGAACCCCGAAGCCCGCCCACGTCCTCTTCCCGGCTGCCGCCGCCACCGGGCGCTTGGTGGTGGCGGACCTCGGCGTCCCGGCGGCTCTTGCCGACGAGCTCGACGAACCAGCGGGCCGTGGCTCTTGGACGACTGCCGAGGACGCCGCGTCCCTCGTCATCCCGCGGGCACAGGACGGCCACAAGGGCACTTACGGTCACCTGCTGATCGTGGCCGGTGGCCCCGGCAAAGCTGGTGCGGCGGTGCTCGCGGCGCGGGCGTCGGTGCGCGGCGGGGCCGGGCTCGTCACCGTGGCCGTGCCGGCGCCGCTCGTGCCCGTCGTCGAGGGTGGTTCGCTCGAGTCGATGACCGTGGCCCTGCCCGCGGACGCCGCGGGCGGTTTTGGCCCGGGCGCCGGGGCCGCGGTCCTTGCCCTCGCCGCGGGCAAGCAGGCCGTGGTGCTCGGTCCCGGGTTGGGCACGACCGCCGGAGACGAGATCCGGCGCCTGGTGGTGAACCTCGAGCTACCCCTGGTCCTCGATGCCGATGGCCTGAACGCCTTCGCCGGGCGGCTCGACGCATTGGCCGCGCGGCGGGCGCCGACGATTCTCACACCCCATCCGGGGGAGCTCGCTCGGATGCTGGGGATTCCCACGAATGAGGTCGCGTTGGATCGGTTGGCAGCCGCCCGGTCGGCAGCCCGAAAGTCCGGAGCTTTCGTGGTGGCCAAGGGCGCGGGAACGCTGGTGGTGACCCCGGAGGGCGACTTCCACGTCAACTCGACGGGCAACCCGGGTCTGGCCTCGGGTGGCTCCGGCGACGTGCTCGCGGGGCTCCTGGGGGCACTTCTGGCCCAGGGCTACGAACCTCTGGCGGCGGCCGTGCTCGGGGTCTATTGGCACGGGCTCGCGGCGGACCGGCTGGCTGCGCGGGTGGGCGGCCCGGCGATCCCAGCGGGCGACTTGGCGGCGGAGCTACCCGCGGCCTTCGCGGCGCTAGCGGCCGGGGAGGAGTGACGATGCGCCGTTGGACCACCGACTCGGAGGCGGTAACTCGGGCTCTCGGGGCGGCTTTGGCGGCCGAGCTGGCGCCGGACGGCGTGCTGCTGCTGTCGGGCGACCTCGGGGCCGGTAAGACGGTGCTCGCCCGGGGGGTCGCGGAGTTCCTGGGCCTCGATCCGAAGCAGGTGACCAGCCCAACCTTCGTGCTGATTCAGGAACACGAGGGACCCGCGGGGCGGCTCGTCCACGCCGATCTGTATCGCCTCGAGCCCGAGGCGGTCGGTCGGCTCGGGCTCGAAGAGTTGCTCGCGGGGCCCGGGATCAAAGTCGTCGAGTGGGCCGAACGCCTACCAGCCGCGGCGCTGCGTGGGCTGGCTCCGGTAGTGCGGCTCGACCTCCGGCGGGCGGCCGCGGGCGGACGTGAGGTGTTCGAGCTTCAGAGCTGAGGCTTCACCGCGGGCACGGCGACGGACCACGCGCTCGTGTTGCCGGATTCGAAGCTGTCGGCGAACAAGGGAATCAGGAACTGGCGGGCGAAGATGCCGGCACCGCTGGCATCGGAACTCTGCCAGACACTGGTGAACCAGCCGTCCGAGCGACTGGCAACCTCGGGCTCGGTAGCCAGGGTCCCGGTGGCATTGATTCTAGTGGCCGCCGTGGTGGTCGACGGGATCGAGCCGCGGATCCGACGGCCCCGGACGAGGATCGGCACCCCCCGGCTGGCGAAGAGGTCAGCGGTGAATTCCTGCCACGTCACCACGAAGTGAATTTCATTCCCTGCACCGTCGTCGGCGCTCACCGCAGGGTTCTCCTGATTGCCCGGCTCGTCCAAGTTGGCCCGCTCTTCGCTTCCTCGCGGTGTGCCGTCGTCCTCGAAACGTTGAAAGAAGATCCCCGAACCGTCCGCATCGAAGCCCTGCCACACGACGACGAAGAGGTTGTCGTCGTCCGGATCGAGATCGAGACCGGAAGCAGCCACGGCGGGATGGATCTGGTCTTGGAGCGTGGTCGTGTTGACCGGGATCTCCGCACCGAGGAGGGCACCAGCACTCGAGAGCCGCTGGGCGAAGATGCCCCGGCCGTCGGCGTCGAAACCGGTCCAGGCGACGAGGAACTCGTCGCGTTCGTCGCTGGTGGCGACACTCGGATCTTCCTGATCCCCCAGGTCGCTGGTGTTGATCTGGAACTCGGGCGTCAGCGGGCTGCCGGTTTCGGTGAACAGGCGCCCGAAGACCTCGAGGCCCTCGAGACCGGGCCCTTGCCACACCACGAGGAAGTCGCCGTCCTCACTGATCGCCACCGCGGCAGCCATTTGATCTCCGGAGGTGGTCGTGTTGACGGCAACTTCGCCGCTCGCGGCGGTTCCATCGGGCTCGTAGGAGCGCGCGAACACCCCCAGCCCATTGCCGTCCGGTCCCACCCAAGCAACCGCGAAGTGGCCGTTGTCAGTGCTCGAGACGGCTGGGGCCTGCTGATCTCCCGCGGTGGTGACGTTGATGCGGAACTCGCTGCTGAGAGCCGTGGCGTCGTCGTCGTAGAGCCGGGCGTAGATGCCCCGCTGGTCGCCGTCCTGGCCGTCG
>JANRLG010000020.1:0-5301 GCA_033762835.1 Thermoanaerobaculia bacterium
AGCGATCGAGGAACCACAGCCGCTCCTGCCCGAAGGACAACGGGAACGGCCCGTCCCCAGGCCACACCACCAGTTCGGCGCTCGCCGCGGGGCCGGATTCGTTCCGGGCGGCCTCGAGCGCGGCTTCGAGTGCAAGGGCCAAGGCTGCGGGTGTCGCCGAGGAATCGAACAGGCGCGCCAAGGGCAGGGCGACGCCGGTCCGGTCGCGCAGCCGACCGACGACTTGCGCCGCCCGCAACGAATGGCCGCCCAGGGCGAAGAAGGAGTCCTCGGCGCCCACCGGCTCGGTGAGGCCCAGGACCTCGGCGAAGATCTCCGCCACCAGCTGTTCCCGCGGGGAACGAGGCGCCACGAAGGGTTTCGTCTCGACGCGCCCGGCGGGCGGCGGCGGCAGGGCGCGGCGGTCGACCTTGCCGTTCGGCGCCAGAGGCAGAGCGGCCAGCGGCACGTAGCCGCCGGGGACCAGAGCCTCGGGCAGGCGCAACGCCAGGTGATCGCGCAGAGCCGTGATCTCCGGAGCGGCGACGCCGGGCCGGATGACGTAGTAGGCCACCAGGCGCTCGTCTCCCAGTGTCTGATGAGAGCCGGCACCCGGCCAGACTTTGGCCACGGCGTCGGCCAGGGCGGGATGGGAGCGCAAGGCGGCCTCGACCTCCCCGAGTTCGAGCCGAACCCCGCGGAGCTTGACCTGGCCATCGGCACGACCGAGGTATTCGAGGCGACCGTCGGCGCGAAGCCGGCCGAGATCCCCCGTCCGATAGAGCCTGGCGCCGGGCAGCGCGGCGTGGGGATCGGGCACGAAGGACTCGGCGGTCGCCGCCGGCCGGGCGCGGTAACCGCGTGACACCGCGGCGCCGCCGACCACGATCTCGCCCACCACCCCGGGTGGCACGGGCTCCAAGGCCGGGTCCACGACCGCCACCCAGGCGCCGTCCACCGGTCGCCCGAGGGCCACTGTCAGCGGCCATTCACCGCCGTCCCAAGCTTCGAAAAGCACCTGCACGGTGGTTTCCGTGGGACCGTAGAGGTTGACCAGGCGCGCTCCCGGCAACGCCGCCCGCAGGCTCGCGGCGAGGTCCGCCGCGAGAGCCTCGCCGCCCGAGAACAGGGCCGTCAGGTGGCCCAGCCGGGAGAAGCCGGGTTCGCCGCACAGCGCCCGCAGGAGCGACGGTACCCCTTGCAGCACCGTCGCCCGGTGGTGCGCCAGCTCGGTGACCAGCACCGCCGGCTCGCGCTCCGCCCCGGGCACCGCCAGGGCCAACACGGCACCGGCCTGGAGGGGCGCGAAGAACTCCCAGACCGAAGCGTCGAAGGACATCGGAGTCTTCTGCAACAGCCGGTCGCCCGCTGTCAGCGGGAACTCGCGGCCCAGCCAGACCATCTGCTGCACGATGGCGCCGTGGGGCACGACGACGGCCTTGGGCCGGCCCGTGGACCCCGAGGTGAAGAGCCAGTAGGCCGCCTGCTCCGGCGCGACCCGCACGGGCTCGGCCTCAGGGCCCGGAGCGAGCAGATCGGCAAGCTCGACGACCCGGCAGCCGCCCGCGGCGGCGCGAGCACGGAGGTCCGTGGACAGGTCGGCACCGGCCACGAGCACCGTCGGCCGCGCGTCGTCGAGCATGGCCGCGAGGCGCTCCGCCGGGTACCCGGGATCGATCGGCAGGTAGGCGCCGCCCGCGGCCAAAACCCCCAGCAGGACCACCGGCAGCTCGAGCGAACGTGGCAAGGCCAGGGCGACGCCCGTTTCCGGGCCGACGCCGAGGTCCCGCAAGCGCGCCGCGACCTGGCGCGCCTGCTCGCCGAGCTCGGCATAGGTCAGGGTCGCGTCCCCGAAAGCCAAGGCGACCGCCGCGGGCGTGCGAGCGATCTGGGCGAAGACGAGGCCGTGGAGCCCGGTAACGGGCGTCGGTTCGGCGGGCCGGCCGTGGGCGGCGAGCACGAGCTCACGGGCGGCGGCGGCAGACACCAGGGACAAGGTATCGACGGCCCGGTCGGGGTGGGCCAAACCCGCGGCCAGGAGCGTCCGCAACTGGCCGCTCCAGCGCTCCACGGTTGCGCGGTCGAACAATTCGGTCGCGAACTCGACGACGCCGAAGAGCCGACCACCGTCCTCGAACAACGAGGTGGCGAGGTCGAATTTGGCGGTCAGCGTGGGCCGCGGCAAGGCCTGGCAGGTGATGCCGGGAAGGTCCGGCAGCGCTGTCGGGGGCTGCAAGGTGAGCGCCGCCTGGAACAGCGGGTTGCGCGACGGATCACGTTGGGGCGTCAATTCCTCGACGAGTTTTTCGAACGGCAGATCGGCGTGGGCGAAGCCCGCCAGGGTCGCCTCCCGCACCCGCCCGACGAGCTCGGCGAAGCCGACGCCACCGGAACGGTCTACCGGCAAAACCAGGGTGTTGACGAAGAAGCCGATCAGGTGGGCGACTTCCGCGCGCTCGCGGTTGGCCACCGGCGCTCCGACCGCGACCACGCTCTGGCCGGCGAGGCGGCCGAGGAGCGTGCCGTAGGCCGCCAGCAGGACGAGGAAGGGCGTGGCCCCGTGGTGCCGGGCGAAGGCCTGCAGGGCGGCGGACAGCTCAGCGCCGAGATCGAGTTCGACCGCCGCGCCGAGGCCGCTGGGCCGCGGCGGCCGGGGCCGGTCGGTGGGCAACTCGAGCACCCTCGGCACGTCGGCCAAAAGCGTGCGCCAGAAGTCGACCCGGCGCTCGAGCGCAGCGCCGGACAACTCGCGCCGCTGCCAGACCCCGAAGTCGCCGTAAGTCACGGGCAGCGGCGGCAGGGACTCACCCCGGTAGGCGCGGCCGAGGTCGTCCAGGAACACGCCGAAGGACCAGCCGTCCGAAACGATGTGGTGCACGGTCAGGGTCAAGCGGTGCTCGGCCGCACCCAAGATGGCCAACTGCGCGCGCAGCAGCGGCCCCCGTTCGAGGTCGAAGCCGAGCTGCTGCTCGGCGAGGTCGAGACGCTGCCAAGCGCTTTCCCGCTCGGCCGGCGGCAACGCCGCGAGGTCGATCACGGCGAGGTCGATGGCGAGCTGCTCGGCGATGCTCTGGAACGGCCGCCCGCCCTCGGTCACGAAAGTCGTGCGCAGGGTGTCGTGGTGGTCGACGACGGCCTGGAGCGCGCGCCCGAGGGCTGCGATGTCGAGCGGTCCGTGGAGGGAGAGGCCGGCGCGAATGTTGTAGACCGGCGAGCCCGGCGCCAGCTCCGCGAGGAACCACAGGCGTTCCTGGGCGAAGGACAACTCGGCGCGGTCCCGCCGCGAGCTCCGGACGTCCCGAGTGAGCGGTGCCGCCGCCAGCGGGCCGCCGCGTGCAGCGTCCACGGTCTGGGCCAAGGCCGCCACCGTGGGTCGTTCGAAGACGGCGCGCAGGGGGATCTCGACGGCGAAGACCTCGCGCAGCCGGGCGACCACCCGGGTCGCCAGCAGCGAATGGCCGCCCAAGTCGAAGAACGAGGCGTCCGCGCTCACGCGCTCGACCCCGAGCACCTCGGCGAACACGCCCGCCAGGATCTCCTCCGTCGCCGTCCGCGGGGCCACTCCGCCGCTCGCCGCGGCCACCTCGGCGGGCTCCGGCAAGGCTTTGCGATCGACCTTGCCGCTCGGGGTGAGCGGGAAGGCCTCGAGGGTGACGAAGGCCGTCGGGATCATGTACTCGGGCAGGCGAGTGGCGAGGAAGTCACGCAGGGACGGGCCCGGAGGGCGGCCACGGGGGGCCGCCCCTACGGCGGCGGTGGTCAGGGAACCAGGCGCGTCCGAATCGATCCGTAGGGGCGGCCCCCCGTGGCCGCCCTCTTCGATGTCGCCACCCGCGACGACCGTCACGTACCCCACCAACCGCGAATCCCCGCCCGCTCCCGGCCGCGCCAACACGACCGCCGCCTGCACGTCCGGGTGCTCCGCCAACGCGGCTTCGATTTCGCCCAATTCGATACGGAAACCGCGAATCTTGACCTGGTGGTCGATACGCCCGAGGTACTCGATCTCTCCGTTGGGCAGCGCCCGCGCCAGGTCCCCGGTGCGGTACATGCGAGCGCCCGGCTCGTCGCCGAAGGGATCCGGCACGAACATCGCCGCCGTCAGCGCCGGGCGATTGCGATACCCGCGGCCGACTTGCACGCCGCCGATGGTCAGCTCGCCGGGCACCCCCGGCGGTACCGGCCGGAAGCTGGCGTCGATGACCACCAGCCGCGTGTTCGGCAACGGTCTCCCGATCGGCACCGGAGCGCCGGCGGTGCGGGCGGAGGTTGCGTGGTAGCTGACTTCGACCGCGGTTTCCGTCGGGCCATACAGATTCCACAGCGGCACGTCGAGCCGGGCGTACCAACGCGCCACGAGATCCGGCGGCAGGGCTTCGCCACTCGCCACCACCCGCCGCAGGCTGGTGCAGCGCTCGATCCCCGCCGCCGCCGCCACGAAGGCTTGCAGCATAGAGGGCACGAAGTGGCAGACGGTGACCTTCTGCTGCTCGATCCACTCCACCAGGTAATCCGGGTCTCCGTGCCGCCCCGGCGCGGCGTAGACCAACCGGGCACCCAGGATCAGCGGCACGAACAGCTCCCAGACCGAGACGTCGAAGCTCACCGGCGTTTTCTGCAGGAACCGGTCGTCCGGGCCGAGGTCCATCGCCGGGGCCATCCACAGCAGTCGATTGACGATGCCGCGGTGGCTGTTGAGCGTGCCTTTCGGCCGGCCGGTGGAGCCCGAGGTGTAGATGACGTAGGCCAGGGCGCTCGGATCGTCGGCCGCCGGAACGACGGGTGACTCGGGCTCCCCCGCCAGGGTCGCCGGGTCGTCCAGTTCGAGCACCACCGCCGAGGTTTCCGGCAGGTTCGTCCGCAGGCGCCCGAGAGTCAGGAGAACCGGCACCTGGGCGTCGTCGAGCATGTAGGCGATGCGTTCCGAGGGCCAGGACGGATCGATGGGCAAGTAGGCGCCGCCGGATTTCAGGATGCCCAGGAGCGCCACCGAAAGTTCGACCGAGCGCTCGATGACGATCGCCACCAGGGTTTCCGGTCCCACGCCGAGGCGGCGCAGGCGGTGAGCGAGTTGGTTGGAGCGAGCGTCGAGTTGGGCGTAGGTGAGGGAGACCTCACCCCCCGGCCCCCTCTCCCCACGGCCCTCGAACCCGCCCCCGGGAGAGGGGGAGCCACCAACCACCCAAGAGGGGCGGCCACGGGGGGCCGCCCCTACGGCGACCTCGACCACCGACTTCACCGAGTCGCGGCTGACCTCCGTGTCGGCCGATTCTTCGATGACGCCCTCTTCCTCCCCCTCTCCCGGTCGGGGGTTCGAGGGCG
>JANRLG010000021.1:0-2467 GCA_033762835.1 Thermoanaerobaculia bacterium
TCTGGATCGACCAGCCGGTCGGAAGACTGTCCCAGTCAACACGCCACCAGGTAAACCCATCAGCTGTTGTAGGGCCCGCGAGCACCGTGCCCAACGAACCGACCGCGGCCTCGGCCAAGATGCTGCAAGATACAGTGCCAGCGCACGAACGGATGTTTGTGACGGAAGTCACCCGAACGCGGTCACCAACGGCTATCGCGCTGACTGGAAACGCCGATGCGAAGAACAAGACAAGAAAAAGTGCAGCGGTCGAGACCACGATTCTCCGCATACCGACCTTCCTCTCTGCGAACTACGACGGGGACTAATCGGAGACCAAAGGACTTGAGCGAGTCGCCCTCAACGCCATTCTCGCCTCGGTTTTCAGATTAACACAAGATGACCAATATGTTACGTGACATTTTATGCGTTTATGCATTTCGTCTCTAACATGAGTCTTCGCCATATTGAACCATTCAATTACCCGCAACTCCCTCTCCCCGCTCGGCCTCTTTACAATCGCGGCCTTTCGCTCTTGACTAGAGAGAGACGGTCCCCCTCGGTGAATTCCGGGCTCGCGAAGTTCGCTATGGCCTCACACTGCCGCCGCGGGCGGCTCATCCCGCCCCGCCGCTTTCTCCGGCAACCCCCGCGCCACCTTCTCCGCGACGGCCTCAACGCCCTTCGGCCCGAGGACCTTGCCAGCTCGCCGATGCACTCGAGGCCGAGTTCCTTCTGTTTGGTCAAGTCGAAGCGGTAGTGTGGTGATGCGGTCGGGAGTCCTGGTGGTGAGGGCGTCGAGGGTGCGGCCGTAGAGCTGGTTTTCGCCGAGTTTGGCGAGGACGTGACGGGTTTCGTCGAGGGCCTGGTGGGCTTTCACGCGGGCGGGCGTTTCGATGCCGAGCGGGAGGCTGGCGCCGCGGAGGCGGCCGAGCTCGGTGGGCCGTTGCTCGAGGAGCGCAAGGGCGCGGTGGTCGCCGAGGTCGTGACGAAGTTCGGCGAGGCGGGTTCGAGCGTGATCGAGGTCGCCGGAGCGGTAGATCTTGGTCAGGAGACCGTCGAGGCGATCGTCGAGCCGGGCGCGCTCGGTCAAGGTGCTGTCGCGGACTTGGAGTCGCTGTTCGAGCCGAGCGGCGAGGCCGGTGGTCCGTTGCCAGGTGTGGTCGAGCTGGCGAATCTGGAGCTGGGTGGCGGTCGCTTCGCGGAGGCGCTCTTGGAACTCGGTGACCTGGCCGCGCCAGACATCGAAGGAACCGAGGCGGAGCTCGAGCTGGCGGGCGGAGGTGTCGCGGGCGACATCGGCGAGTTTGACCTCGGCTTTGCTGCCGTTAGTCAAGACGAGGTTCTGGCCGCGGCGCTCGACTTTCAAGCCGAGGGGCTGGAGTCGGGCCTGGAGGTCGCTCCAGCCATCGGCGGTGCGGAGGTGGTAGGCGACGCACTCGCGGTCCAGGTGGAGAGCTGGCGTGGCGACGGCTTCCGGGCGAGTGCGGGGCGTGGTGAGTTGCATGGCGATCAGTCCCTTTCGAAGCCGCGGCTATCGCGGAAGAGCCGGACAGCCCGGGTGAGGATCTCGACGGGAAGGGCGGCGGGGCCGAGCAGGTAGGCCTTGGCTTTGCCCTTGAGGGCGGCAGCGAGGCGGCCTTCGAGGCTGGCGCGGAGTAGCCTGCCGGCGGCGGCGACTTCGTGACCGAGCAGCGCGCCCGCCAGGTGCACGCCGAGCCGCAGGGCGATGCGGCCGATGGAGCGAAGCGCATCGTCGTTGACGGGCTCGCGGTGGGCGAGCTTGACGGCGTGGGCGCGGAGTCGCGGGGAACGCTTCCGGGCGCTCCGTGCGGGTCCTCGCGCATGAAGCTCGGCGCTTTCGGTGGCGAGGAGTTGGCGGTAGACCTGGCCGGCCGCGCGGGCATCCTCCCGGGCCTGCCGGCGAGCGGGCGTCTCGAAGCCGGCGATCTCGGCGCCGGCCAGGCGGCCGAAGCGTTCGGGCTCCTGCGTCAGGCGGCGGTAGGTCTCGAGCTCGGGGTCCGCGCCAAGCGAACGGCGTTCGCCTCCTCGAGTCCTGATCTCCTGGAAGATCTGCTCGGCGCCGTCCTTGCCGTAGACCCGGGTGAGCCGAGAACGCAGCTCACCCTCGAGCCGCTCGCGATCGGCCACCAGCTTGTCGTAGCCCGCGACTCGGGTCTCGGCCTTCTCGGCGAGCTTCACGGTCCGCTGCCAGTTCTCGCCCTGGGCGAGCCGCTGGGCTTCGGCGAGCCGAAAGGCATCGACCTCCCTACCCAGCTCGGCCAGCTCGCGGCGCCATTCCTGGAAAGGGCCGAAGCGTTCCTCGAGATGACCGCGGGAGGCGTCCCGAGCGATGCGACTGGCTTTCCCCTCCCGCTCGCCGTCGGTCACCACCAGGCCGCGGCCCTTGGCTTGGAGCTCGAGGCCGCGCTCGCGCAAACGGGCCGCGAGGTCGGTCCAGGAGGTGGCTTCGCGAAAGTCACCCGCA
>JANRLG010000022.1:0-27820 GCA_033762835.1 Thermoanaerobaculia bacterium
GCGGTGAACGGCACGCCCTGGGCGGGCACGTCGGCGAGGCGCTCGGCGAGCTCCTGGCCGGCGGCGGCCAAGTCCTCGAAGCGCGCGAAGTAGGCCACGGCTTTGTCCGGCCGAGTCAGCCCGGCGAGCTCGGCGCCGAGCTTGAAGGCCTGGGCGCCGTGGCGGGCCAGGGTCGCGGCGAAGGATTCGAGGGTCGCCGGCAAGGCCGCGATCCGGGGCGAGAAGTAGAGCTTCCAGGTCGGCCCACTCGGCTCGTTCCTCCGCGCGCCACCGCCGCCCCGGCGGTCGAAGGCCAACCAGCCCTCGCGGGTGTCGGTGGGCACGCGCCAGTCGGTCTCGAGGGCCCGGCGCCGCGCCCCGCCCGGTCCGAGTTCGAGCCACCGGAGCACCGCGGACGCGTCCGAGAGCTCGCTGCCGAGCTCACGGACGAAGCCCGGGGCCAGGGCAACTCGGCCGTAGCTGTAGAGGACGCCCGCGAGCTCGGCGGCGCTGCCCGGCGCCAGCGCCGCGGCATGCGCGAGGGCCTCCCGGGACAACCTGTCGAGGGCACCCGCGCTCGCCGACGCCGGTCGGCCGGCCACGAGCGCCAAGGCCGCGCCACCCGTCCGAAACGAGCCGTCTTCCCCCCGAATCTCGAAGAGACCGTCGAGCAGCAACGCCGCGAGGCCGGCCGCCGCCGCGGCGGGATCGGGTCGACGGGCGTAAGCGGGGATCGGTCCCGGAAAGGCCGCCAGCGTCCACCACAGGAGCGCCGTCTCGCGGTCCACCGCCCGCAGCGTCCGGTCTGCAGGCTCCCCCACCGGGCGCAGCAGTCCGAACAGGGTCGGATCGTCGCCCAGCTGCGCGAGCAACGCTTGTTCGGCTTGGGCAGCGCGATCCCCCGGCACCAACTCCCAAGCGGCGCTCACCCGCCACGGCAGATCGAGTAGAGCCGGGTCCACGGTCCGAGTCATCGAATCCTCCTGGCATCCCAAGGGACGTCGGGTGGGTCGGCCCAAGGGCGACCGGCCCACCCGGCGGCTCACTTCTTGGCGCCCCTCAGCTCGGCCTTCTTGGCCTGAACCTGGGTGAGCGCATCCTTCAAGTGGGCTTCGAGGGTCTCGGCCTCGGCCAGGTTGGCCGGGCCGTCCTGGAACGACGCTTGGATGTCGTCGAGCTCAGCGATGCGAGCCTTCAGCTGGTCCCGCAGCACGTTGATGCCCTCGACCGTGGGGCCCTCGAGCCAAGGCGTCATGGAGCCCGCGCAGGCCGGAGTTCCGGTGCAGTCGACGGGCCCGAGGTCGAGGGTGATGCCCAAGCGGCAGGCCCGAGGAATCTCCGACACGTAAACAGAGCACTTTCGCCAGCAATAGGGCGCGCTCACCAACCAGTGACAGAGGGTATGCCGGACGATGTCGGGGTTGATCGCCACCTCTGGGATGACATTGATCATCAAATCCTTGGTACGGAAGTTCACTCGTTGCCTCCTGGAGCCCGAGGAAGCCCGAGGTGACCCGGGGATCGGGTCCATTTGCGGCGGGCGTGGGCTCTCTGGAGGACTAGAACGAATGACCTAGCCGGAATCCCTCAAGATCGTGATCACGACGTTTCGCTCCTTCACCCCGCGTACACCTGCAACTCCCGCAGCTCCTTCAGCTTGTCGCGCAGCATCGCGGCCTCTTCGAACTCCAGGCGTTTGGCGGCGGCGCGCATTTCCTTCTCGAGCTCCTTGATGCGCTCGGCGATGGGGACCTCGGTGCGCTCGGCGACTTCGAGCAGGCGCAAGGGGCCGGTTTCGTAGTAGTCGAGGTTGGAGAGGGCCACGAGGGGGCTGTGGATGTCCTTCAGGATCGTCTGGGGCTCGATGCCGTGCGCCAGGTTGTATTCGTGTTGGGTGATCCGGCGGCGTTCGGTTTCATCCATGGCACGGGCCATGGAGCCGGTAACGACGTCGGCGTAGAAGATCACCCGGCCGTTGACGTTGCGGGCGGCGCGGCCAGCGGTTTGGATCAGCGAGGTCTCGCTGCGCAGGAAGCCTTCTTTGTCGGCGTCGAGCACGGCGATGAGCGACACCTCGGGGAGATCGAGGCCCTCGCGTAGCAGGTTGATGCCCACCAGCACGTCGAACTCGCCGCGGCGCAGGGCCGTGATGGTCTCGACGCGCTCGAGCGTCTCGATGTCCGAGTGGAGGTAACGCACGCGCATCGAAAGCTCGGTCAGGTATTGGGTCAGCTCCTCCGCCATGCGTTTGGTGAGTACGGTGACCAGCACCCGCTCCTTCTTCGCCACGGTCTTGCGGATCTCCCCCACCAGGTCGTCCACCTGGCCCTTGGCCGGGCGCCTTTCGATCACGGGATCGAGCAGGCCCGTGGGGCGGATCAGCTGCTCGACCACGACGCCGCCCGCGCGCGCCAGCTCGAAGGGCGCCGGGGTGGCCGAAACGTAGACCCGCTGGCCCACGCGCTCGTCGAACTCCTCGAAGGTCAGGGGCCGGTTGTCGAGCGCCGAGGGCAGGCGGAAGCCGTAGTCGACGAGGGTCTGCTTGCGCGAACGGTCGCCGTGGAACATGCCGCGGACCTGCGGAATCGACTGGTGGCTTTCGTCGACGATCAGCAGGAAATCGGTCGGCATGTAGTCGAACAACGTCGGCGGTGGCTCACCCGGGGCGCGGCCGGAGAGGTGGCGCGAGTAGTTCTCGATGCCGTGGCAGTAACCGACCTCGCGCAGCATTTCGAGGTCGAAGCGCGTGCGCTGCTCGAGGCGCTGGAGCTCGAGTAACTTGCCGGAGTCGTTCAGCTCGGCGAGCCGCTCGGAGAGCTCGATCTCGATCGAGTCCATCGCCTTCAGTAGCCGGTCCTTGGGCGTGACGTAGTGGGTGCGCGGGTAGACCGCGACCTTCTCCAGCTCGCGCAGGATCTCCCCGCGCAACGGATCGAACCGCAGGATGCGCTCGACTTCGTCGCCGAAGTACTCGACGCGGATGCCGATCTCCTCGTAGGCCGGCAGGATTTCGAGCACGTCGCCGCGCACCCGGAACGAACCCGGGTAGAGATCCATGTTGGTGCGCTGGTACTGCATGCCGACCAGCCGCGCCAGAGCCGGATCGAGCCCTTCGTCGTCGCCCTTCCGGAAGAACTGCAACATGCCGTAGAAGGCCTCCGGCGAGCCGAGGCCGTAGATGCACGAGACCGAGGCCACGATCAACACGTCCCGCCGCTCGAAGAGCGCCTTGGTGGCGCGCAGGCGCAGGCGGTCGATCTCCTCGTTGATCGTCGATTCCTTCTCGATGTAGGTGTCGCTCTGGGGGACGTAGGCCTCGGGCTGGTAGTAGTCGTAGTAGGAGACGAAGTACTCGACGGCGTTGTCCGGGAAGAAGTGGCGGAACTCCTGGAAGAGCTGGGCCGCCAGGGTCTTGTTGTGGGACAGCACCAAGGTCGGCCGGTTGATCGCCTCGACGACCTTGGCCATGGTGAAGGTCTTGCCCGAGCCGGTGACGCCGAGCAGCACCTGCTCTTTGTCCCCCCGCTCGAGCCCCTCGACGAGTTGGCGAATGGCCTCGGGTTGGTCCCCCTGGGGCGTGAACGGCGAGACGGCGCGGAAACGGTCGTCACTCATGGCTGAGTGGGTTCTATCACCGCGCGGTCCGGGGCGAAAGCCGGACGAGGAGCCCCCGTCCCCCCCTCAGTTCATCGGCCCGAACACCGACAGCGCACCTCCGCCACAGGCTCCGAGGTCGTTGCGCGAGCCATCGGAGTCGTTGAAGTGAAGATCCGGAATGCCGGCGTTCACGCCTTCCGCAACGGTGGTCGGGCAACAGGAAGTCCCGAAGGACGGGAGCGTCAACAGTCCGACGCTCCCGTAGGTGTTGGCGTGGTGGCCGCCGACGTTCCCGAAGAAGCCGTTGTAGTGGTTGACGAGCGAGGTGTTGGCGCCACCCCAGTCGATCAACGCCGCGCTCCCTCCCGTGGTCGTATTGCGCACGAACAACGAGCTACTGACACTCACCAGGCTGCCGAAGCCCGCGGCGAGAGCCCCGCCGCCACTGGCCAAGTTGCCGTCGAAGGTGGCGTTCACGACCTCGGCGAAGCCCGCCGGTACCCACATGGCACCGCCCAAGTCGCTGGCGATGTTGCCCTTGAACCAAACCTGCCGCGCCAGCACGTTGCCGTACGCTACTCCCGAGTGCAGTCCACCACCGTCGATGGCTGCATTGTTCGAGATCTCGCTCCAACCGAGGTCGAGGCGGCCGCTGAAGGCGACGCCGATACCGCCGCCGTAAGCTGCGTTGTTGCCGGAGATCACGCTCGAGCGCACGTAAGGGTCCGCCGAGTAGGCGCTGTAGAGCCCGCCGCCGCTGTAATCGGCGTCGTTGTCGAGGAGCTGCGAGCAGGTGATCACCGGCCGCGACTTGGCGCCGAAGACGGCGATGCCGCCGCCGCGAGCAGAGGTTCCGATGGCGCGGTTGTTCCGCACCACGACGTTGCGGATCGTTGGGGAGGCGTTGTCGATGGAAATTCCGGCGCCGTTTCCAGAGACCGCGCCGTTCTGGATCGTGACACCCTCGAGAATGCTCTTCGAGCCCTCGCCCGTCGCGAAGCGAACGACCGGCCCCAAACCCCCACCGTCCAGAATCGTCACCGCCGGCCCACCGCTCGAGGTCAAGTGGATCGGCTTACCCAAGAAGTCGATCCGCCCAATGTAGGTGCCCGGACTGACGCACACGGTGAGCCCCTCCGCTGGCGCACCAGCGATGACCGACTGGATCGAATCCGTGGGCTCCACCAGCTTAGCTTCGGGCGGGCAACCCGCGAGGGCCGGGCAACTGCCGACGCCGGGGCAGACGGCGAAGGACGGCGCGGCGAGACAGACGGCGAGAACCGAAACACCGGCGAGAGTAGAAAGGCGCATGGCGAATCTCCGCTGAAGTCCGATCGGCCGCTTTCCCGCGACCCCTCCCACCGACAGGGTGGGCTCGGCTTCACCGGGTCCTTCGCGAACAAGAGTGAAAATCTGACCGTCCGGTCGCTGCCTAGGTCCCCTGGTTCGGAGGTGCCTTCGCCGGCACCGCCTCCAGCGCCTCGGCCAGGGCTGCTGCGGCTTCCTCCGACAGCGGCCCCGAGCTGCCGGCCATCGCCTTCGACTGCGCGCGCTCGAGGGCGAAGAGGTTGAACTTCTTTTCCTGGATGGCGCCACGAGCCGTGTCGAAGGCCGCCGCCAGACGCTCCCGGGCCTCCGGGGTCACCGCTTCCAGCCGACCTTCCAGGCGCTGCTCGAGGGTCGTCAGCGTCCAGGCCAGGATCTCGTTCTGCTTGGCGAGCAGCAGCAAGCCGGCCACGAAGGCCAGGGCGACGAAGGCGCCTCCGGCGATCAGCCAAGGGCGCCAGGAGAACGGGCGGCGCGGCGCGGGGTCGAAGGGCGACGGCGGGAATTCACCGGGAGTGGTCATGACGGCGAGATTTGTATCACTTCGACTCCTTCGCCCACCCGCGCCAGGCCGGCCCGCGGACCACTCGGCCCGCGGGTTTGCCCGTCAGCACGCCGTCCTCGAGCACCGGCACGCCGTTGACGAAGACGTGGACCATGCCGGTGGCGTACTGGTGAGGCGCTTCGAAGGTCGACGGATCGTGGACCTTGGCCGGGTCGAAGATCGCCAGATCGGCGAAGTAACCCGGGCGGAGCCGGCCGCGGTCGCGGATCTTCAAGTTCTCGCACGGCAACGAGGTCAAGCGCCGGACCGCCTCGGCGAGCGGGACCAGACCCTCGTCGCGGACGTAACGCCCGAGCAGCCGGGCGAAGTTGCCGTAGGCCCGCGGATGGTTGTTCGAGCGCAGGAACGGCCCTTCGGTGGCCGGGGCGGCTTCGTCGGACCCGAAGCTCATCCACGGCAGGGCGACCTGACGGCGCACGTTGTCCTCGGACATCAGGAAGTAGATCGTGCCCACCCGGGTGCCGTCTTCGCTCACCAGGTCCATGGCGGTTTCCTCGGGGCTCTTGCCGCGGGCTCGGGCGACCTCGGCCAACGTCTTGCCGGTCAACGGCTTCAGCGCCTCGGTCTTGAACCCCACGAGCAACATGCCCTCGGCGCCCGCGGCCAGCATCAGGTTTTCCCAGGCGTCCGTCGGCGTGCGCATTTCGGCAGCGACCTTGGCGCGCGACTCCGGGTCCCGCAGGCGGGTGATCCAAGCCTCCGTACCGCCTTCCTGCACCCAGGGCGGCATGGCGGCGTCGAGCCCGGTGGCGCCCGCGGTGTAGGTGTACATGTCGGCCGTGACGTCGAAGCCCGCGGCGCGCGCGGCTTCGATCTTGGTGATGGCCGCGGCCATCTTGCCCCAGTTGCTCTGCCCCGCCGCCTTCAGGTGGTAGACCTCGGCGGGCACCCCCGCGCGGCGGGAGATTTCGAGCAGCTCGTCGAGGGCCTCGAGAAAGCGGTTGCCCTCGCTGCGCAGGTGGGAGATGTAGCGCCCCGGCGCGGCGGCCTCGGCGAGGGCCACCAGCTCGTCGGTGCCGGCGTAGAAGGCCGGGGCGTAGATCAGCGAGCTACCGAGGCCGAGCGCCCCTTCCGCCATGGCCGCGCGCACGAGCGCTCGCATGCGCTCGAGCTCGTCGGCCGTCGGCGGCCGGTTGGCGTAGCCGAGCTCGTGGATGCGCACGGTAGTGGCGCCCACGAACGAGGCCACGTTGGGCGCGACGCCTCTTTTCTCGAGCGCCTCCAGGTACTCACCGAGCGTCGTCCATGTCACGTCGTAGCGCAGATCCCCTTGGTCCGCGATCAGTTGGCGCTTCATCTCGGCGTTCAGCGGCCCCATCGAGAAACCTTCGCCGAAGACTTCGAGGGTGACGCCCTGGAAGGTGTCGCTGGGCGCCCGGGGATCGACGAGCAGGGACTCGGTGGCCCAGGACAAGACGTTGACGAAGCCCGGCGCCACCGCCAAGCCGCGGACGTCGAGCTCGCGGACTCCGCGCGCACCGGACAGGTCGCCGAGCGCCACGATGCGGTCGCCGCGCAGGCCAACATCCCCGGCGAACGGCGGCAGCCCGCTGCCGTCGTAGATCGTGCCGCCGCGAAGAACGAGGTCGAAGGCGGGCGGCTCGGCGGCAAGGACGGGAACGAACCCAACGACGAGAACGGCGACGAGCAGAGCGCGGATCATGGTGCGGTCCTCGGAGGCGGTTCGGGGCCTCGCAGCCACCTCGCCAGGGCGAAGAGGGCGAGGGGAATCAGGAACAGGAACGGTACGGGTGCCAGAAACGCGATGGAGTGACCGCGGCAGAAAAGCTTCACGGCCCCCAGGGACGGCTCCACCAGCGCCTGCTCGACCAGAAACGAGGCCAACTCGTCGTAGGAGATGCGCTCCGGGTGACCGCCTCGGCGGGCCACCTCGGGCAGGCGATCGGGCAGGCCCACGAGCGGGTTGCGGGGCAGGAACGGTACCCGCCAGCCCGTGGTCTCGGCCTCGACGCGGCTGTCGACGGCGGGAGCCAGCCAGGAGAACAGGGCCCTGGACAGGGCTCCGAGGCGGCCCGAGCCGAGAGCCGGAAACCGCTTCGCCGACTCTTCGCGGACCAGCGTCAGGGCTAGGTCGATGGTCTCCCGCGTCAGGCCGCGCAGACGATCCCGCGCCTCGGCGGCGTCAATCTCGCGGTGACCGTCGCGGAATTCCGAGAGTCGTCCGAAGAAGGCCGACCGCGCATCCCCAAAGCTGCCCTTGGCCCGCCATTCGGCATCGAAGAAGTACAAACCGCCGATCGCCTCCGCCCCCACCGCACCCAGCAGCTGGTAACTCGAGCGCGTCGCCGCGCCCTCGGTCAAGGCCCGCCGAGCGCCCTGGTAGAGACCCTCGAAGAATCCGGCCGAGGCCAGGCACAGGGTCAGCAGCTGGGGCAGGAGGAGGCCCGTGAGGATCCGTCCCGCCTGAAACCAGGCGCCTTCGCCGCGAAAGGCCCCCATTCGGCGCAGCAGGCGATAGCCGAGGAGTCCGAGCACGAGCCCCAAAACGCCACCGCCCACGGTCCACAGGGTGGTGTCCCACAGCAGCGTCCCGCCGGATTCCTTGGTGATCTCCCAGACCTGCGAGACGCCCCCGCGGAGCTTGGCGCAGCCGCCGAGAGAGAGGGAGAGGAGGACGAGCAGGGCGAGTCGGCGCCCCACCTCAAGCACCCGCCAACCGCTTGGCCACCCGTTCCGCGAGGCCCGCGGGGACATCGACCCGCCCGAGCTTGCTCTTGACCTCGGCGATCACCCGGGATTCGAACTGGTACTCCCGGGCGCACACCTCGCAGGTCGCCAGGTGGAGCTCCACCTCGGTTCGTTCGGTCTCGTCGAGCCGGCGGTCCAAGTAGTCGTCGAGCCGGAGGAAGGTCTCCTCACAGGACAGACGGCTGGGCTTCATGTCGCGACTCCTTCTCCCACCAGGCCGTACTCCTGGGCGACCTGCCACAGCGCTTTCTGCAGCAACTTACGCCCGCGGTGCAGGCGCGAGCGGACCGTGCCCAGAGGAATCTCGAGCACCTCGGCGATCTCCTCGTAGGACGCTTCTTCGAGAAAGAAGAGCGCGACGGCGACCTGGAACTCCGGGGGCAAGGAGGCCACCGCGGAACGGATCTGCTCGCTGGTCAGCTTGTCCAGAAGCACGGCCGCCGGGTCCTCGCTCTGGGAGTGGAAGCCGGCCTCCGCGGTCCGTCGGTAGAGGTAGAGGTCGAGATCCTCGTCGAGCGGCACGGCTTCGCCGCGACTCTTGGTGCGCCGGTAACGGTAGTAATGACAGTGCGTCAGGATGCGGTAGAACCAGGCCTTGAAGTTCGTGCCCGGTTGGAACGTCCCGAAGCCCTTGAAGGCGGCGAGGGCAGCCTCCTGCACCAGGTCCTCGGCCTCGGTGGCGTTTTTCGACAACGACAACGCCAGGCCGTAGGCCGGGGACAGGACTTCGGCGAACAGCCGGTCGAAGGTGGAGCGGTCGGCCGGGGTCATCGGCGACCTCGTTTTTGATACAGCTGTCGGAGCGCCTTGTGCTGCACTTTGTCGGCGGCCTTCTCCGCCAGCCGCGCCTGGGCGTCCCGGCGGACTTCGAGCTGCTGCTGCTCGGCCTCGAGCTTGCGCCAACTGGCCAGGCGCTCGGGCGCCAAGGTACCCGCGACGAGCGCGGCTGTGACGGCGCAGCCCGGCTCGTTGGAATGGCCGCAGTCGCGGAACCGACAGTCCGCCGCGAGGGCCTCGAGATCTTCGAACGTCGCTTCGAGACCGCTGTCGGACTCCCAGAGCTGGAGCTCGCGCATGCCTGGCGTGTCGATGGCCAGCGCGCCACCGGGCAGGGTGAAGAGCTCGCGCCGGGTCGTCGTGTGGCGGCCGCGGCGATCGCTTGCCCGCACCGCCGAAACCCGCTGAGTCTCGGTGCCCAGCAGGCGATTGAGCAACGTCGACTTGCCGACGCCGGAAGAGCCGAGAAACGCCACCGTGCGGCCGGGGCGGAAGAACGCCGCGAGCTCCTCGAGGCCACGCCCGTCGACCACCGAGATCGCCAGCACGGGCACTCCCGGCGCCGCGGCGCGAACGGCCGCCAGCGAGCTTTCCAGGTCCACCGCCAAGTCCGCCTTGGTCAAGAGCACCACCGGCTGGGCGCCGCTCTCCCAGGCCAGGGTCAGGTAACGGTCGAGGCGCCGCGGATTGAAGTCACCGTCGAGGCCGGCGGCCAGGAGCACGATGTCGATGTTGGCGGCCACCACCTGGAGCTCGTCGCGCTCCCCGGCGGCCCGCCTCACGAAAGCGCTCCGGCGCGCCAGGACGGCCTCGAGGCGGGCCGGCTCGCCCGGCACGGTCGACAAGCGCAGGGCCACCCAGTCGCCGATCGTGGGCAACTCGAGGGCCGAGGTCGCGCGGTGGCGCACACCGCCCGGGGTGCGCGCCGCGACTTCGCCCGCGGCGGTGGCCACGCGCTCCCACGGACCAAGTTGGGCGACGACGCGCCCGGGCACTAAAGCGGTATCGTGGAGAGCCTGGAGGGCCGTCGCGAAGTCGTCATCCCAGCCCAGCTCGGCCAGATCGCGAAGTCGGTCGGGAACTTTGGCCATTCGAAAGGGGATTGTTGCATACCATGCGTAGCTCCCACGCCGCCGCCCTCGTCACCGCCGCCGTCACCACGTTGGTGGTTTCTCTCGTTTGGGCCGCAACGCGCTCCGCGCCGAGCGGTCCCCGGCCCGAACCTGCGGCGGGTGCCGTGGTGATCCTCGAGCTGTTCACTTCCCAGGGATGTTCCAGCTGTCCGCCTGCCGACCGCGTGTTGAGCGCGCTCGGCAATGATCCGGCACTCGCGGGCCGGGTGCTGCCGCTGGCCTTCCACGTCGACTACTGGAACCACATCGGCTGGACCGACCCGTTTTCTTCTCCCGAGGCCTCGGCTCGGCAACGGGCCTACGCCGACGCCTTCGACACGGGCCGCATCTACACCCCGCAACTGGTGGTGGGCGGCACCCGCGAGTGCGTCGGCTCGAACGAGTCGGCGGCCCGCGAGCTCATCGCCCACGCCCTCGGCCGCGCACCCCGGGGTACCGTGGCCCTCACCGTGAAGCCCGACGGCCGGGGTTTCCTGGTGACGGCCCAGGCCTCCTTGGTCGCCGGGGCACCGGCCGCCGAGTTGCTGCTCGCGGTGGTCGAGTCCGGCCTCGAGACCGCCGTTCCGCGCGGCGAAAATGCTCGCCGTCGGCTCGCCAACGACCATGTGGTCCGCCGGTTCTTCACCTTGGGTTCACTCCCGGCCGGCGGCAGCAAGACGTACGAGCAGCGATTCGACCGTGCGCCGGAGTGGCGACCGGAGCAACTTTCGGTCGTGGCCTTCCTGCAAGACCCGGAGAGCCGCGAGATCCTGGCGGCCGGTTCCCGCAAGTTCCCGAACTGATCAGCGGTTTTCGTCGGACTCGAGGGCCGCGACGTCACGCAGCAGCTGATCGCGCACGCTACCGGGCAGGTCGTTCCAGGGAATGTCGAGGATGGCCCCCTGGAGTGCCCAGAGCAGGTTGCGGGTCGCGGGAAAGCCCACCGAACGCACTTGGCAGTAGACTCGGGCGGCGCCGCGGCGCAGCAGCTCCTCTTTGCGATCGACACCCACGGCACGCAACCAGCGGGCACTGACGGCACCGAGATTTCGCAGCCGGGAAAGATCCTCGTGGACTCGAGTCATAGGCTTCTCCAGCGCTGATACTATCTTCGATTAGCTACGGAAGAACGCACGGGAGGTTGCAACATGGTCTGTCCCCAGTGTGGTGCCGAGTTCGTTCCGGGCATCGAGCGGTGCGCCGACTGTGAGATTCCCCTCGTGGCTGCCGAACCGGAGTCGGGCGAGCCCGTGGCCGCCGAATGGTCGACGGCGCTGGCGACGGGCGATCCGGCTCTGTTGGCCGCCGCCGAATCCCTGCTGATCGAAGCGGAAGTTCCCTTCCGCACCCGCAACGAAGGCCTGCAGGATCTCTTCGCCTTCGGCCGGCTGGGCATGGGTTACAACCCGGTGGTCGGGCCGGTGCGGCTCGATGTGCCGGCGGAACGGCTCGCCGAGGCCCAAGAGTTGCTGGCGGCACTCGACGAGTACGCCGGCCTCGACGAAGACACCCTGCCGTCAGGGTAGCGAGGGAGCCGAAGCCGGCTTCAGCAGGCCGGCGGGGTCGATGCGGGCGCCCCGCCAGCGCACCCCGAAGTGCAGGTGAGGCCCGGTCGCGCGGCCCGTGGCGCCCACGGCGCCGAGCTTCTGCCCCGCTTTCACCGCCTGTCCGGGCTCGACATCGATCCGACTCAAATGAAAGTAGACGGTGAACAGGCCGTCGCCGTGGTCGAGATACACCGCCTTGCCGGCGAAGAACTGATCCGCCGCCAGGGCCACGACGCCGTCCGCGGCGGCGAGCACCGGGGTTCCCGTTTTGGCCTTGTAGTCGGCCCCGGAGTGCGGGCTGCGCGGTTCGCCGTTGAAAAAGCGCCGCGCCCCGAACCGGCCACCCGTGGGCAACGGCTTCAGCGGTGGCGACAGGGGTAGCGTGAAACGCCGCTCGGTCGTCCGCGCCCAGACCTTCTCGATCTCCGCGGTCTCGCGCGCGATGCGTTTTTCGTCCGCGGCGGACGGGTGGACTTTCGAGTCGTCGACGGTCAGCCGCTGGGTCGGGTACGGGTACTGGCCCACCCGCACGGTGGTGATCTCTCGTTTCCCGTCCCGGACGCGTCCGAGCTCGAGCGCACCGGCCGGGGTCAGCAGGTCGATCGGATACCAGCAGGTCTCCCCCACCGGCAAGAAGCGCTCGCCTTCCCGGAAGCACTCCGTCGTCCCCGGCGCCGACCACCGAAGGGCGGTGCCGGGCGGGACTTCACGGGGGGGACCGGCTGCAGCGGCGGCGGCGAGCAGGAGGCCGAGGAGGAAGGCTGGCATTCGCGGATTGTAGACCTCACGAGTCCCGCCGGGTGTCCTCTTTTCGACAGTGAGGACACTGATGCAGTTCAGAGGGAACTGCCATCCCTCATGGACGCAACCCAGCAAGGAGTGGAGATCGATGAGAGGGAAACTTTGTTTCGCCGCCTTTGCCTTGGCCTTGGGTCTCGCAACCGTCCCCGCGGCCGCTCAGTTCGTCGAAGACGACTGTTCGATCGTCTGTACCTTCCAGTCCGACTGCAACACGCCGTGCCAAGACAACGGCCAGTGGATGACCTGCGGCTTCCAGGGCATCTGCAACTCCGACCCGGACGCCGACGGCATCCACTGGAACGACAACTGCCCCTACCAGTACAACCCCAATCAGGCCAACTGCGATGGGGACTCCCAGGGGGATGTCTGTGACCCGGAGGACAGCAATTATCAGCAGGCGAGCCCTACGCAACCCTGCTATATCGTCGACCGGCTGCACTTCCTCTACCGTGATCAGCGCCTGTTCGAGGAGGCCTACTTCGTCGACCAAAGCGCGTGCGGGAAGCCCGCCCAGTGGCGCAAGATCCGTGAGCGCACGGGGACTTGTTACCTGGCCCTGGCCACCTCGGCCACGACTTGCTGCCAAGCTCTGTGGGTTGGTTTGTACAACTCGTCGGTTTGCAGCTTGATCGGCAACAACCAGTGCCACTTCTGACTTGACCAGCCGGGCCGGGGAGGCGACTCCCCGGCCTTGGGGCCGTTACGCCGTTACGCCGTCACGCCGGCTCGTCGGCCAGGAGCGGCTCGAAGCCCGCCTTGAGGGCCGTTTCGGGCCGGCCGACGCGGTTCGATTCCCGAATGTGCTCGGGCACGCCGCGCAGGTCCCACACTAGGCCGAGGGCTTGGCAGACCTTCAGCACGTAGAACGTGATGTCGTACTCCCACCAGTAAAAACCCTGGCGCACCGAGCTCTTGTAGTAGTGGTGGTTGTTGTGCCACCCCTCGCCCAGGCAAATCAGGGCCAGCAGCCAGTGATTCCGGCTGTCGTCCTTGGTGGCGTAGCGCTTGTTGCCCATCATGTGGGTCAGGCTGTTGATCGCGAAGGTGGCGTGCCAGGTCACCACGGTCGAGATGAACAGGCCCCAGACCAAGGCCGGCAGCCCACCGGCGAAGAACAGCACCGCCCCGAGGGCGACGCCGGGGATCAGGTGGTATTTGTTCAGCCAAACCAGCTCGGGGTACTTGGCGAAGTCGCCGATCTTCGAGTAGTCCGTGGCGTCGTGCTTCTTCGACAGAATCCAGCCCATGTGCGCCCAGAGGAAACCCTGGAGGCCCGGGGAATGGAGATCCCCGTGCTGGTCGCTGAATTTGTGGTGATGCCGGTGATGCGCCGCCCACCACAGGACCCCCTTCTGGAACGACATCTGGCCGATCAGGGCGAGCACGAACTGGAAAGCCCGGCTGGTCTTGAAGCTGCGATGAGAGAAGTAGCGGTGATACCCGGCCGTGATGGCGAACATCCGCAGCAGGTAGAGCCCGAACGCCAGACCGACGAGCCCCCACGAGAACGGCAGGAAGAATGCCGCGAAACAAGCCAGATGCACCGCCACGAAGGGGGCGATCTTCCACGTCAACATGTCCTTCGGTTCGCCGTCCAACTCGACCATTCCACAGCCTCCCCGTTCGTTTTCCGGGCGCGCCGCCCGGCCCGTTCATTGTGTGGGCTGGGCGGCCGAAAGTGGGTCGGAGGCTGGTCAGTGGATTGTCAGGGATTGGTCAGGGAGCAGACGTGACTCTGGCGGAGCGAGGTGCCAGCCGATTCGGGAGGGCGTCGTCGGGCCGGGCTTGTCCCGGCCGTGGGAAGGCCGAGAGCTCACGTCCGATCTACTGGAATCAACTCGATGGCTTGTTCCGCCGGAGTTCCCGCGGGAAGCAACCTCCCCACCGACCGATCGAAAGTCGCCAGCCGACCACCCCGGCGACGGGCAAGACAAAGGAGATGGGCATCCGTGACTTGGCGGTGACCCGTGAGTGCGAGGCCGAGGAATTCTTCGGCGGAGACGAGCGAGACGTCATCGACCCAGAAGTGGTGGCCCTCTACCCGTGCGATCCGGTCGAGCAGGGCCAGAGCCTCGGCCGGCTGCCGAGCGTCGGGGAATACCGTGGGATTGGACGAGACGCGGACGAATCCGCTCTGAGTCACCGGGCATGTAGCCCACCCCAGGCTCTTTTGGTGAGCGAACCAGCGGTGGGCGGCACCGTGGTGCAAATGGTTCGGCCACGCCAGAGCCACCAACACGTTGACGTCGAGCAGCGCGATCACGGCTCGTCGTCGAGGGCGGCGCGAACGGCTTCCGGCGTCACCACGGGAGCGTCGGACGGCACGGCGAAAACGGGAAAGCCCGCAACCTCGGCCGCCGAGGGCGCTGGAGCGAGGGCTTTTCGGAGCAACTCGGAGACGACCCTTCCCAGCGTCTTGCCCTGGGTCTCCGCCAGGCTTCGGGCCGCCGCGAAGACGTCCGGATCGAGGGCAAGAGTCGTACGCATGGGCGAAACCTAGCGGCGCGAAGCGTGGATGTCAAGATGCAGTGATGCTATGACATCGGAAGCGAAGTGCCAGCCGATTCGGTACCGGCCCGAAACCAAGCCGTTTGATACGCTCGTGGCCTCTACCCTGCCGTCCCTTCGGAGGAAGCCCATGCGATCGCGCTGCGCTCTCGGTCTCGCTCTCGGTCTCGGACTTCTCGCCCTACCCGCCTTCGGCCATGGCGGACACCATCCCAACGCTCTCGACAAACACCGCCACGCCACCGTCGAGGCGGTGGACCAGGACCCGGTCGCCCCGGCGCCCGAGCCGGTGGCCGAGAAGCCGAAGGAAGAGGAAAAGTGGGACGTCGAGAAACCGCCGGGGGACGCCCGGACGGTGCCGATCGACGTGCGGGAGGGCACTTGGCTGTCGCTCGACGTCTCGCCGGATGGCCGGGAGATCGTGTTCGACCTGCTCGGGGATCTTTACCTGCTGCCCATCGAGGGCGGCGAGGCGCGGGCGCTGACCACCGGCTGGGCGTGGGACATGCAGCCGCGGTTCTCGCCCGACGGCACCAAGATCGCTTTCACCAGCGACCGCGGGGGTGGCGACAACGTCTGGACGATCGACCGCGACGGCACCAACGCCAAAGCCGTCACCAGCGAGTCCTTCCGTCTGCTCAACAGTCCGGTGTGGACGCCTGACGGCGAGTACCTGGTGGCACGCAAGCACTTCACCGGCACCCGGTCCCTCGGCTCCGGCGAAATGTGGCTCTACCACCGCAGCGGTGGCAGCGGCGCGGCCTTGACCACCAAACCCAATGACCAGAAGGACGTCGGCGAGCCCGCCGTGTCTCCCGACGGGCGTTACGTCTACTACAGCCTGGACGCCACCCCGGGCCGCTTCTTCGAGTACAACAAGGACCCCTACGCCGGCATCTACGCCATCGAACGGCTCGACCGCCGGACCGGCGAAATCGAGACCGTGACTGGGGGCAGCGGCGGCGCCTGCCGGCCGACCCCCTCGCCGGACGGCACGCGCCTGGCGTTCGTCCGGCGCAGCGGCGACAAGTCGGTGCTCTATCTGCGCGAGCTGGCCACCGGTGAGGAATGGCCGCTCTACGACGGGCTCGATCGCGACATGCAAGAGACCTGGGCCATCCACGGGGTCTACCCGGCCATGGCCTGGACACCCGACGCCCGGGCGATCGTCTTCTGGGCCGCGGGCCGGCTCCAGCGAGTCGATGTCGCCACCCAGATCACCAGCGACATTCCGTTCCACGTCGTCGCCACTCGGTCGGTCTTGCCTTCTCTGCGCTTCCCCGTGGAAGTCGCCCCGGCGCAGTTCGAAGTCAAGATGCTGCGCTTCGTCGAGGTCTCCCCCGCGGGCGACAAGGTGCTGTTCCAGGCCCTCGGCAAGCTGTGGCTCCGCGACCTTCCGGACGGCGCCGTGCGTCGCCTGACGACCCAGGAGAGCCACGGCGAGTACTTCGGGAGCTTCTCGAAGGACGGCTCCGCGGTCGTCTTCACCACCTGGGACGACCGCGAGCTCGGCAGCGTGCGGATCTTCGACCTGGCCACCGGCGAAGAACGTATCGTGGTCGCCGACCCCGGCCACTACGCCGAGCCTCGGCTCTCACCGGACGGCGCCTGGGTGGTCTACCAGAAGCTCGGCGGCGGCGGCCTGCGCAGCCCGCTGTTCGGCGACCAACCCGGGATCTACCGAGTTGCCACCGCCGGGGGAACGCCGGAACGGGTGACGGAAAACGGCAGCGACGCCCATTTCGGCCCCGAGTCCGACCGCATCTACCTGTTCCGCCGGCCCGAGCGCGAGAGCCAACTGGTCTCGATCGGGCTCGACGGCCCCAGTGAGAAGCGAGCCGAGCGTATCGAGGCCACGGCGAGCAACGCGGTGCGTTTCCGCGTGTCGCCGAACGGCCAGTGGCTCGCCTGGCAGGAGCGCTTCCACGTCTATGTGACGGCCTTCCCCGCCACCGGCCGGAGCCTGTCGCTGGCTCCCGGCGGCAAGGCCCTGCCGACCGCCAAGGTCACCCGCGACGCCGGCGACGATCTGCATTGGAGTGGGGACTCGAAGGCTCTCCATTGGGTGCTTGGCCCGGAGCTGTTCACCCGCCCGTTGACGGACAGCTTCGCCTTCTTGGCCGGCGCACCCGAGAAGCTGCCCGAGCCCCCCGCCACGGGTCAACGCATCGGCTTCGCGGCGGCCTCGGACGCGCCCACGGGCGTCGTCGCCATCACCGGCGGCCAGGTGTTGACCATGGCCGGCGAGCGCGGACGCGAGGTGGTAATCGACGACGGAGTCGTGCTCGTCGAAGGCCACCGGATCAAGGCCGTGGGCCGGGCCGGCGAAGTCGAGATCCCGGAAGGCGCCCACGTCATCGATGCCCGCGGCAAGACGGTGATGCCGGGCTTGGTGGACGTCCACTGGCACGGCTCCCAGGGCCAGGACGAGATCCAGCCCGAAACCAGCTGGGTGAACCTCGCGAGCCTCGGCTTCGGGGTCACCACGCTGCACGACCCGTCGAACGACACCTCGGAGATCTTCGCGTCGGCGGAGCTCGCCCGCGCGGGCTTGACCCTGGCACCGCGCATCTTTTCGACCGGCACCATCCTCTACGGCGCCGAGACGCCGTTCATGGCCGAGGTGTCCGACCTCGAGTCGGCCCGCACGCACCTGCGGCGCATGAAGGCGGTCGGGGCGATCTCGGTCAAGAGTTACAACCAGCCCCGGCGCGATCAACGCCAGCAGGTGGTCACCGCCGCCCGCGAGCTCGGCATGATGGTCGTGCCCGAGGGCGGCTCGCTCTTCCAGCACAACATGACGATGGTGGTCGACGGCCACACCGGCATCGAGCACTCGATCCCGGTCGGGGCGATTTACGAAGACGTGCGCCAACTCTGGGGCGCCACCGACGTCGCCTACACCCCGACGCTGGTGGTCGGTTATGGCGGGTTGTGGGGGGAGAACTACTGGTACGCCAAGACCGACGTGTGGAAGAACCCGCGGCTGCTCGGCTTCGTGCCGAAGGAGGAGCTCGACGGCCGCTCGCGGCGCCGGGTCACCGCCGCCGACGGTGACTGGAACCACTTCCACAACGCCGGCATCGCGGCGGACTTGATGCGCCGCGGCGTCAAAGTCCAGATCGGCGCCCACGGCCAACGGGAAGGTTTGGCCGCCCACTGGGAAATCTGGATGCTCGTCCAGGGCGGCATGACACCCCACGAGGCGTTGCGCGCCGCCACCAAAGACGGCGCCCACTACCTCGGCCTCGACGGCGACCTCGGTTCCCTCGAGCCCGGCAAGCTGGCGGACCTCCTGATTCTCGAGAAGGACCCGCTGGCCGACATCCGCAACAGCGAGTCGGTCGAAACCGTGATCCTGAACGGCCGCGTTTACGACGCCGCGCGGCTCGATCAGGTCTACCCCGAGATCAAACCCCGCGAGCCGCTGTGGTTCGAGCGCGGCCCCGACGGCCGGTTGCTGGTGGCCCCGGGGCGCTGAGGCCGCCGGACGCGAACACAGATCGGTGTAAGATCGGTCGGCCATGAAACGGCGAGAGCTCGAACGAGCCTTGCGAGATCTCGGATGGCACTTGGCGAGAAACGGTGCTCGCCATGACATTTGGGCGCGGGGGGAGCACGAGATTCCCGTCCCGCGCCATACCGAGATCAACGAGTACACCGCGAAGGCGATCCTTCGCCAGGCGCGAGGAGGGAACTGATGCGATTCGAAGGGCAGATTTCGAAACAGGGTCGGTTCTGGGCGGTCGAGGTACCGATCCTCGGGCTGGTGACGCAAGGAAAGTCGCGCACGGACGCATACCGCATGGTGGCGGACGCCATCGAAGAACTCGTTCAGAAGCCGGATTTCTCGGTCGAGGTGTTTCCCAGCGACGGCACCTACTTCGAAGTGGGATCGGCCGACACCGGGACCCTGATGGCTTTGTTGCTCAAACGCCAGCGCCTACTTCACGGCGTCACGCTGGCAGAAGCGGCTTCACGGCTACAGACGACGTCTCCCAACACCTACGCCCGGTACGAGCAAGGTAGGGCGAAGCCTTCCGTGGAACAACTGGGGCGCTTGCTGCGAGCGGTCAACCCCGGCTCCGACCTCGTCCTCACAACCAGCCGACCCCGGCAGCCAAGAGCCACGATTTCCTCGTAGGTTCGGGCACCGGTCCCGCCCACCGGGCACGGTCGACAAAAAAGGAGGGCGGCCGAAGCCGCCCTCCCGGTGAAGAGTCGAGGATCACCCGGTCTCAGCAGGTGAACAACCGGTTGTTGAACACGAACTCGCAGGCCTGAGCGCCGCAGAAGTTGCGGGCGGTGGCGCCGCACTTGAGGAGGCCGCTGACGTTGACCAGCGTCTGGGAACCGTCGTCGCAGAACACCCAACACGAGTAGGTCGTCGCCAGGACTTTGGCGTCTTCGATCGCGAAGATCTCTTCCAGGGTCGGGGCGGCGGCCTCGGCGGTCGTCGTTTCGAGGTTGCCGATCGGGTCCTGCGGCGCCTCGGCCGTGGCCACACCGGCGCTCACGACCAGAGCCAGGACGATCGCGGACAGGAAATGCTTCATGGCGTACTCCTTGTTTTTCGGTCCCAACAGCGAGACCTGCCCAGGACGCGTCATCCCCCGACGAACCGGACCACGCCGCGGCCTATAATTCCCGTTCGTGGAACCCCAGCCCTGGCATCGTCCCCCGCCCCCGCCGCTCAAGCGCCGCCTCGGCCGTTGGTTGTGGCCGATCGTGATCACCGCCGTCGTCGGCGCCGCCGTCGGCATCGGTGTCGGCGCGGCCATTCACATGCCCCGGGTGGACTCGCTCGCGAGCTACACACCGACTCTGGCCACCGAGCTCTACGACCGTCAGGGCAATCTCTACAAGACCTACGCGCGGGAACGGCGCATCCTGCTAGAAGAAGGGCAGTTGCCGCCGACCCTGGTGAACGCCTTGATCGCGACGGAGGACGCCAACTTCTTCCGCCATGGCGGCATCGACGCCTTGGGTGTGGTCCGGGCGGTACTCGCCAACACCCGCTCGGACCGCCGCAGCGAAGGCGCCTCGACCTTGACCATGCAGCTCGCCCGCATGTTGTTCCTCTCGCCCGAGAAGAAATGGCGGCGCAAGATCGAGGAGTCCTTCCTCGCCGTCGAGATCGAGAAGAACTACACCAAGGACAAGATCCTCACCCTCTACTGCAACCTGGCACCCCTCGGCCACGGCCAGTACGGCATGGAGGCGGGGGCGCAGTTCTACTTCGAGAAGTCCGTCGGTGACCTGACTCCCGCGGAGGCCGCGACGCTCGTCGGTATCCTGCCGCGGCCCAGCGATTACAGCCCCTACCGCCGCCCCGAGCTGGTCCTCAAGCGGCGCAACCACGTGCTCGGTCGCATGCTCGAGGAAGGGTACCTGTCGCGTGCCGACCACGATGCCGCCGTGGCCTCGCCGCTCGGCGTCGTCGTTCAACGCCCCAAGGACGAGCTCGCGCCGTACTTCGCCGAGGAAATCCGCAAGATCCTCGAGAACAAGTACGGGGCCACGCGGCTCTACGAAGGCGGCCTGCGGGTCGCCACCACGCTCGATCCGGTCATCCAATCGGCCGTCGATCGCGCTCTCCGCCGCGGCCTGGCCCGGCTCGACAAACGGCGCGGCTGGCGCGGCCACATCGGCCGGGTGCTCGAGAACGACATCGCCGCGACCGAGCTGCCGACCTGGAGCGGTCTCGAGCTCGTGCCCGGTCGCTGGTACCAAGGCCTCGTGCTCGGCGCCGACGCCACCACCGCGCGGGTCAAAATCCAGGACGAGGAGATCACCGTCACCTCCGAGGGCGTGCGCTGGACCGGGAAAACCCGCCCGAACGAGGTGCTCTCCCGCGGCGAGATCGCCTGGTTCCGGCTGGAAGAGGCCGACGAAGCCGAGGACCACGCGCCGCGCTGGAAGCTCGAACAGGAGCCGGAGATCGAGGGCGCCGCGTTGGTCCTCGAGTCCGCCACCGGCGCCGTGCGCGGCATGGCCGGCGGCTGGAGCTTCGAGAAGAGCCGGTTCAATCGCGCCGTCCAAGCCGAGCGCCAGGTGGGCTCAGCGTTCAAGGTGTTCGTCTACGGCGCCGCCCTGGAGCAGGGCCTGACGCCCACGGACACCGTCTTCGACGGCCCCACGGCGTTCAAGGGCGCGGACGGCCGGCTTTCCTACATGCCCCAGAACCACACCCGCAAATTCTCGGGGATCATCACCTTACGCGCGGCCCTCGAGCAGTCGGTCAACGTCCCGGCGGTCAAGGTCCAGGACATGATCGGCGTGCGCCGGGTGATCGACTTCGCCCGCCGCGCGGGCATCGACTCGAAGCTGCCGCCCTTCCCCAGCCTCGCCCTCGGCGCCGCCGACCTCCGGCCGATCGAAATGGCCGCCGCCTTCGCGTCCTTCGGCAACGGTGGCACCTGGGTCGAACCCTATCTGATCGAGCGCATCGACGGCCGCGACGGCCGGCCGGTCGAGTCCCACCTGCCGAAGACGCGCACCGTCACCAGCCCGCAGGTGGCCTACGTGCTCACCCACATGCTCGAGGGCGTGATCGACCGCGGTACGGCCCAGAAACTGCGCGACCTGCCTTTCGACATCGCCGGCAAGACGGGCACCACCGACGATTATTCGGACGCCTGGTTCATCGGCTACACGCCGCGTTACACCATCCTGGCCTGGGTGGGATACGACATGAAGAAGTCCCTGGGCCGCGGTATGGACGGTTCGGCCGCCGCGGCTCCGATCTGGAAAATGATCGCGGAGCAGGGTCTCGAAGCGGGCTGGCTGACCAAAGACGAACGCTTCCGCGCCCCCTCCGGCGTCACCCTGGTGCCCATGGGCGAAGGCTTCCAAGAGGCTTACGTCGCCGGTCGTCAGCCCCCCACCGAGGCCGCCGCGCCGCCCGCCGAAGGCATCGCCGACCTGCCCTGGTACCAGCAGCGCGCCTTCTACACCCCGAAGGCCGGCGAGCCCATGGACTCGCCCGTGGATGCGCCACCGCCGGGAGAAGAACGCCCGGCGGAGGGCGAAGAGCCGCCGCCGGAGTGAGGCGGGTAACGTGACCCGTTTGCGAGCCCGGAGGGCGGCCACGGGGGGCCGCCCCTACGGCGGTTGAGCGATTGCAGCCACGGGCAGGTGCCCTAGGGGCAGGCCCCTGTGCCTGCCCCTCTCCCGTCACACCCGCCCGCGCAACGCCGCCAACACTGCCTCGTGATCGACGCCGCCCGTGGCCACCACCCCGCGGTTGCCGGCGAGGGTGCGGCCTTGGGAGAAGTCGAGCTCGCGGCCATCGACGTCGGTGACGCGGCCGCCGGCTTCGGTCATGACCAGGGCGCCCGCCGCGTGGTCCCAGATCTTTTCCCGGTAGTCCGCCCGGGTCGGCAATCGCAGGTACACCGAGGCATCGCCGCGGGCGAGCACGGCGTACTTGGCTTGGCTGTCCATGCGCAGCGGGGGGCGGACGATGCCGAGCTCGCGGGCGACGATCACGGACAAGTCGTGGTCGGAATGGGCGGCTTCGACGGACTCACAGAAGCGCACGTCGGCGAAACTCGCGGCCGAGGCTACCCGGCCGTCCAGGACCCGGCCGTCGATCGACTCGGCGTAGAAGCGGGTACCGCCGCCGCGCCGGGCCACCACGACCAGACCTGGCTCGCCGTCGTCCTCGAGCGCGAGCCCGGGGCAGGCCAAGACCCCAAGCTCGACCTGGCCGTCGACGAGATAGGCGAGGGCCACGGCGTACTGTTCGCGACGCAGGAAGCCTTTGGTGCCGTCGATCGGATCGAGCGTCCAGTAAGCCCGGGGCGCAAGCGGATCACCCGGAATCGGGTCGGTGGCGCCGCGGTCGATCCAGGCGCAGACCTGCTCCTTCTCCACCGCCCGCCCGAGCACCGCGGAGACTTCCGCCACCACCCCGGCGGCGATCTCCTCGCCGTCCTCGGCGCGTAGCTCCGCGGCGTCCTCCTCGGCCACCAAGGCGTCCCCCGGAAGCTCGCGCTCGAGCAACTCGGCGACCACGGCCTGGGACGCGAAGTCGGCCACCGTCACCGGGCTCTTGTCGCGCTTTTCAAGGCTTTCGGGGGTGATCCAGCCGTCCTGCACGGCCCGGCACACCCGCGCCGCGCGCCGCACGGCTTCGAGAGCGACCCGCTCGCGTTGCGCCATCCCGTCGCTCACCGGCATTCCTCCCGCACCGCCACGCCGTCGATCAGCACCGTGCAGACGTGGCTGGTGTACTCGAAGGGATCGCCGTCGAAGACCACCAGATCCGCGTCCTTGCCGGGGGCGAGGGTGCCGACGCGCTCGTCGATCTTGAGAATCCGCGCCGCGTCGGCCGTGATCGCCTGGAGCGCGCGCTCCGTCGGCAGGCCGTGGGCCACCATCATGGCGGCTTCGAACAACACGATACGCGACTTCGGCACGTAGGCCTCGAAGCCGCTCTGGAGCGCAAAGGGGATGCCTGCCGCGGCGAGTTTCGCGGCGGTCGTGAAACTGGCGTTTTCGAGGTCGCCGACGGCGCGGGTCATGGGCGGGTGCAGCAGCACCGGCACGCCCGCGGCTTTGATCTCGGCGAGCAGGAGGTGGGCGTCGGAGGCGCCGTCGAGCACCCACTCGTAGCCGAACTCCTGGGCGAGGCGGATCGCCGCCAGGATGTCGACGGCGGTTTGGGCCGTGACGAGGGCGCGGATCTTCTTGTCGAGCAGGTCCGCCAAGACTTCCTGTTTCAGGTCCCGCGTCGGCCGCTTCTCGGGGTCGGTGTTCTTACGCTTCTCGGCGTAGGTGCGGGCCTTCAGCAGCTCGCTCCGAACGAGCGCCAGGGCCTTCGGGCGGCTGCCCGGCGAGCGGAAGTTGCGCATCACCGAGGCCCCAAAGGTCATGGCGATCATTTCGGTGGGCCGGGCGGGATCGAACAGCGCCTCCTCGATCGAATCGCCGCGCAGCTTGACGATCACCGTCTGGCCGGAGACCAAGGCCCCTGGGCCGTGGCCGGTGTGGGTGGTGGTGACGCCCAGGCTGCGTGCCCAGTCGACCAAGCCGTCCCGGGCGTTGAAGGCGTCGATGGCCCGCAGCTCGGGTTGGATGGGGCCGGAGGTCTCGAGTTGGTCTTGATCGTGGGCGGTGCCGCCGTCGGGCACCGAGCTGTTCAAGATGCCCGAGGTGCCGAGCGTCGAGTGGGCGTCGATCAGCCCGGGGGTGACGACGGCGCCCGAGTAGACGCGTACGCCCGCCGGGATGACCACCTCGGTCGCCGGGCCGACCCGCACGATCTTGCCGTTTTCGATCATCACGACGCCGTCGGAGATCGCCGGGCCGTCCCCGGGATACACGAGGTCACCGCGCACGGCGACGGTTTCCGCCCCGGCGGCGGTGGCCCAGAGCAACAAAGCGGACAGCAGGCAGCGGTTCATCGTTCGGTCTCCCCATCCAAGTGCACTTCACCGATGCCTTCGAAGGCGCCGTAGCCGCCTTCGGCCACCAGCCGGTCTTCCGGTTCGTCGCGGTCGAAGACTTTCTTGCCTTCGACCCAGGTCGCGAGGATTTGGGTGCGGACGGCGAACGGGTCGCCCGACAGCACCACGAAATCCGCGTCCTTGCCCGGCTCGAGGGAGCCCACGCGGTCACCCAGGCCGAGCATGCGCGCGGGCGCCAGGGTCACGGCCAAGAGCGCTTCCGCGGGGTCGAGCCCAGCTCGCACGGTCAACGCCGCCGAGCGCAGCAGGAGCCGCGAGTCGGTGATCCAGTCATCGGTGTTGACGGCGACCGCCACACCGGCCTCCCGCAGCAGCTTGCCGGCCTCCCAGCGCACCAGCAGGGCCTCTTCCTTGCCGCCAGGGCTGTCGACCACGGTGAGCGACACCGGGGCACCGGCCGCGGCGAGCTCGGCTGCTACCCGGTAGGACTCGCTGCCGTGGTGAATGACCGGCGTGAAGCCGAACTCCTTGGCCAGGCGCAGTGCGGTCAGGATGTCGTCGTGACGGTGGGAGTGGAAGTGCACGATGCGCCGGCCCTCGAGGATCTCGACCAGGGCCTCGAGCCCGAGGTCACGGTCGGGCAACTTCGACGTGTCCTTGCCCGCGGCCTTGATCTTCTTCTGGTACTCCTGGGCCTTGACGAAGAGCTCGCGGGCCATGGCCGCGGACTTCGAGCGCGTACCGGGAAACGGCGAGGTGCCGATCGAGTTGGTGCCGTTCGCCATCTTCATGCCGCCGCAGACGTCCTTGGCGGGGTCGGCGCACAGCAGCCAGTCCTCCACCCGGGTGCCCGTGCGGCGCAGCTTCAGGTAAATGGTCTGGCCCGACATCAAGTGTCCGGATCCGGACATCTGGTTGACCGTCGTAATGCCGCCGGACAGCGCCTTGACGAACTGCGGCGAGCGCACGTCGACGCCGTCCAGCTGGCGCACGGTGGGATCGAGAGCGGTCGAAGCGTCCGCGCCGCCGGCCCCGGAAAGGTGGGTGTGGGTGTCCACCAGGCCTGGGATGATCACCCGACCGGCCAGCTCGTGGACCACCGCCCCGGCCGGAATCACCGTCGATTCCGCCGGACCCAGGGCCACGACTTTGCCGCCTTGGACGACCAGCGTGGCGTTGGGCACCACCGGTCCGGCAACCGGGTGGACGGTAGCGCCGCGAAACACTTGGACTTCCTGGGCGGGGGCGACTCCCGCGACGGCCAAGAACCCCAAGAAAACCTGCCAACTCTTCATTCGACCTCCCTCGGGAAAGAAGGCGGCAGTCTAGCAAGTTGGCCCCTCGTTCCGATTGACGCCTTTCGCGTTCGCGACTACGCTGCCGCCCGCGAGGTGCCCCCTTGAAGCCATTCACGCCCAAGACGCTGATCGAACCGTTCCGCATCGCTGCCGTCGATCCCCTGCACTTCTCCACTCCCGAGGAGCGCCGCGGGTATTTGGCGCGGGCCGGCTACAACCCGTTCAAGCTGCGCAGCGAGGAAGTGCTGATCGACCTTTTCACCGACAGCGGCACGGGCGCCATGTCCTCCCGCCAGTGGGCGGGCATGATGGTCGGCGACGAGGCCTACGCGGGCTCGAAGTCCTTCTATCGCTTCGAAGCGGCGGTCCAGGGCATCACCGGCATGCCTCACGTGTTGCCCACTCACCAGGGGCGAGCCGCCGAGCACATCCTGTTCCGAACGTTGGTCAAGCCGGGCGACGTGGTGCCCTCGAACACCCATTTCGACACCACCCGCGCCCACGTCGAGCTGGCCGGCGGCGAGGCCCGGGACTTGCCGATCCCGGAAGGGCGCCAGCCTCGCAAGCACCACCCGTTCAAGGGGAATCTGGACGTCGGTGCGCTCGAAGCCACGATTCACGAGGTCGGCGCCGAACGCGTGCCGGTGGTCATGGTCACGGCCACCAACAACTCCGGGGGCGGCCAGCCGGTCTCCCTCGAGAACTTGGCGGCGGTCGTCGAAGTCGCCCACCGCCACGGGATTCCAGTATTCCTGGACGCTTGCCGCTTCGCCGAAAACGCCTGGTTCATCAAGATGCGCGAGGCCGGTCAGGCGGATCGCTCCCCGCGTGAGATCGCCCGGGCGATGTTCGATCTCGTCGACGGCTGCACGATGAGTGCGAAGAAAGACGGCCTGGCCAACATCGGCGGATTCCTGGCGCTGCGCGACGACCGGCTGGCGGGCCGGTTCCGCGACCTCGAGATCCTCTTCGAGGGTTTCCCGACCTACGGCGGCATGGCCGGGTACGACCTGGAGGCGATCGCGATCGGCCTCGAAGAGGTGCTGGAGCCCGAGTACCTGCGCTACCGGGTGCGCTCGGTCGAGTACTTGGGAGCCAAGCTGGTGGCCGCCGGAGTGCCGATTCTCGAGCCCACGGGCGGCCACGCCGTCTATCTGGATGCGAAGGAGATGCTGCCTGAACTGGATCCGCTGCGATACCCCGCTTGGTCGGTGGCCAACGGGCTCTACCTGACCGGCGGGGTGCGCGGCGTCGAAATCGGCTCGGTGATGTTCGGCCGCCACCCGGACGGCTCCGAGCACCCGGCAGCCATGGAGCTCGTGCGCCTGGCGTTACCGCGCCGGGTGTTCACCCAGAGCCACATCGACTACGTCGCCGAGGTGGTCCTCCACGTCTTCGAACACCGCGGCGAGCTGCCCGGCTACCGCATCGTGGAGCAGGCCGAGACGTTGCGCCACTTCACGGCGCGCCTCGAGCCCCTCCCGCCTCAACCCTGAGGCTTCGTGGCCTCGGCCGTCTTCTCCTCGGCGGGAGCCGGGAGCACCGAGCGCAGGATCTTCTCGTAGTGGGCGCGCAGCTCGGGGAACTTCTCGGTCGGAGACGCGCCGATGATGTCGATACTGGCGCCCGGGATCGGCACCTTCAAGGTCAGGGTGGTGCGCGCCGGCACGTCGTTCTTGGCCGGGTAGTCCATGCGCACCCACAGACCCTTGGTGGTGCCGACATCGACGACGGTGACCTCGGGGGCCGTCCAGGCGTCGTTCTTCAAGTCGTTGGCCTTGATGTTGGCGGCGGTGGCTTCCGGGTTGGTCAACTCGACCCGGCTCCAGCGCACGAAGATCATTTCCGGGTACTGCTTGGGATCGACGGCGGGCGGGCCGAGGTAGATGCCGGGTTCCGGCACTTCGCGGCGCACGGACCAATCGGCGGGCACCTCGATCGTGTAGGGATAGTCCTCGACGGTCGACAGGGAAGGCAGCTTGATGCGTTCGACACCGACCTTTCCCGCCGCCAGGGCTGAGAAGGACAGCGCCGAGACGATCCCGGCGAGGGCGGGTACGCAGAGGAGACGGAGCAGGGATCGGGACATGTCGAGGCTCCTTGTGGAATCGAGTCGGTCGCGCGGGCCGGGCCGCAAGCCGGCCGTTTAGCAGGAACCTTGCCAGGCTCCGGCAGCCCCTTTCCCACC
>JANRLG010000023.1:0-3379 GCA_033762835.1 Thermoanaerobaculia bacterium
GAAGATGGCGGCCGCCGCGGCGGCGGCGGACTCTTCCTTGCTGACCGGCCGGACCTCGGTGCTCGCAAGGTAGAGGGTGTACACGTCGGCGTAGGTGGCGCAGCGCTTGTCCTTGTCGGCCGTGGTCGAGCAGCCGGCGACAAGGGCGAGAGCCACGCAAAAGGCGAGGAGGGTGAGCTTGGTTTTCATGGCGGGAACGTGAGTCGGGAGGTTGAGGGTTCAGGAGGCGCTGCGGCGTTTGACGGTGGGCGTGCCGGTGGCAGTGGCGCGCACGGTGTACTTCCCGAACTCGCCGCTCTGTTCGGGCCACGCGGTGACCGAGAGGACTCCGGTGAAGCTGATGTCGCGGAGGGGCACCCCGCTGAACTGGTTCGATTCCAGGATGCGAACCGAGCCGCGGAACAGGACCTGGCTGTTGCCGGTGTAGCTCTCGAACGAGACGGCGCTGGCGCCGAAGGTGAGGCTCAGGTCATCACCATCGCTGACGGTGACGCTCGCAGGGAGGACGGTCACGACCCCCGCACCGTGATCGAGGGTGTAGTCGGTCCCCTCGACGAGCGTGGTGACGCCCTTCTTGACGACGACCGTGTTCAGGCCGACCGCACCGACGAAGTAGCAGCGGCCCTTCACGACGCCGGTCAGGCTCGCCGTACCGGCCGGGGCCGTGCTCGCGGCCTGGCTGACGGTGGCCGGTGCCTTAGCGAGGTGGAGCAGCCGGTGGTTGAAGGCGTCGATCTCGTCGAGGGTGAACTCCCAACGGTCGTGGACGGTGTCGACCTGCTCGTCATTGACCCGGCGGAAGCCGCCCTCGGCCACCATGCGGGTCTTGTACTGCTTCTCGGGCGTGTGCTTGTAGTCGGCGACGTTGCCGCAGTCGACGTAGCCCGACTCGCCCGTCGGTTGGACGAACAGGCGGGCGGTGAGTTTCTCGTGGGCCTCGATGTGGCCGAGGGTGATGGCGGTAGGCATGGGATCAGTCGGTGGTTTCGGTGTCGTGGGCGACGCCAGCGCCGGCCTCGATCAGGTTCTGGGCGCAGGTGGCGGGAAGAGTGAGAATGGTGCCGGGCTCGAAGCGCTGGCCGTTCACCCAGTGTTCGCGGGTGAGTTCCACTTCCTGGAGTTGGCGGACGTTGGTCGTGCTCATGCGTTCGAGTGCGGACGGTGATGGGTGCTCGGCGCGTCGTGGTAGAAGCACGGGCGGGAGCGGAGCTCTTGAGCCAGGGCGTTGATCGCCGTGATGGAGGCGACGGACTGCGCCATCATCTGGCGGACCAGCCAGGCGCTGAAGAGGAGGGCGACGATGGCGGTGACGAGGGACAGCCACACCACGTCCTTCTCACGGGCCACGTCGGCGACGTGTGTCACCGGGGCCAGCGCATCGGTGGTCGCCGCCAGCAGGGCGAAGCCGTGCAGGACCCAGAGGCCGATAGCGACGAGCGACAGTCTTCGGAATCGTTCGGGGGACTTCATAGGGTGCCGACAGGTTTCACGTAGGCGGTGCAGAGAACGTTCAGGACGACACGGTTGACCCCGTCGATTTTACCGAGGTTCTGCCACGCGGGGTCGTAGAGCTGGAACTGGGTCCCCGGGGCGCGGTGGCCACTCAGGGCTTCGAGGCTCGACTGGAGCAGACGCTCCCACGGCAGCCCGAGACCGCCGTGGCGGTTGCGCTCGACGTTCTCCTCGATCACCACCGGCACGTAGACCAGGTGGGCTGCGACCCCATCGCGGGCCGATGCCAGGATGCCGAAGCTGGCGATCTGCCAGACGATCATCACGACGCCGGCACCTTTCAGGGCCGCCTCGCGGCCGGGCGTGCGGTCGTAGGCACCGTCATCGAGCAGCACGGGAACACCGGCCATCGACGGGTGCGCGACGAGGGCGGCTTTCACCGCGGGTTGGATCTCCCAGAGATTCATTTCTTGAGGCCGGACGTTCGAGCCGCGGAGTTCGTGGCCTTCTCGATCGAGGCGAGGATGGCTTGGCGACGGGCGCCCATGGCGTTGGAGAGGACGCGGTCGACGTAGGCGTCCCCGGCCCACTCGCTGCGGTTCTTCATCTTCACCGAGGGGTTCATGGAGCCAGTACGGTCCTCGACCGAGCCGGTGACGCCGTGCTGGAGAAGCCACTCCGGGACGTTCCCGCCGAGCCGAGTCACCGTCGGCACCCAGCCGCCCTTGGCGCGGCCGACGTGGGTCTGAACTTCGCGGATGTAGTCGCGGACCTGCGGGGCATCGGGTGTGGCGACCTTCGCCGAACGGGTCACCCGGCCGCGCTTGTCCCTACGCGAGCGGTGGAGTTCCGCGGAGAACGGCTGGACCTGGAATCCAGCGAAGCCGCCCTGCTTGAAGCGCGAGAACACGACTTCGAGGCCGGCGTAATCGCGTTTGCGGATCAGCTTCTTGATGCTGGGAGCCTCGAAGTCCGAGGGCCGGATCGGCGTGACCGCTCGCCGGATGTCGCGGGCCACGGCCTTGCGCCCTTGAGCGCGGGTTCCCGGCGGCGTGAACTGAACGAGCTTTCGACCCAGCAGCATCGATTGCTGCCGGACGGCGCCACGGGCGTCCTTTCCGAGCGTGAGGACGTAGCGGGTGACGGCGTCGTTGAAGCCGTGGGCGTTGACCGTCAGATCAAGCACGGGCCACCTCCACGGTGAAGCGGATCAGGAGGTTGTGGGGCGAATCCTCCACCGCGACGACGCGAAAGCTGCGGCCATTCGCGTCCGTCAGTTCGTCGCCGACGGCGATCTCGGTGTCCGCGAGGTCGGAGCGGAGGATGTGGAGGCTGTCCTCCGAACGTTCCTCCGCCCCGAACGGGTACTCGCCCTCGGCCGCCGGCCGGGCCTTGAACCCCGGCTGATGATCCGCCAGCGCACGGAACAGCAGACCGCTCGGGACGTGAGTCACGGTGCGACCGCGAACCGCGAGCTGGGACTGAATCCCAGCCATGCGTGCCTGTTCGGTCAGGGTCACGGGGTCTCGGCTGGCTTGGCCTTCTTGGGCTTGGCCGTGGTGAGGCGCTGGTGCTCAGCGAGCAGCCAGGCCACATCGCGGTTCCGACGGGCGAGCCGTCGCAGCCGGGCGTCCCGGCCTTTCTCGCCCTGAATGACCGTGAGGCGCTTCAGGTCGAGGGCGGTCAGCGCCACGGGCTCCGGGTACGGATCGACTTTGGGAGTGCTCATGTCTTGGTGGCCGTGCGCAGCACTTAGCCGTTGGTGCGCATGCACACGGCCCCGACGCGATTGGCCGTGCCCAGCACGAGGTTCCAGTTGGCGATGGTCCCCAGCTCGGCGTTGCTGGGGCTTTCCGCGGCCGGCGTCCCCACCCACTTGGTGCCGTTCAGGTGGAGCACGAACCGGGTCCGGTCGTAGATGATCTCG